>JAFZVM010000139.1 GCA_017617795.1 Oscillospiraceae bacterium
CGCGGGGGCTTCGGTGGCGGCGGGCTTCTGCGTCGCCGCAGGCTTCTCCGTCGCCGCGGGGGCGGCGGTGGCGGGGGCAGGCGTTGCTCCGCCCTCCGCAGGCTTTCCGCTGCAGCCGGCAAAGATGGCAAGCAACAGCAGAAGCGCCAGGACCAGACTGATCGTTCGCTTCATAATTCCTACCTCCTTATGAATCATAACGTTCCTCCCGCAGCACCCTTCGGGCCGCGGCGCTTACGGGTACAGTGTAGCATTATCCTGTGATCGTTTCAAGGCGGATTTCATATAACCGTAATGATTTGTTCTCCCTGTCCGGCCCTGTTTCCGGTTTGGATAAAAAAATTAATGTTTTTCGTAAATTTATACTTGACAAACGCAAATTCACGGGGTATACTCGCCTCAGAAATTAACGATAAGCGTTAATTAATTATCGAAATCGAGGAGATCATGACCATGGAAAACACGAAACTGTCCAAAGGCGCCGCCATCATCGACCGGATCCTGAAGATCCTGCAGGGCTTTGCCCTTGCCGGTGTGATCGTAGCCGCCATCTTCATCCCGCTGACCCTGATCCTGGGCCAAAAGATCGTAGCCGACGCCTCCTCCCTGACGCTGGGGGTCGTCACCCTGAAGCTGGCGGGGGACGCCTCCGCCTACCTGGACGAAGGAAACCTCAAGGTCAGCATCGTCTGCGTCCTCATCTGCATGATCCTGATCTCCGCGGCGGCCTGGTACTGCATCCGGGTCCTGCGGGAGATCCTGGTGCCCATGAAGGCGGGGCAGCCCTTCGCCCGGGGCATTTCCGCCAAGATCCGCAAGCTGGCCTGGACCGTGCTCATCGGCGGCGGCGTGGCGGAGATGGGCGGCGTTCTGGCGGAGGTCTTCGAGACCCGGGCCTACCACCTGGAGCGGCTGCTGGACATGGACCGCATCGCCTCCGTTGCCTACAATTTTGACGTGGACCTCTGGTTCCTGGGCGCCGCCCTTGTGCTGTTCTTCCTGTCCTTCATCTTCCGGTACGGCGAAGAGCTGCAGCGGGAAGCGGACGAGACCCTTTGAGGAGGCGCCATGGGAAAGATCATTCTGCGGCTGGACCGGGTCATGGCAGACCGGAAGATCAGCCTGAAGGAGCTGTCCGACCGGGTGGGCGTTTCTAACGTCAACCTGTCGAAGATGAAGACCGGCAAGATCAGCGCCATCCGCTTCTCCACCCTGGAGGCCATCTGCGACGCCCTGCGCTGCCAGCCGGGGGACATTCTGGAATATGATCCGGACGCCCCCGGGGAGCGGGAGGAAGGGTGAAGGGCGGGGAGCTTCTCTCCCCTTTCCTCTGCGCCGCGGCGATTGACAATTCCTCCTTTTCCCTGTACTCTGTACTTAATCGGAAAACCAAAATAAAAGCATCAAGGAGGAGCTGTCATGCTGAACTACTGGAACAGGCAGGATAATCCGGCCACCTTTGAGACCCTGGAGGAGGTGCGGGAGCACGCCGTGGCCGCCACCAGCGCCATCGCCAACAACGCCCGCTTCCCCCAGATCCTGAACCCCAAGCTGGAGGACTTCCCCAAGGGGCTGGTATACGTCTACCGTTCCCCCAACCTCTACGGCGGCGAGACGGGCGCCCGGAACAACACGTCCTTCATTCTCTTCCCCGACGGACGCTTTGAGACCAAGGAAGCCGCCAAAGCGTATCTGGAGAGCCTGGGGCTCATCCGGATCATCGACGAGGCCATCGGCACCATCCTGATGATCATGCCGGAGAAGGCCGAGGGCTACGGGGAGGATGACCTGCAGCACTGCTATCCCCTCATCAACGCCCTGTTCAGCCAGAAGGCCTTCGTGGAGATCGACGGGAAGCGCTGCGTCCCCGCGGAGGCGGAATACTGCGGCGGCTACGGCAAGACCTATATGTTCGGCGTGGGCAAGGGCGCCGATTTTATGCTGAACTACGTGGCGGGGTCCCGGGACGAGCTCATCGGTCGGGTCGCCGGGTTCTTCACCTACGGCGGAAAAATGCGGGACGACGCCAGGGTGAGCCAGTACGTCCCCGCCTTCCTGGTGAACCCCTGCGGCGTGGCGGTGCAGAAATTCCGCCGGGCCAACAAGACCAATGCCTATTCCCTCAGCGAGGGGATCTCCCGGTTCTACAACCAGGCCGTGCCTCTGCGGCAGGTGCGCACCGCCCGGGACGAAAAGGGGGACGTGGGCGGCTGGATGGAAAAGGCCTTCCGCAGCATGTTCATGTTCATCCAGCGCTCCGCCAACGTGATGACCAAGTACCTGGAGCCCCGGGTCGCGGGCAGCTACCAGGGCTACGTCCCCGCGCCGCCCATCACCCGCTTCGCCCTCTCCCCCCGGAACCCCATCTTCAACGGCCGCACCGTGGTGGGGGATCTGCAGGTCACCCTGAAGCACGACAAGGAGCGGTTCAGCGACGTGAAGAGCGAGGCCAATTCCCTGCCCTTCGCCGAGCCCGGGGATTATCTGGACTGCTGGTATGAGGTGCTGCCCCAGGAAGTACTGAACAACACCGCCCCCGCCCGCAGCGTGCCCCTGCTCCTGGCCAACCACGGCGGCGGGGACGACCATCTGATGTTCCTGGACGAGACCGGCATCCTCCTCACCGCCGGCCAGCAGGGCTTCGCCATCGTGGCTCCCATGCACAGCGGCATCACCGTCATCGCCGGGAAGGTGCTGCCCAGGCTGGTGAAATATATGCTGGACACCTATCCCGCCCTGGACCCGGAGCGGGTCTGGGTCACGGGCTACTCCATGGGCGGCATGGCCACCTACAACTGCATCGGCGAGCATCCGGAGGTCTTCGCCGCCGCGGCTCCCATGGCCATGCCCCTGCAGCAGCTGACGGAGGAGACGAAGGCCCTGTACGAAAAGCTGGATCTCCCCGCCATGCTCATCACCTCCACCTATGACTTCGCCGCCTGGGACGCGGAGAACAACCACCTGAACGACGGCGGCCGCTTCTTCCTCCAGACCTACTGCGGCTTCAACGGCATCGCCCCGGCGGAGGACTTCGACTACGTGACCTATCCCGTCATCGGGCGGCCCTTCGACTCCCTGCAGATCACCACGATCAACGGAGAATGGCGCAACGGGGAATGGCTCCTGAAGAACGGCAAGGGCGTGCCCATGATCGGCTTGAACGTGACGGAGTACCTGCAGCACTCCCTGTGGCCCGGCTACGGGGACATCATGTACAACTTCGTGAAGCACTACCGGCGGGATCAGAAAACCGGCGAGATCATCTACACGGAGTGATAAATCATCGGGACGGTTCGTTCGGACCGTCCCGATTTCCTTTTCCGAGGCAACGATAATGAAATGAATTGCGCCTGTCGGCGCGTGAATTGTTCCTTCGGAACATGAATTGACGCTGCACGTCGTGAATTGCCCTGCGGGGCGTCGTCGGAATGGACCTCACAGGCTTCCTCGTCGTCGCAAATCTCACGGGCAACGCATCCGCGGATACCGTAAGAGCCGCGAATGCTCGCGTGCGTTCGGTCATTCCTCCTCTCCACCGCGAAGTCCATGCTTCACGGTGGGATGGGACGGGATATGCGGAGTTTTTTACGGGGATCCCGCGCCTGCGGGCGCGACCCCTCATCCGTCATCCGCCTTGCGGGAGTCGGCGTCTGACACCTTCCCCCAGGGGAAGGCAGCCCGCGCGGCGGGGACGAAGAGACGATAAGCAGGATCTATCGTCCAAACGCGGAGTATTCAGACTAAATTGCCCCCATCCTTCGTAAATCCCCCGTATACTCCCGTTCCCCGGAAGGAGGATCCAATGGGGGAAACCGCCGCGCGGTTTCCCCCTTGGCCGGGAGGAGGGGGTCATGGGGGAACCTTTCGGAAGGTTCCCCCATGCGCGCCTTTGGTTTCTTTCCTCGCGCAAGGAAAGAAACGCCCCGCGGCGAGCGATCCCGCGGCAGGGACGAAGAGATGCGCTGTCGTCAGAGCTGCAATTCGTTACACTCCTTCCGTCTTCGCCGCGCTGCGGCGAATCCACCTCCCTCGGGGAAGGAGTCTGAACGCTGCTTGTCGTTAAGCTCCCTCAGGGTGGGAACCCTGGACGCTGCGGGGACGAAGAAGAGGGCGAAAGCCTGTTGTCGTATTCTGATCACAAATCCTATGATTTTGCGCTTCGATCTGTTATAATGGTTTTTACGGGAATGACAGACACGGCGCAGGCGGGCGACCTCTGCGCGGGAAAGAGAGAGACGCATGAAAACTGATACCGATCCCAAGCTGCTCTGGGCCAAGCGCCTGCTGATCTACGTTCTGGGCCTGTATCTCATGGCCATCGGGGTGGTGTTCTCCTCCCGGTCCGCCCTGGGGGTCAGCCCGGTGAGCTCCCTGGGAAACGTACTGTACCAGATCGGCAGTTCCGCCGGCGCGCCGTCCTTCGTGAACCTGGGCAACTGCACCACCGCCGTGTTCTGCCTGTATCTGCTGGCGGAGTTCCTGGTGCTGCGGCGGGATTTCAGACCCGCCATGCTGCTGCAGATCGTGGCTTCCCTGCTCTTCGGGCAGCTGGTGAATCTGGCCTCCGGCATGCTGTCCTTTCTCCCCGCCCCGGGCTCTTATCCCCTGCAGCTCATCTATCTGCTGATCAGCGTCCCCCTTGTGGCAGCGGGGGTCATGCTCTATCTCTCTCCCAATATCCTGGCTATGCCGGGAGAAGGGCTCTGCCTGGCCATATCCCGGAAGAGCGGTCTGGCCATGGGCACCGTGAAGACGATATTCGACTGCACCGTGGTGGCTCTTTCCGCTGTCGCCTCTCTCCTGTATTTCCGCGGCCTGGTGGGAGTGCGGGAGGGCACGGTGATCTGCGCCCTGCTGGTGGGCTTCGTGTTCAAGCTGCTCCAGAAACCCTTCCAGAAGCCCCTGCTGCAATTTGTGGAGCGGGAGACCAGGGTGGAACGGGCGCTGGAAGCCGCCTCCCAGGGCTATCTGACGGATACGGCTGGCAATCCGAAGATCATCATCACCATCGGGCGGGAATTCGGCTCCGGGGGCATGGAGATCGGCCGCCGTCTGGCGGAGCGCCTGGGGATCACCTTCTACGACGGGCAGATCGACGAGCTGGCCGCCGAACAGAGCGGTCTCCCCCTGGAAAAGGTGCGGGAAATGTCCCGACACCGGGAGCGGGCGGCGTTCTCCGAGCTGCGCAGCGCGATCTACGAAATGTCCGACGCCCTCTCACCGGAGGATCTGCTTTACGTGGCCCAGGCCAGCGCGATCCGGCAGATCGCAGCCGGCGGGGAGAGCTGCGTCATCCTGGGCCGCTGCGCGGACTACGTGCTGTATGACGATCCCAACTGCTTCCGGATCTTCGTCCATGCCCGGCCGGATATCCGCATCAAGCGGACCATGGCCATGTTCGGACTGAACGAAGAGGAAGCAAGGCGGGAGATGGAGAACACCGACCGGGCCAGAGGCCAGTACTACAAGCGCTATACCGGGCGGGAATACGGCGCCCAGAAGTACTATCATCTGGGCCTGGACAGCGGCCTCCTGGGCACGGAGGAGAGCGTGGAATCCATCATCGGCATCCTCCGCCGCTGGTGCGACGTCCGGGGCACCCATCCCCTGTATATGCGGTAAGGGATATAACAGATCGGGATGCTGCAAAATGCAGCATCCCCAATGAATTGCCCGCTTCGCGGAGTGAAATGCGGCTAACGCCGCATGATATACCGCCCTATGGGCGGCATTGTGGTATCCCCTTCGGGGATGATTTGCATAGCGGGGGCGTTGCAAAACGCCCCCGGTTTTTCTTCAGTTCAGGGGCAGCAGCAGCGTGAACTCCGTGAGCCCGTTTTGGGAGGAGACGGTGATGCTGCCTCCGTTTTTCTCCGCCAGGCCCTTGGCGATGGCCAGGCCCAGGCCGTAGCTCCCGGCCTTATGGACCCGGGATTCGTCCACCCGGTAAAAGCGGTCGAACAGGTGGGGCAGCGCCTCCGGCGGGATCTCCTCCCCGGGATTGGCCACCCGCAGCTCCAGCTCAGGGGCCCCTTTCCGGCTGCCGTGGGCCGGAGCCTTCCCCAGGGAAACATGTACCCTTCCCCCCTCCGCGGCATGCTTCACCGCGTTGTCGATGAGGATCGCCGCCAGCTGCTCCAGCTCCTTCCGGTTCCCCAGCATCTCCAGGGCATCCGGCGTATCCGTCTCCAGTCCCACGCCCCGCTCGAAGGCCACGCTCTCAAAGGGCAGCGCCGCGGCCATCACCGCCTCCGCCGCGTCGAACCGCTCCCTGGGCTGGGGTGCGCCCTTATCCCGGGCCTCCTCCAGGTTGGAGAGCTGCAGCAGCTCGTTCACCAGCCCTGACATCCGCTCCGTCTGCTCCTTGATGTAGTCCAGCCATTTGCTCCGGCCCACGGTCTGCTCCAGGACGGAGGCGTTGGCGTCGATGACCGTCAAAGGCGTCTTCAGCTCATGGCTGGCATCCGCCACGAAGCGCTTCTGCATCTGCATGTTCTCCTCCACCGGCCGGACGATGGCCCGGGTCAGAAGCCGGGCCAGCAGCGCGAACAGGCAGCAGGCGGCGGCGAAGGCCGCCAGGGAGAGCAGGACCGAATCCCGGATCTCCCTTCGCAGAGAGGCGGCGTTCAGCAGGATGACGCCGGATCCCTCCTCCCGGGAAACGGTCCGATAGATCCAGCCCAGGGCGCGGCCTTTTCCATCGGGATCCGCGAAGGCCGCGGCGGCGACGGCGGCCAGGGTCTCCCCGTCCATCTGCTCCGAGCAGCCGATCCGGGCGGTCACCGCGCCATCCTCCGACAGCAGCACCGCCCCCAGCTCATCCTGGGAAACGGAGCGGATCAGCTCGGACTTGTTCCTCCCGTCCCGCTCATCCCCCCGCCCGCGCTCCGGTCCGCTCTCCGGATCCAGCAGCATCCGGCCGGAATCCAGGATCGATTCCGCCTTGGACGCCGTCTGCGCCAGCTTCAGGACGTTGATCGCCAGAAGGATCGCCAGAAGCACCCCCGCCGCGCTGAGGAGGATGCTCCAGAAGACCTTACGCCGCAGACTGCCGATCATTCCTCCGCCTCCAGTTCATAGCCCACGCCCCGGACCGCGGTGATCCGGGCCCCGGTCTGCACGAATTTCATCTTCTTCCGCAGGAAGGAAACGTAGACGTCCACGTTGTTGTACTCCGCGTCCGCGTCGTAGCCCCAGACCCGCTGGGTGATCTGCTCCCGGGAAAGGACCCGGTCCGGGTTGCGCATCAGGTATTCCATGAGCTGATATTCCTTGGCCCCCAGGCGGACGCTGCGGCTGCCGGACGCCGAGGACAGGGTATAGGTCTGGGTGTCCAGATACAGGTCCCCGGCCTTCAGGCGGGAATCGGCGGCAGAGCCCGCTCCCCGGCGGGAGACCATGCGGATGCGCGCCAGCAGCTCCGGCATGGCAAAGGGCTTGGTGAGATAGTCGTCCGCCCCCAGGTCCATGCCCCCCACCTTGTCCTCCAGCGTGCTGCGGGCGGTGAGCATGATCACCGGCACCCGGAAGCCCTGCTTCCGGATCCGGCGCAGGACCTCCAGCCCGTCGTAGACCGGCAGCATGATGTCCAGCAGGACGAGATCATACAGGCCGGTGCAGATGAGCTGATAGCCCTCATCCCCGTCCGCCGCGCCGTCGGCCAGATACCCTTCCCCCGTGAGGGTGCGGATCAGCGCCTCCCGCAGGCCTTCCTCGTCCTCCACGATCAGGATCTTCATCCCTGTTCCCCGCTTTCGGCCGTTCCCCGCCGGGAACGGTTTTTTCTTTCATTATACCGCCGATCATTGAAATAATGTTGAAGATTTTTTTGTCCCGCTTCAATCCTCTCTCAATCTTTCCGGGTTACACTCAGGCCATCAAAGGAACGGAGGCGAAGGACATGGCGATCAGCGTGATGCAGCGGTACGAACTGAAATACCTGCTGGACGGGAGCCAGACGGACCGGCTCCTGGAGCGGCTGGAGGGATATATGGAGGCCGACGCCTTCGGCCTCACCTCCATCGCATCCCTCTATTACGACACCCCGGACTCCCGGCTCATCCGGGCCAGCCTGGAAAAGCCCATATATAAGGAAAAGCTCCGCCTGCGCTCCTACGGCCTGGCAGCGGCGGATTCCCCCGTGTATCTGGAGCTGAAGCGGAAATACGACGGCGTCGTCTACAAGCGCCGGGTCCAGACCACGATCCCCCGGGCGGAGCGCTTCTTCGCGGGGGAGGCGGTCACGGAAGACGGACAGATCGGCCGGGAGCTCGCCTACTTCCGGGATCATTACCCCGGCCTGCGGCCCGCCTGCCTCATCATCTACGACCGCACGGCCTACTTCCAGCCCGGCGGAGACCTGCGGCTGACCATCGACCGAAAACCCAGATACCGGACGGAGGACCTGGATCTCACCCATTCCATGGAGGGGATCTCCCTTCTGGATGAGGACCGGAGCATCCTGGAGATCAAGGTCCAGGGGGCCATGCCCCTCTGGCTCTCCGGGATCCTCAGCCGGGAGGGGATCTTCAAGAGCAGCTTCTCCAAATACGGGGAAGCCTGGAAGCGGGAGCAGGCAAGAAAGAACGAAACCACGATCATTTTCGCCGCGCCGCATTGGCTCGGCGCCGCATGAGAAAGGAGAAAGCAAGATGTTCGATTCCATTTATTCCGCCGCGGTGACCCCGGCCCAGTTCTTCCTGATGGCCGCCGCCGCCCTCCTTTCCGGTCTGCTCTATTCCTGGATCATGAGCTTCCGGGTGGGATCCACGAAGCGCTTTTTCACCGTGTGCGCCCTGATCCCCTTCGTGGTTGCCGCCGTGATCACCTTTGTGAACGGCAACATCGGCGCGGGAGTCGCCATCGGCGGGGCCTTCGGTCTGATCCGTTTCCGCTCCGCCCAGGGCAGCGCGGACGAGATCGCCGCCATCCTGGCGGCCATGGGCTCCGGCATCGCCTTCGGCATGGGCTACCTCGCCTACGGCGTCATCCTGCTGCTGGGCTTGGGCCTCCTGTTCCTGCTTCTCAGCCGGGTCTCCCTCTTCGAGCACCGGGGCAGGGCTCAGGACAAGCTCCTGCGCATCACCGTCCCGGAGACCCTGGAGTACGCCGGCGCCTTCGACGAAGCCTTCGGGCGCTATCTGAGCAAGGCGGAGCCCAGCGGCGTGAAGACCACCGGCATGGGCAGCATGTTCCGCCTGTCCTACCGGATCCGGATGAAGGATCCGGCGGAGGAAAAGGCCTTCATCGACGAGCTGCGCATCCGAAACGGCAATCTGGAAATTTCCATCCTGCCTTACGCAGAACAGACAAATCAGTTATAATACTTGTGGAAAGAGAGGACGCTCCAATGAAAAAGAAAATCCTTGCAGGAAGCCTGGCCGCTCTGATCCTGACGGCGGCCGTCCTGTTCAGCGGCTGCGGGACCGTGGTCTCCGCCGATACCTCCGCCGCCCCGGCGGCCGCAGCCCAAAGCGGCGCC
>JAFZVM010000140.1 GCA_017617795.1 Oscillospiraceae bacterium
CCTCTCCGACGTGACCGGGGACCAGCTCCGGGTCCTGGGCAAGGGGGGCAAGGAACGGGTGGTGTTTCTGAACGACAGCACCCGGGAGGCCATCGACGCCTACCTGGCCCTGCGTCCCAAGGAGACGGCCACCACCGCCCTCTTTCTCTCCGAACGGGGAGAACGCATCGCCCGGAGCACCGTCCACCGGCTGGTGAAGGTGCATCTGGGGGAGGCGGGGCTGAGCCGGGAGGGCTTCTCCTCCCATAAGCTGCGGCATACCGCAGCCACCCTCATGCTCCACAACGGGGTGGACGTGCGCACCCTCCAGGAGCTGCTGGGCCATGAGCACCTGAACACCACGGAGATCTACACCCACGTGGAAAGCACGGACCTGCGCCAGGCGGCGGACGCCAGCCCCCTGTCCTCGTTCCGGCCGGATGAGGAGGAAGAGGAAGAATAATGCTGTTTTCCAGCCTGCTGTTCCTGTTCGTCTATCTCCCGGTGACCCTGGCGGTGTATTTCCTGGTCCCCGCCCGGTGGCGCAACCTCTGGCTCTTCATCGTGAACCTGGTGTTCTACGGCTGGGGAGAGCCGGTATACATCCTTCTGATGGTATTCTCCATCACCCTGAACTATGCCTCCGGCCTGGTGATCGCCCGGCGGAGGGAGAAGAGCAGGACCGTGCTCACCCTCTGCATCGTGCTGAATCTGGCCCTGCTGTTCTTCTTCAAATACTATGATTTTCTCGCGGAGAACCTGCGGCTGATCCCCTTCCTGGCCTTTCTGACCCCCCTGGGGCTGCGGCTGCCCATCGGCATCTCCTTCTATACCTTCCAGGCCATGAGCTACCCCATCGACGTATACCGGGGCCGGGTGGAGCCTCAGAGGAACTATATCCGCTTCGGCACCTTCGTCGCCCTCTTCCCCCAGCTCATCGCCGGGCCCATCGTGCGGTATCGGGATATCGCGGCGGAGCTCTCCGACCGGCGGATCACCCGGGCCTCCTTCGCCTCCGGCGTGCGGCGCTTCATCCAGGGCCTGGGGAAAAAGGTCCTTCTGGCCAACGCCATCGGAGCCCTGTGGGACGTGTACAAGGCCATGGATCCCTCCGCCCTCTCCGTGGCGGACGCCTGGCTGGGGGCCGTCGCCTTCACCTTCCAGATCTATTTTGATTTCTCCGGCTATTCGGATATGGCCATCGGCCTGGGGCGGATGCTGGGCTTCGAGTTTCCCGAAAACTTCCGCTACCCCTATCTGGCGGACAGCATCACGGATTTCTGGCGCCGCTGGCACATCACCCTTTCCTCCTGGTTCCGGGACTATGTGTATATCCCTCTGGGAGGCAACCGGAAGGGCCTGGGGCGGCAGCTGCTGAATCTGCTCATCGTCTGGTGCCTCACGGGCATCTGGCACGGGGCCAGCTGGAACTATCTCCTCTGGGGACTGTATTACGCCCTGCTCCTGATGCTGGAAAAGGCCTTCCTTCTCCGGCGGCTGGACCGGGGCCCCCGGTGGATCGCCCACCTCTATGCTCTGATCCTGGTGGTGATCGGCTGGGTGATCTTCAGTCTGGAGGATCTGGGCCGGTGCGCCGGGTATCTGGCCGCCCTGTTCGGCGGCGGAGAAGGCCTGGTTTCCTCCGTCTTCCTGTACTATCTCCGGAGCTTCGCTCCCACCCTGGTGATCCTGGCCCTGTGCGCCACCCCCCTGCCCCGGCGGATCTTTGACCGGCTGCCGGAAAAGGTCCGGGGCTGCGCCTCGCCGATCCTGATGCTGGGCTGCCTGGTGCTGGTCACCGCCTATCTGGTGGACGGGAGCTACAATCCCTTCCTCTATTTCCGCTTCTAGGAGGTGCGCCGGATGAAACGTTTTACCGATCTGACGCAGATCCTGGCCTTCCTCCTGTTCCTGGCCCTGGGGCTCGTCCTGCTGATCGTTCTTCCCCGCCGGACCTTCTCCCAGCAGGAGAACCGGGTCCTGGCCCAGCCTCCCCGCTTCCGCCTCTCCGACCTGGCCTCCGGCGCCTTTACCCAGGGGGTGGAGGACTGCATCACGGATCAGTTCCCCCTGCGGGACAGCTGGATCAGCCTGAAATCCCGGACCGAGCGCGCCCTGGGAAAAACGGAAAACAACAACGTGTTCTTCTGCCGGGAGGATACCCTCATCACCCGCTTCTCCGAACCGGAGGAAACCGCCGCGGCTTCCGCCGTCCGGGCGGTGAACACCCTGGCGGAGGGAACGAAGGCCCGGGTCTTCCTGGCCCTGATCCCCTCCTCCGCCGCAGTCTGGCAGGACCGGCTCCCCGCCCACGCAAACACCGCGGACCAGGAGGCGCTGATCCGCCGGATCTATGGGGAGGCGGAGTGCCCCGCGGCGGACGTACTCTCCGCCCTCACGGAGCACCGGGACGAGGAGATCTATTACCGCACGGACCACCACTGGACCACACTGGGCGCCTATTACGGCTATGCCGCCGCCGCCCGGGCCATGGGTCTGACCCCGGCCCCGAAGGAGAGCTTTCAGCCGGTGACCGTTACGGAGAAGTTCTACGGCACCGTGTATTCCTCCTCCGGCGTCCGCTGGGTGAAGCCGGACAGCATCAGCCGCTGGGTGGATCCGGAGGGCGTGACCGTGTACCGGGACGACGGAGAGGAGCCCTCCCCCGTCTACGATGAGGAGAAGCTGGCCGTCAAGGACAAGTACGCCTATTTCTTCGGGGGCAACACCCCCCGGATGGTGATCGAGACCGGACAGGCCGGCGGAAAACTCCTGGTGCTGCGGGATTCCTATTCCGACTGTGAGCTGCCCTTCTTCTTCTCCCATTACAGCGAGATCCATGTGCTGGATCTGCGGTATTTCCGCAAGAGCGTGCGGGAATACGCGGAAGACAACGCCATTGACGATATCCTCATCAACTACAGTCTTTCCACATTCCTGAGCGACCCCTCGGTCTTCCTGCTGGGGACCTGAAGCCCCTGCGGATAAAGAGAAAGGACGATGCCTATGTTCCGCAAAAACGCCCTGCCGATCCCGACGCTGGCCCTCATCCTGGCCATCGTGCTTCTGGCGTGCTCCAAGCTGATCCCCATGGGGGCAACGCTGAAGCTCATTCTCTGCATTCTCTCCTTCCTGGCCGCCGCCTATCCGCTGGCCCTGCCGATCCTGCGGGAGCTCACCCGGAACAAGCGTCCGGGGTACCCTCTGCTCATTACTCTGGCCTGCATCCTCTGCCTCTGCGCCAATAAGCCCGCCGCGGGAGCGGCGGCCATGATCCTGTACCGGATCACCCTGCCGGTGCTGGAATGGCGGCGCAGCGCGGGGGTACGGATCATCACCCGCAGGAAGGAACAGGCGGACCTGGGGGACCGGATCGGCGAGTTTCAGCCGGATCCCGACCCGGGAGACGATCTGGGCCGCTTCCTGAAGCTCTGGCTGCCCTACATCGTTCTGGCCCTCGCCGCCCTGTATGTCATCCTGGCCGCGCTCCTCACCAAAACGAGCATCCCCGCGATCCTGCGGCGGGCCGCCATGTTCCTGGCCCTGGGGAACGTCGTCCCCCTGTTCTGGTCCTTCGGCCTGTGTGATTATTCCGCCTCCGTGAACGCCTGCGAGCAGGGGGCGACCTTCAGCGGGGATTCCCTCTCCCGGCTCTGCGGGACGAAGCTCTGCTGCTTCCGGCTGCCGGATACCCTGGTCCGGGGCGACGCCGTGATCCAGAGCGCCATGCCCAAGGAAGTGCCTCCCGCCGCCCTGCTGGAGCTGGCCGCCTGCGCCTGGTCCTGCTCCCCCAGCCACCTGGGAGACACCCTGGCGGAGCTGCTGGGTCACCGCACGGATCCCGAGCTGCTGGAGCGGTACCAGGAGCTGCGGGACTTCGGCGTCCTGGCCCGCATCCGGGGCCGGGTGATCATCTGCGGCAGCGCGGAGTTCATGCAGCGGGCCGGTCTGCCCCTGGTGCCCTTCAAGGATCGGGAGAACACCGTCCACGTGGGGATCGACGGCAAATACGCCGGCTGCATCCGCCTGAACCAGACGGAACCGGAGGAGGGCGAGCTGGAGGACCGGATCCGCGCCTGCGGCCTCTACCGATTCCAGGATCAGACCGAAGCCGAGGAAAAGCGCTTCCCGGAGGAGACGCTGCTTTACGCCTCCGGGGACGGGGATCGGGGCCCCGCCGGGGAGACGGATCTGTACGCCGCCCTGGGCGGCTGCGGTCAGGAACCGGAGATCGCCACCGCCCCCGGCGGCAGCCGGGGCGCCCTGCTGATCCTGGGAGCCCTGCTGAACGGCAAGAACACCCGGAAGCTCTGCTTCCTCCCCGCCCTGGTGCTGAAGATCCTGCTCCTGGTGCTGGCCATTGCGGGGTACTGCCCCGTGTGGTTCACGGTGCTGATCGAGCTGGCGGTCACCCTCCTGGGCGGCCTCCTGGCCCGGAGAGCGCTGAAAGCGAAGCTGTGAGATTTGCCGGTCAAACGAAAGGCAGCCCCCGATCCGCATCGTACGGACCGGGGGCGTTTTTTCATGCGCAGGACCGGTGCTTCCTGCTGTATCCTTCCCGCAGCCGGGTGTTTTCGGGACCTTCGCCCTTTGGAACGTGCCCTCGCCGGGCGTACAAAAATCCCTCCGGCCCGTTTGAGCCGGAGGGGGAAATCTTTCAGCTTAAAGCCGAAGGACGCGGGGTTCAGTTGTTCTGGTCAACGACCGTGATGGCGTAGGAACCTTCATTCACGAACTTGCCGCAGAAGGTGACGACCGTCATGGTGGAGGCAGGCTCGGCGGTAAAGGCGCTGCGGGTGTAGTTATCAGGCCCGAAGTTCCGACTCGTATCCTGCTCGATCCGCCCGATCCCGTTTTGATACTCGGAGTCCGATTCGGTATTGCGAATGTACAGGGTGCCCATGCCGGGGATCGCGCCCTGGTTCAGCAGCACCGTGCCGTTGACGCTGAGCGTGCAGCCCTCGCCCAGTTCAATGGTGCCGGATTCTGCGTTCACGATGGTGTAGCCGGTGTTGCTTGCGGAAGAGTAAGAGGAAGAGCTGTCGCTCCGGGTGATTTTGATGGTGCCATAGTTCTCCAGGCGGCCGTTGAAGTTCAGGTTTCTGCCGGTATGGGTGATCTTGCCGTAGTTCTGCGTCTGTCCGCTGAACTGGCAGTATCCGGAGCTGATCACAGAACCGGTCTCCGCGATGACGCAGGCGCCCTGGACGTACAAGGTTTCGGAGGAGGTCACCTTGCCGCCGATGGTGATGCTGCCGTTGCTGGTATAAAGCTCCAGCAGGTTTTCGGAGGCGACGGTGGAGCCGGACTTCAGGTCGATGGTTCCGTTGTTGGCATACAGCTCAAAGTACCCCCCGGCGGGGACATTGATGCGTCCGCCCTTCTTCACCACGATGCTGCCCGAGTAAGCGTAGACTATGGTCCAGCAATAGCGGTTCTGGTTTTCTGACTGGCTGTTCGTGGCCAGGATGCCGCCGCTGGCCACGGTGAAGGTCTTCCCCTGGCCGTTCAGATTCACGGAAGCTCCGTTGTTTTCATCCCCGGCGACGGTGAGCACGCCGCCCTTGCCGATGGTAAAGTTGGCGTTCCCGATCTGGAGACGCTGATCCGGGTTGAGGGTCAGCTCGGAGGTGAGGGTGACGTCCTCCTCGCCCCGGTAGTAGACGTTCTGGGTTCCCTTGGCCAGCTCCGCCAGGGTCTCCTCCCAGGTATCGCAGTAAACCGTCGCTGTGCCGGAGCTGATGCTGCTTCTGCACCAGAGGTAGATGCTGACCGTCTGCGTGACGCCGTTCAGAGTAATGTTCACGTTGATGGTATAGGTATAGGTGTTAAGATCATCCCGTTCGGGACGAGCGGCGGTCAGAATGATCTTGCCGTTCTTCAGGGCGGCGCTGAAGCTGACGTTCACATTCTCCTGCTTCGAGCTGTCCCAGTAAGAGGCGGTGACGCTGGGTACGGAGCTGAAGCTCTCCCCTTCAAAGGGGGTGATCTCCACCCGGATTTTCTTGTAGTTGGAAGCGTAGATGTAATACCAGGTTCCGGTCTCGGAGTCGTATCCATCGGGGAACGAGTTGCTGAAGTTGGCGCGCAGGGAGAGATAGCGTTCGGTGGCCCCGTTGACGGAGCGTCTCGACACACTGCCGCTGATATCGCCCGCATAATCGGCAATGGCCTCGCCGCTGCGGTTCTTGCCGCCGGTCAGGTAAAACGCATAGGTGCCGATGCCCCGGTCCACGGGGACGATCTCCGTGGTGATCCTGGTGTCGTACAAACTTTCCACGGTGACGCCCTTGCTCAGCTTGTTGACCTTTGCGTCCGCCGCATCCTTTACATAGACCCTGACTTTATATACCCCGGTTTCCTCAGGAGTATAGGCGAAGGTGTTCTTCGTGCTGTAGGCACAGGTCTTGACCTTGGTCCCGTCCTTATAAACGATGAAGTAGTACTGCAGCGTCCCGGTGCCGCCGGTGGCCTTCGCAGTCCAGGTGATCGTCTCGCCGACATTGGCGCTTGTCTTGTCCGCCTTGATGCTGCTGATGGTGAGCTCCGCTGCCGCAGCAGTCACCGTGACGGCGGTGCTGGTTTTGTTCACCTTTGTTTCGGCCGTGTCCTTCACATAGACCTTGGCTTTGTATGCACCCGCCTCGGTGGGGGTGTAGCTGAAGGTGTTTGCCGTGCTGTAGGCGCGGCTCTTGACCTTGGTCCCGTCCTTGTAAACGATGAAGTAGTACTGCAGCGTCCCGGTGCCGCCGGTGGCCTTCGCCGTCC
>JAFZVM010000141.1 GCA_017617795.1 Oscillospiraceae bacterium
TGATCAGCCAAACGATCACGGCGGCCATGACAATCACGGCGCAGACCAGAATCCTGATTTTCGTCCGCGGACTCATGTCGCATCCTCCTGTCCCTGTTCAAGTCGGGCCGGTCCCTCCGGCGCGTCGATCTCCTTCGTCAGTGCCGCGAACATCGCCCGGATCTCTGGCGGCGTCTGCTCCAGCTTCGTCTCCCGCGCCTGGATGGTTCGGTAGCCCCGCTGGAAGTTGGACATGATCACGCTCTGGGCGGAATCGTCCTCCAGCGTGCCCCAGGCCTTGAGGTTGGCCGGACTGCCAACGACCCTGCGCACCAGCGGCGGCAGCTTGGCAAATTCCTCGGCGGCGCCGTAGGCGGAATTGCGCATGGCCGCCTGCACCATGGCCCAGGCCTCGCCCTCGGTCAGCTCGTCCGGATGGGTCAGCCGGCGGATCTCCGCCTTGATCTGGCCGACGTTCGGCATGAAGCGCCCGGTGCTGGTACGGATGTAGTTCTCCACCGCCGCCTGGACGATCTTCGCCGGGGTATCGGCGAACATGCGCTGCCAGAGCCGGACGGTGGCCGTCAGCGACTGATCCGACATGTTGCGGAAGGTGTCCGGATAGTTGAGCTGCATCACTGCGAAGATCTGCGCCGTTTCCTTGAGGGTCATTCGTCGAACACCCCCCTCTGTGCCATGTCGATCAGCCGGTCAGCTGTGGATGTGCCCTGAGCCTGTCCTTGCCGCTGATGATGTGCGGAAGCCTGCGCTGTCCACTTGGCCAGCAATTCCATATACTTTGCCCGGAATTTCTTTCCGGACAGGATGTTCTGCTGCCAGAACGGATCCTCCTGTGAGAATTTAAGGACCAGCTTGATCTCGTCCCATGGATGACCGTCGAGCCGGTTGCACTTGTCAATTGCATCAGCCCATTGCTGGAGTGTGGATTCTTGTGGGACCGCTGTGCTCGGCAAACGCTTTTGAATGCGTTTGCCAAGAAAAACAGCGAGCAAATAAGGCTTACTACTCTCTTCAAACTTTTTTTTACTGCCTTTATTATTTTTCTGTTCCTTATCTGAACCTAAGCCTATATCTGAATCTAAACCTATATCTAAACCTATACCTATATCTGAGGTTCCATCTGCGCTCCGTTCTGGATCCAAATTGTCTCCACCTGTGCTCCGATCCGTATCCGATTCCGGAAGCTGTGGGCAATAGGTCTTGTCGGTATATGCTCGGTTGGGCTTAATCGAGAGCAGAGCAAGCTCTTCCTGGTAGTCAGTTGGATGATAGCGATCTGACTTTATCGCGTTATGCATGCGCCAGTGCTTGATCACAATGACCCCGGATTCAAACCCGAGAATAAAGCGTTTGGCAAACAAGATCTTGAAGTCATCCTCGGATGCGCTGATATACCGGAGTATCTTTTTTGGATTATTTACGAAGCCATCATCATCGGCTCGCATTGCCAGGTGAAAATACAAGGCCTGAGCAGAGAGAGGCATATCCAGGAACGCATCAGAATCAATGATCTTTTGCGTGAACATCCTTTTTTCTGCCATGCATTATCCCTCCATCAGAACGGCAGGTTGCCATCGTCCTCTTTCTCGTAGAAGCCATGGAGCGCACCTGCGGGCTGCTGCGCGGCATTTCCGTAGGGAGCGGGCGCGCCATTGCCGCCGCTGCCGGAGCCGTACCCGTAGCCGCCAGGCTGCTGTCCGCCGAAAGACGTCTGACCGTAACCGCCGTAGCCCTGGGTGCCGTAGCCCTGGGCCTGGCCGCCGTCGCCTTCGCGCTTCGAGTCGCCGAAGTAGCAGTTGTCCGCCACGATCTCGGCGGTTTTGCGCTTGTTTCCGTCCTTGTCGGTCCAGGGCCGGACCTGCAGCCGCCCGCTCACCACGGCCATGCGGCCCTTGGTGAAGTATTTGCACACGAATTCGGCGGTGCTGCGCCAGGCCACGACCTCGATGAAGTCGGTCTCCCGCTCGCCGCCCTCCGGCTTGTAGTCCCGGTCGCAGGCAATGGAAAACGACGCCACGGCGATCCCGTTCTGGGTGCGGCGCAGCTCCGGATCGCGGGTCAGCCGGCCCATGACTGTGATATGGTTCAGCATGCTGCCGCGCCTCCTTCCGTGACGGGCTCCACATCTTCGATATCGCAGAACCAGAGATTGGACCCGGATGTGGATTCGTTCGGCCATCGGACGTACAGCTCGTTTTCAAGCGGATAAAACTGCCGAACAGTGCCGACGGTGCCCGGCTTCGGATAGTATTCCGGCGCGCGTTCGTGTCGCTCCTGGCATAGATACCGGACCTTATCGCCCGGCTTGTAATTCCTCATGATTTGCTCCTTTCTGCCTGCTCCCAGAGGGAGCGCATCTTCTCCAGCTGCTCCGGGGTGTCGGTCTCGATCCCGAGCTGCTGGGCTTCATAGACGGCGCCGTCGATCAAACGGGCCATCTCCTTGGTGTTCATATCGTGGGTCTGCTTCAGCACCAGGTAGCACTTGAAGGCCTTCCCGTTCTCGGTGCGGTCGTCGAAGAACTTGGTGTACGGGTAGATCGTGTCCGGATTGACGGACGCCGGCAGCTTCAGGCCGATGATCATCCCCTCCTCGTCCCGGGCCAGGGTACCGTAGTCGTGCACCAGCAGCCGCTTGACCTCCTCGATCCCGAGGCCCCGCGCCTCCGCGATCCGATCCACGAGGATGTGGAAATAGGCGTTGGCGTTTTTGCTCCGCTTGGCGCGGTGGACCTTGATCTCCACGTCCAGCAGCGGCTTGGCCTTGAGCTTTTCAAACATGGCGCGGTAGTCGCCGTCCAGCTCCACCGTGAGCCGCTGCTTTCCGTTCAGGCCCCGGGTGAGATCCAGCACGCGCCCGGTCATTTGGCCAGCCAGTGCTTCTCGTAGATCGCCATGTAGCCGCTGACCTCCAGCCAGTCGAAAAAGCGTTCCACGGTCGGCACGATGTCCGGGACCTCGTCCCGGCGGTAGGTCTCATGCCAGACGTCAACGCCGTTGGAGATCAGATAGGTGAACTGCTGCGCCTCCGGCACGATCCGCATGTACATGGGATGCTGGGTGCTGTCGATGTATTTGCCCCGCTCGTATTTCTTCGAGAACTTGATGTCGGTGATCGTCCCGGCCTTGAGCGCGTCCAGGCGGCCGTAGAGCAGGATCCGCCGGTCGCCGATCTGCAGCGTGGTGCTTGCGCGGTACTGCAGCTGCGCCCCGCGGAGCTCTCCGGCGATCTTCGCCGCGGCATCCCACCACTTGCTGGAGCGGTCCCCGCGCCCGACAATGATGTCTGTCACAAGATCCTCGAAGTCGATGCCGTTCTGCATGGCCTCGGTGGTCTCCGTGGGCTCCCGGCGGAGCACCTGCAGGAACTCCGCCAGCGGGTCCCGCTCCGTGGTGGCGTCCTCGAAAGGATTGCCATTCAGCAGGTACAGCCACGAGGACAGAAGCGAGTGGGTCACGAGGTACTTCTGCATTTACGTCGCCTCCTTCGGCGCCTCCTGCGGTTCCGCCGGTCTCGGCGCGTAGGCGCTGATCGTCTGATCCCAGAAGAGATTCAGTGCGCGCATCTTGTCCTTCCACTGGACGGCCGCCTCCCGCTCCGAGGTCAGCGCGTGGTTGACAGTCTTGAATGCCGGCATGGCGGCGTTGGCGCTCTCCGCGTCCGTGATCCCGGCCAGGATCTTCTTGACCTCCGCCATTGCGGCGTCATAGCCCTGCTTCTGGCTCTGGGCCGCCTCGGCCTCGGACTCGACGGTAGCGTTATACTCGGCGAACAGCCTGGCCAGGAAATCGTTCGGCCGGCCCGGCGTCAGCTCCGGGATCACGCGGATGCCGTGGATCCCTCTGGTGCCCTTGGCAAAGTATCGCTCGCAGTTGGAGAAGCCGATGGTCCGCTGATTGCCGCGCATCTCCATGAAGCCGCCCAGATCCATGACCTCCCAGACGGAGTTCTTGGAGCTGCCCTCGGCCTTAATGCGGAGCTTGGTGTCGTCGCCGTCCTTGTCCTCGATGGCGTGGAAGACGATCACAATGTGCTTGTCCAGCTGGTAGATGATGAAATCCAGGAACCGCTGGAATTCCTTGCCCAGCCAGCCGTAGCCCTTCAGGGACAGGGATCCGTCCCGCTGGCCGTACTTCGGCTCGATGCTTCTGCCGTACTGGCCCATGATGGTCAGCAGCTTGCCGCCGGTGTCAACGACGATGGTCTCATAGGGCGCCAGCGCGGCCTTGGCGGCGGCCAGCTCCATTTCGGTGCAGCCAATGCCGAGGTCCTGCATCAGCTCCTTGTAATCCCGAGGCTGGGTGACGCCCTCAGCCATGTTCAGCACGTTCCTGTCAATGCGCTCCGCGGACAGATCCACGTCGATGTACAGGGGCCGCGGCGCGGACAGCGCCAGGGTGGTTTTGCCGATGCCGGGATAGCCGGCGATCAGCATTCGGATCTTCTTGTTGGAGAAGGTCAGGGTTTCAGGTCTTACGATTGCCATTTGGTTTTGCTCCTTTCAGTTATTCAAAAATCATTCAGTGAATCGGGTGACAGTGATGCGCTCATGACAGAAGCGGCCGAAGTTGCCCTCCGGGCCGGCCATGCGCGTTCTCTTGAATTCCTCCTCGGTGTACACGCTGCTGCACTTCAGCCAGCTGTTTTCCTCGTTCGGATGCACCGCGCGGAAGATCTCCGTGGCCATGCTGTAGCTCGGCGCCTCGATCTCCGTCCAGCCGCCGAAAAAGTCGTGTCCCTCGGAGCCGTAGGTGAAGTAGAATTTCGGCATGTTTCATTCCTCCATCAGGTATTCCGCGTCTTCGACGCTTACACAGTTTTCACAGGCGAACACGCTGCCGAACCGATTGGCGTAGAAGGTGCAGCAGGGATCGCCGCAGGCCGGGCAAAGGACCTCCCGGCGTCTGCCGCCGTCCGGCTCTCCGGTGGCCAGCAGGTTGGTAATGACGGGGTGTTCCAGGTCGCGGTCTTTCATGGTTCCGCTCCTTTTCGCTTCTTTAGTCCTTCTTCAAAGGCAGCAAGAACACGATCCAACACATAGAGATAGATTTCAAAATCTGCATCGGTCATGTCGATGGTAGCTATAACCTGCTTATAGCCCTTTTTTGTTTTTTTCGCGGTATCCCCAAATACAGCACAGCGGATCACTCTTGATAGCTGTTGTTCAAATTCCAAAGGGAATTTCTTTGCATCCCCCCAGGAATCACGGGCTGCTTTGACAGATTGAAAAACCAACTCATATTTGCTCATGATGGATTTAGGCCACATATTTTTTCGAGGGCGGATGCCAAGGCGAGATTTTAACATGGCGTTTTCTCCCTCAAGCTGTTTCACTCTTTCCATGAGGCTGGTTGTTTCGTTTTGGCTTTGCTCAACGGGATGATCTGGCACGTCACGCATCCGGTTCCGCCTCCTCTGCCTGCAGCAGTGGGATCTTGTACATCAGCTCGGCCAGAAGCTCCAGGGCCTCGTCCGCCTCCATCGAAACGAAGTCGGGCTCGCCGTCGGCATTGAAGCCGTCCTTCAGGATCAGCAGATCTCCGACGATGGGCGACGGCGCCTGGTACAGCATGCAGCCGGCGAAGTTGATCGGCAGCTCCAGGATGA
This sequence comes from Oscillospiraceae bacterium, assembly GCA_017617795.1. Taxonomy (GTDB): domain Bacteria; phylum Bacillota; class Clostridia; order Oscillospirales; family Oscillospiraceae; genus UBA1774. Next base: position 5,608 of record JAFZVM010000141.1, read on the forward strand.
TCCCGTCCTCGTTGACGACCATGCAGTACGGGGGCTTCAGGCCCCGCGGGTGGATGCGTTCGATGTAGCCGCCGACGGCCTTCTGCATGGCGTCCAGCGTCGGCTCCGTCAGCTCGATGATGCTGGCGACGTTTTGTGTTGTGATTCGTATTCCGGTCATATTAACCTCCTCCCGGAATCTTCACGCCCATGGCTTCCAGATCCCGGATCGTCCTGGACAGATTCGCGTCCCGGATCGCGGCCTTGACCTGTGCGGGATCGGGTGATACAATGGGGGCGTGATCGTTGTTTCGATCTGAGGCCGTTCCAGGTGCAAGCTGGGCGGCCTCCTTCTTTTTGCACCGGCAGATCTCGCCGGGATCCAGATTGGCCCCGCAGATGTCGCAGGTGCGGTAGTACGCCACGGTCAGCGCCCCCACTTCCGGCCGCGCTTCTGATCCCGTCTCCAGCAGATGTACAGCCAGAGCAGGCAGGGCACGCCGTAGAAGACGGCAATGAACGCGACGAATCCCAGGCATTCCAGGACAGCGCCTAAAAAAACTGACATTGTTATGCTCCTTTCTGCGCTTGTTCGCGCATCCGTTTGATTTCCTCCTCGATCAGCTCTCGACCGCCGGGCTGGGCCAGGATCCTGCGCGTCAATTCCAGCGCGCCCACGGCCAGCTGCCGTCTGCGGTATGGTCCGATGTCCGTCAGGACCCGCTCCGCCTCGGTCATTTCAATCACTCCCTTCTGTCCATCGTTGTCGCTCTGAGCCGCTGTGCGGCCCTCTGAGAGGTTTTCCCGCCGGACGGGCTGCATCAGCCCCTCGGGCCGGTAGCTCCGACGCTGCCGCCAGCCGCCGCTGTTGTCGCGTTTCTGCGACTACTGGGACAAAAAAATATCGCACGCCTCCGCAGCCGACAGATTGAGCGCTTCGCAGATCCCGTGAACATCACAGATCCTGAGCGAATTGCTCTTCAGTCGGCGGAAAAACGTGCTTCTGGCCAGTCCGATTTTGTCCGCAAGCGATTCTTTTGTCATTCCGGCTTCGACGATTCTGCCGTTGAGCCGCGATACGTTGACATGATACATGGCTCGCCCTCCTTTCTATTCGCTTTGATTGTCGCATTTCTGCGACCATCTATGCCAATATTACAACGCCTGTTTTCAGTTGTCAATAGGAAAGTCTCATTTTTGCGAAAAAATTGTTGCAATTTTGGGACGCCTCCGTTATAATATGATCGAGGTGATATGCATGACTGTAGGCGAGCGCATCAAAGCGCGCAGAAAAGAAATCGGGATCTCCGCCGACGTGCTGGCGGAACGCATCGGCGTCAGCCGCTCGACGATATTCCGCTATGAGAACGGATCCATCGAAAAGCTGCCATTGCCGAGCCTGGAACCGATCGCCCGGGCCCTGCACACGTCCGTGCAGTATCTCATGGGATGGGATGACGAGGCGAAAGAAAAAGCGCCCACCGTCTCCGGTGAGCGCAAGGAGCTGGCCGATCTTATCCCGTATCTTCCGGACGAGATAATTCACGCACTGTTAGCCCTTGTAAAACAGGCCGCGCAGCAGTAATAAACAGCTCCAGCTGGGCTGCTGACAAAGTTGCCAGCAGCTCCAGCAGCTCTTTTCTTTCATCCATAACGATTCTCCTTTCTCCTGGTAGAATCGAATTATATCAAAAAGACGCAGCAGCAATCAGCAAAACGGTGCTTTTTTCGGGAGGTTGTTATGAAAAAGCTGATTCTTATTTTTTTGCTCTTGGCTATGATGCTCTGCGGCTGCGCAGCGGAAGATGTTTCGGCGGAGCCCACAGACGAACAGCTCAAAGCAGCGCAATCACTGCAGAAAGATCTAAAGACAGCCCTGAGTCTGTACGACTGCAAGCTGTATGTCAACGTAAATGACGGGAAATATGATGTCGGTGCAACTGTGGAAGGCTATCCAACAAAAACCGTTTTCTATGATCTGGTGTCGACCACGATTAAAACGTGTAAAGATGCCGGCGCTCAGTACGAGGGGCAATTCGGAACAATTACGATCATAAACGGCACGTCCGAGCTCGGTACGCTTATTTGGACGGCGAAAGATCTTGACAGCGGCCGATGCGCAGATACAAAGGCCGGGACATTCAAAACGATCAACATTTCGGAGTTGGCCGAATATCTGGGGGTGACAGATCTTGTCGGAGAATAATCGCTCGACCGCTGTCCTGTATTGCCGGTACAGCTCCCACAACCAGAGAGACGTGTCCATCGACCAGCAGGTGGCTGCCTGCGAGGCTTTTGCCGAGCGCAGCGGGATCCAGATCATGCGTATTTATGCGGACAGGGCCATGACCGGCACCAATGACCGCCGGCCACAGTTCCA
>JAFZVM010000142.1 GCA_017617795.1 Oscillospiraceae bacterium
AAGCGGACGCCGGCAAGATCCTTTCTTCGGGAGGGGAAATCGGCGGGGCAGGCCATGGAGAGCTCGGCCAGCCCGAAGCCCATGCCCCCGTCCCAGAAGCCCAGGTTATTCAGAAGGGAGTTGGCCTCCCGGTCGATGTGGGCGGGATAGGCCGTGCCGCCGAATTTTGCCGCCAGGCCGGCGGCCTCATAGACGCCAATGCCGGAAGCCGAGATCAGGAGCTTTTCCTCCTCGCCCGTGATGCTTCCGTCCCAGGCCGCATAAAGCTGTTCTCCAAAGATCCGGGGACGGTTCCGGATGTCCGGCAGCCTCGTGTAGACGTATTCGGAAAAAGCCATGGCGGAGGAAAGCTCCTCAAACAGGCAGATCACATGGACCTCCTCCGCAGTATTCAGCTCCATGCCGGGGATCCCCAGGATCCCGTAATGCTCGCAGGCCTTCAGAAAGGCTTCGCAGTTCCTGCAGCTGTTGTGATCCGTGAGCGCTGCAATGTCAAAGCCCGAAAGGGCGAACAGCCCGGCCATCACATCCGGCGTGCTGCTGTTTTCGGCGCAGGGGGAAAGGCAGGAATGGCTGTGAAGATCGAAGGCGCAGCGTTTCATGGCCCCAGCGTCGCAGCAAGCCGGACGGAAGCTTCATAGGTGGACAGGGCCGTCCCCAGGAGGTTGATCCCTTCCGCCTCGGCTTTTTCCATGAGCTGCGGGTCTGGCCTGACTCCCTCCGTCAGGATAACACAGGACAGGTCCGCCATCACGGCGACGGCGGCCACGTTCTGGTTGGACATGATGGTGAACCAGGCGTTGCCCGGCTCCGCTCTTCCCATCACCCAGCTGAGCAGGTCGCCGCAGTATGCTCCGGTGATGCTGTTCTCCGGCGCCGGGAGGGCGAAAATCTCCAGCTCCATGGCAGCCGTCAGTTCATTAACCGTCATTGTTTCCCCTTCTGAATACACACTGATTGAGCTGCGCCTTCTCCTGCACCACGTCCTCCGCAAAGGCGTTGCAGCTCGGCGCTCCGCATCCGCCGCAGTCGATCCCAGGCAGCTTCTGCCGGATCTCCCGGATCTTCGCCAGCTTTTCAAAGGCCATGCTCCTGTCCTCGTCCAGCAAAAAGGCAGGCAGATATTCCAGCTTTTTGGTGGCGTAAATCGGTTCCTTGCCGATCTCGGAGAGGTTGTATTCCCGGTAGAACTCCGGCAGATCGCCCAGCATCTTTTTGACGCGCAGCTTTGCATTGAAGGGGTTGCTCACGCAGAGGCACCCGCCGACGCAGCCGCAGGTACAGGCGTTGAGCTCGATGTAGTCGGTCTCCGGGATATTGCCGTTTTCGATCTCCTCCAGCATACGGATACAATTCTGTATCTCATCCACGGCAATGAAGTTGTATGCCTTCCGGGCCGTGGCCTCTCCGCCGGAATAGGCGTGGGTCAGGCCCCTTCTCCCGCTCTTGCAGAGCGCCAGGGGCTGATCCACCTTTTTGATCGCACTCTCCAGCTCGGAGAAGATATCGACGATGGGAATGGTCTCGTCGATCACCGGCGCATCCAGCAGCTCGGGAGACTGGGCCTCGGTGATCTGGGACGGGCAGGGGACGATGGCGATGATCCCGATCTCCTCCGGCCGGAGGCCGGTCTGCTTTACGGCCCGATCCCTGGCCAGCATAGCGGCATGCTCGATGGGGATGACCGTGTTCACCACATGGGGGATGAGCTCCGAAAAGCGCATCCGGATGAGCCGGAGGATCGTGGGGCAGCAGGAGGAGATGAGCGGGAGATTCTGCTTCCTCGTTCCGGCCTCGCTTTCCCGAATGGCGGCCTGGGCGATCAGCTCTGCAGAGGCGGCGGGCTCGCATATGTCGTCAAACCCGATATGCAACAGGGCCGTGAGGATGACGTTGGGATCGAACACCGCCGTGAACTGGCCGAACAGGGCCTGATCCGGCAGGGCGACATTCCACTTATATTTCTCCAGCACCTCAAGCCCTGTGTGCACCGATCGTATGGCGGAATGCGGGCAGCGGCTGATGCAGACGCCGCAGTCGATGCAGCGCTGATCGAGGATCTTCGCCCTCCGCTCCCGCACCCGGATCGACTCGTTGGGGCAGGCCTTGATACAGGTGGTACAGCCCACACACTTTGATTTTTCAATGATTACCGAATGTTTTTTCATAATCTCCGGTTCACCGTATCTTTATTTTCATCCTTACCGTTGTGCCTTCTCCTACCGTGGTATCGATCTGCATCTCGTCGGAGTAGCGCTTCATGTTCGGAAGGCCCATGCCTGCGCCGAAGCCAAGCTCGTTGGCCTGGCTGTCCGCCGTGGACCAGCCCTCCTGCATGGCAAGCTCCAGGTCCGGGATGCCCGGGCCCTTGTCCTCGAGCGCTATCTCGATCTCGTCCATCCCCACCGTGAGCGTCGCGGTGCCCCCGTCGGCGTGGATGACCATATTGATCTCGCCCTCGTACATGCAGATGCCGACTCTTCTGACGACCTCCGGAGGGAGCCCCAGCTTCTTGAGCGTGAACTTGGCAGATCTGGAAGCTTCTCCCGCCTTGTGATAGTCGTTCCCGTCGACCGAATAAGTAAATGTCAGACCCGGCATGGCTGCGGATCCTCTTCGCGGGAATAGAGGATCCCGCAGGCGGAGTACATCAGGAATTTGCTGGCCAAAACGATCATCCCGCTCTCCTCTGCCAAGGAGATGATCTCCTCCGTGGGCATTTTTCCCCGGACAAAAATGATGCATTTCATGTCCACTATCTCGGCGGTCCTGACCACCTGAGGATTGATCATGCCGGTGACGAGGATCTGCTGGCTGTCGGCAAATGCCAGGATAT
>JAFZVM010000143.1 GCA_017617795.1 Oscillospiraceae bacterium
AAAATGGTGATCCCCGACGGCAGCTTCAAATCGCCCGCCGTATTCCTGGACCACTGCGCCGCGCTGGGGGTGCGGCCGGATATCCACCGCCGCGTGGGCGAGATCTTCACCGTGCACCGACTGGTGCTCTCCCACCCGACCTATGTGGGACTGTCGGTGGTGTCCGTCATCCGATCGGACAACAATCCCGACCTGGTGCTGCTGCCCTTTGCCGACCACACCCAGGACTGGGTCGTCTGCCTGATCCGCCGGAAGGGCGAGGGCGGCGCGGCGATCGAAGCGCTGGAAAAAAGCCTGCTGGCCGATACGGCACAGTTCCGATAGAAAAAGAAATACGCCGGTCTGATCGTTTTCGGTCAGACCGGCGTTTGCTTATACCTTTATCTCTGCCGGACAGGTCCGCCGGCGCGGCTTTGGAGTTCTTTCGTCATGGCCTCCGCCGCGGCGCGGACGTGCCCAACGGCGCGCAGCACCTTCGGCGAGTGGGCGTCCTTGAACAGCCCGACGATGCCGATGGCGTAGCGGGCCTCGCCGTCGGCGTCAAAGACCGGCGCGGAGACGGAAATCAGCCCCATGCGGTACTCTCCATCCTCCACGCAGTAGCCCCGCTGCCGGATGTCCTCGCAGTCGGCGCGCAGGCGCTCGGCGTTGTCGATGGTGTCCGGCGTGTACTTCGTGAATTCCAGGCGCCGGATGATGGCGTCCCGCTCCCGGTCCGGCCGGAAGGCCAGCAGCACCTTGCCGTGGGAGCTGCAATAGATGGGGGTGCGGGTGCCGGCAGGGGAGAGAATACGGTAATTCCCGGTCACCATGGCGCTGTCCAGCAGCACGGTGTCCAAACCGTCCACGGTGGCGAGAAAGGCGCTCTCCTCCGTCTCCACTGTCAGGTGCTGGAGGTGCTTCTGGGAGTTCAGCAGGGCACTCCAGGCGTCGCTGGCCGCGCAGCCCAGCTCGAACAGCCGGATGCCGAGACCGTAGCGCCCGTCGGACTGGCGCTGCACCACAAGCGAGGTTGCCGCGAGGGTGGACACGATGCCGTGGGTCGTGCTCTTCGCCCAGCCAAGGCGCTCGGAGAGCTCGCCCAGAGAGAGCGGCTCGCCGCTGCGCGCCAGAACATCCAGGAGCTCGGATGCCCGAAGGATGGATTTTACATAGCCGTTGTCAGCGGAATGGTCCATGGGGAACCCTCCTGCGGTAAAATACGATAATTCTGCGCCGATATTCGTCAATGGCGAATTGCCGTTCGGCAATGCCGAACGGAGCCGTGGACGGGGCGGGAAAGAAACGTTAAAATAAGTATTAAATAGAGTATTGCGCCCTGCAGGCGGCAGCAGAGAATGGCATCGGACGGAATGAGATTATTTCGAATCGGATGGCATTAAATAAAATGTTGGATTATCATTGGTTTTATTATAATTCGGGCGCTTTCCCTTGTCAAGGAATCGACGCCCGGCGACGGGAGAATCGGACGATGGCGGAAGAAAAGAAAGCGCGGCGTCGCGGGCAGGACAAGCCGGAGGTGGAGCTGGGCCCCCTGGGCAAGGAAAAGGGGAAAATCCTGAATTCCCTCCGGGCGGGCAATATGGTCGCCGTGCTCAGCGGTATGGAGCTCATGTTCGTCTATGCGCTGCATGGAGATTACCACTGCTTTATCCACCCGCTGGACAGCGAAGAGGGGCGGCACAAGGCCTTTGAGGCGAACGAGCGCAACAGCGCCATGCTGGACAACCTCTACAGCGCAGCGGACGCGCTCTTCGAGATCCGCTTCGCGCCGGAGCTGAACCTCATGGGCGTCATGGTGACGGCGGAGCGCGGCATTGTCCGCTATCTGGACATGACCGGCAATCTGCCCGCGAGGGACATGGACTTTATGGACTGGCAGGACAAAGAACAAGGAAATGAGATAGATAATGATTCAGATTTTGGAAAAGGAGAAAAAGCATGATGATCTATCGGTTTGACTGTCGAAGCACGCCGGACGGCCTCACCCAGTGGGCCAGCGTGTTCGACGAGGATGGGAACGAGGTCCGGCGCATCGACCGGGACGTCCAGCAGGAGACGGTGATGCAGTTCCGGCTGCGCGTCGGCGCGATGCTGGAGGCCGAGGGCTGCGTTGCCGATCCGCACCAGTACACCCTGTGAAGAAGGAGGGACGGAGAACGTGATCACGATTTCAGTGCTCATCCAGCACCACGCCGGTCCCACCGGAGACGTGCTGCTCTGCCGCAAGGAGAACGGCGTCTGGCAGTTTCCCGAGGGCAGGGCCCGCGTGAACGAGACGGACGAGGAAGCCGCGGAGCGCATTGCCTGGGAACAGCTGGGCATGAAGATCCGCGTCGGCAAGCTCACCCTGACCGGGCACAAGGCCCCCAAGGACGGCCGCGTGGAGCACATCGCCTGCGGCAACATCACCCACAACACCCACACGAAATGCGACTGGCACAACTACTACGAGGCCGTCGACGTCTGGCAGACGGAGCCGAAGGCCGGCGCTTATCAGGAGTTCCAATGGGTGCATCCATCGGAACTGGGGCAGATCGCCTATGAGGGGGACGACGCCGCGTTCATGCGGAAGTACGATCCCTGGATCAACGGCGGGGCCATCCCCGACGTGCGGATGCCTTGAGCGGGGGTGAAGCAATGAAGCAGTTCATTTTTGAAGCGGACAAGACCCAGCACGAAAAGCCCACGGAGCCGAAGTACGTTTTCTGCCAGCCCGCAATCGTCAAGGTCTGCGCGGAGACGGAGGCGGAGGCTCAAAAGCTGGCGGAGCAGCTGCTCAAAGAGCGCTTTGCCGGCACCGGCTTCCTGCTGGCCCGGCCCCGGCTCGTTGAGACCCGCGACCTGGCGCTTGACTGGAGCTACGGCTACGGCGATGAGAAAGGCAGCGGGACGGCGGAGGACCAGGCGGCCCTACGTGCGGCCTGTACGAAATAAGGAGAAGGCTTATGGATTTGGAAAAGAAATATCTTCTTCGGCTTCCCGAAGAGAATCTGACGCTGACGAAGGCCGAGCTTGTAGAGCGCGTCAAGGCGATCCTGAAGGACCACCCCAGCGAGCACATGAACGCCTATCGCGTGTGGTACGAGGGCTTCGAGGGCTGCGGCATGCCGGGCACGGACGTCTATGACGTGATCGTGGAGACCTTCCGCGCCCTGCCAGAGGACTGGAAGGACATCGG
>JAFZVM010000023.1 GCA_017617795.1 Oscillospiraceae bacterium
CGCAGATGCAGGGCTCCACGCAGCCGATGAGGCAGTAGTTCCTCGCGTCCTCCAGGGGGATGCCCCGGCGCATCAGGGCCTCCATGGCCACCTTGTCCCACTCGAACAGGGGCACGCCGCCCACCTGCTTGGTGGTCTCGATGCCGGCCTCCCAGAGCTCATCCGGGGTGCCCTCGTGGACCCGCAGGGCCAGGGGCGGGTTATGCAGCTTCAGCCGGGCGGAGGACTGCATGACCATATAGGTGACCACGTTGGTGGCGTCCTTGCCGTCCCTGTCCACGCCCCCCAGGGTGATGAGCTGGCCGGAGGTGTAGCCCGGGCCGGTGCGGGTGGCCCCGTCGGACCAGAGCTTGTTGATCTCCGCCACCTTCAGGATGAACATATCCGTCAGCTCCTGGGCCTGCTCCCGGGTGAGCTTTCCGGAGGCGATGTCCGCCTCGGCGTATTTGCCGCAGTACTGGTCCAGACGGCCGTAGCTGATGCCGTGGGGCTGGGAGTCCAGCAGGAGGCCCAGCTGATACATGAAGCAGGCCTGGAGGGCGTCATGGTAGCTCTGGCAGGGCTTGTCGATGATCCGGTTCATCCGGTCGGCGATGTCCAGGAGCTCCGCCTTCCGCACGGGGTCGGCGCAGGTTTCCGCCTGGCGCTGGGCCTCGGCGGCATAGCGCTTGGTATAGAGGATGATGCCCTCGACGACGGTCTCCTCCGCCCGGTAGAACTGGAGGGTCTGGCCCTCGTTCCCCTGGAGGCCCTTCTCCAGCAGGGCGGCCTTCTTGGCCCGGATCTCCTCCAGCACGCTCCCCAGGCCCCGGTCCACCACGGTCCAGTAGTTGCCGCAGTAGTGGCCGATGGGGGAGCCGCTGTTGTTCTTGGCCCCGAAGTTCAGCACGCCGTTGCCCAGGATATCCCGGTAATACTCCTCCGGGAAGACCTCGTCGATGGCGGCGCAGGTGGCGTTCTTGATCCAGAAATCCCCGGTCTGGAGGATGTACTCCCGGTCCTCGGGATTCAGGTCATAGGGGTCGGTGCTCCGGGTGGGGAACTTGTCCAGCTCATCCAGGACCCACTGGAAGGAGTGCTCAGGATAGACGGCGCTGGCGCGGAACTCTTCTCCCACGTGGCCGACGATCAGCTCATGGTCCCGTACGGGGGTGGGCATCTTCTCAAAGAGATTGCGCAGGTTTTTGGCCCGCTTGAGCACGCCGATGAGCTGGGGGTTATTCATGTAGAACTCCGTTACCAGCTTGTAGCGGGCAAGATCGATCCTGGGCTTCTTGGCGCGGTACATGGCACGGATCTTCGCGACCCGCTCCGAAATGGGGGCATTCTGATACATCTTTTTTCCTCCTTTTTGGTGATGTTCTCCGCCAACTGTACGGAAATGGTTTTCTGTCCGCCCTTATCTGATTTAAGTTATATATTATATGATAGCACATTGCAATATAATGTGCAATAAGACTTATTCCTGCGACACGCGTTTGCAATCCGGACACACCTGTACTATACGGCAGGAATCATATATAGGTCATCGGAGGACAGCACGCCGTAGCGTGGGGATTGTAAGGCTTTTGCTTTGCAGGTCGCCTGTCGGATAAGATATCAAGTGAGCTCGAAGCCAAAGGCTTATGCTTTTCGTTTCCGAGTGTTTTTTATTAAAGGAGACGCCATGAAAGATACGGTGATCCGGGATATGGACTAAGGTCCGATGTTCCCGCAGTTGGTCGCCTATTCCGTTCCCATCATCGTGGGCAATATACGCGACAATTTGCGGTCTGTAGGCTCTGCTTTCCTGACACCATTGTTGATCGGAAACTGTTTTTTCTATCATTGCAAAGAGAATCTTTTTCCCAATTAACTCTTTATTCTTCCTACATAACGATTGCGCTCATGCAACTCCGTTTGGAGAAGCATGGGCGCTTTTTTTGCCTTTTTTCGCTGTTCAAGGTGTGCATTGCCGGTTTTGACTGCAAATTACTGAGAGCAATGTTCGAAGCATACAGGCTACGCATCAAAATCAGAGAAAGTATCTGCGAATTGTGTCGGTTTTCTCTTTCAAATGTCGCGGTAGAAGGGCGAGGACGAAAATTGTTGAAATTTCATGTCGCTTTTTGACCCTCCATGTTGCTGTAAAGGAGTGAGGAGCAGAATTATCCTGTATTATTTCACTTTTTTTCGGAATTCCGTGTCGTTTTTTGGCCCTCTATGTTGCGGTATAGGATTGAGAGGCTTTTTTTCTTCCTTCTTCCGGAGCAGCCCCCCTAAACAGGGGCTCCCATGGCTTAACAAGTGAAGGGTGTTTGAAAGCAGCCGTTCTGAAGACTTCTTTTTTGGCACCCCTTTGTCCAAACATAATGAGGGGATCAATAGCTCTGACAACTGAATAGCCGTCCGATGAGATATGGCCCGGGCGAAGTGTGCGAAAACAGGGTCCCCGAAAAGTCGCAAGATTTTTCGGGGAGAGGGGGAGCAGCGAAGCGAACGAGCTCTCGCGTTTGCGCGGGAGCGAGCGATACGGAGCTTGCGACGACGAAGCGTGCCAACGGACCGATACGCTGCGGTGAGACGCCGGAGCAGGAACGGGATCAGGAACAACGGCAGCTGATGACGATTAAGAAGGAGAACAATGCTTTGAATGATTATTTCACCGAGCGGGACGCCATCGAATACCCCTTCTATCGCATACCCAAGGCGCTGATTACGGACCCGCTGTATCGTTCGGTCTCGACCGACGCCAAGCTGCTGTACGGGCTTCTGCTGGACCGCATGGATCTTTCCGTGAAGAAACGCTGGCTGGACGAACTTGGCAGGGTCTATCTCTTTTACAAAATAGAAGCCATACAAGCTGACCTGTGCTGCTGCAAGGAGAAGGCCTGTAAGCTCCTGAGCGAGCTGGAGAGCGTCGGGCTGATCGAGAAGAAGCGCCAGGGCCGGGGCAACCCGTCTATCATCTATGTGAAGCATTTTTTCAAGAAGTCGGAAAAACCGACTTCTGGAGGTCGGAAAAACCGACCCTAATCATACTGAGAAGAACAAGACTGAGATTATTATACCAGCTGAAAAAGGAGATGGGAATTTGAAATCTCAAATCGTAAGGGTGGTGCTCAATGCGAACCGGGAAGATGACAGGCGTATCCTGGATTATTTCCTGTATGCGGGGGCGCCCATGAGCAAGCTGTTTAAAATCGCCATGCTGCAACACCTGGACCGTCTGGATTTGAACGGTGACCGCGAAGTATCTCTTGATAATATCCGTAAGGTTGTCCGAGAAGAACTGCAAAGGCTTCCGCAGGCGGCAGGAAGCTCATCTTCTTTTCAGCCGGTTCCGGATTCTGACGATGATTCCCTGGTTTCACCGCTGGATTTCCTTGATGAACTGGAGGCAATGGGCAGTAATTGACCGAAAAATGGACATTGTTTTTCAGAAAAACGGCTGAAAATGCGGCCAATGGACAATAAAACCGGGTTATTGCCCATTGCTGATCTAATCGAGATACAGCGAGGGAAGATGAGGATGAAGATGTTTGGATTTTTGCGTAAAAAACACAGAAAAATGTGGTCCCGGAGCCGCCCTCAGAAGTCATCCGGGAGACCGATCACGACGGGGCAAATGTACGTGGCGCAATCTTAACAATCTTAACAAGCAACGCCTCGTGATATCACTCGACCGCTTGAAAGGGGGCGACCCCTTTGACCCCGGCGAAAGACATGCTGAGAAAGAGTTTCAGGGGCATTTGCCCCGGACAAGTGGAATGTGCTTGTGCACATTCGTTGCTTGCTAAGATTAAGCCACACAAAAATGAGTAGGAGGAATAGAGAATGAACGAATTATGGGATGCGTCCGCAAGGACGCTGGAAAATAGCAATAACGATAAACAGATTACACAGGTTCCGATCAGCAAGCTCCATCCCTTTGAGGGCCACCCCTACAAGGTACTGGACAACGAGGAGATGGACAGCCTGACCGAGAGCATCCGGGAAAACGGCGTGCTGACGCCGGTGCTGGTGCGGCCTCTGGAGAGTGCACCGGGAGAATACGAGATCATTGCCGGGCACCGCCGGGTACACGCGGCGCAGCAAGCAGGGCTGGACACGGTGCCTGCCTTTGTCCATGCCATCGACCGGGACACGGCCTCGATCCTGCTGGTGGACAGCAACCTGCACCGGGAGCACATCCTGCCCAGCGAGAAGGCGTTTGCGTACAAGCTCAAACTGGAGGCACTGAATCATCAGGGGCGGACTTCTGGACAAGTTGGCCAGAAGTGGTCCCGTGAGCAGATCTCCGATACCGAGAGCGGCAGAACGGTCCAGCGCTATATCCGTCTGACGCACCTTGGTCCTAAATTATTGGACCTGGTGGACCAGGGGCGGATCGCCTTCTCCGTGGGCGTAGAGCTTTCCTATTTGGATGCAGACGCCCAGGCAAATATTGCTGAGATCGCCGCGCGGGACGAAGTCACGCCGTCCTACTCTCAGGCATCTCGGATGCACAGGGCCGGTGTCTGCACCCCGGAGCAAATCGACGCGATCCTGTCGGAGGAAAAGCCCAACCAGCGGGAGACGGTGAAGATCCGGGCGGATCGGCTGCGGGAGGTGTTGCCCTCCGGCGTGGAGGGAGACCAGGCCGAGGAGTTCATCCTCAAAGCCTGTGAGCACTACCGTAAATACTTGCAGCGTCAGCGCGACGCCAGATGAAGGAGGTAAGCGGCCATGAAAACAAAAGAGATTGACTCGTTCCTGATCGTGGACGGGCATGTGGTAACGGTTTCCTTTTCTTCTGAGCCCAACCCCACGGCCATGAACCGCATGAAGCAGATGCTTCTTGCGTCCTATGCCAGCAATCACAGATTTGCAGATTCCGACAGACCCGTATATGATAATGGAGGCGAAGCCCATGTACCTTGACAAGCGCATATCGCAAACGCAAAAACGCCCTTTCCGAGCAGCAAAGGAAGGGACGTGAATCTATGGAAAACAGAGTTTATTGCTTATACCGCGTGTCCACCGACAAGCAGGTGGACTACAATGACAGCCATCAGGCGGACATCCCCATGCAGCGCCGGGAGTGCCACCGCTTTGCGGAGGAGCACGGCTGGGTCATCATCCATGAGGAACAGGAGGATGGCGTTTCCGGCCACAAGGTCCGGGCTGAAAACCGGGACAAGCTCCAGATCATCAAGGAACACGCCCGCCAGGGCAAGTTTGACATCCTGCTGGTGTTCATGTTCGACCGTATCGGACGCATCGCAGACGAGACGCCCTTCGTGGTGGAATGGTTCGTGCGCAACGGCATCCGGGTCTGGAGCACCCAGGAGGGCGAGCAGCGCTTCGACAGCCACACGGACAAACTGACCAACTATATTCGCTTCTGGCAGGCGGACGGCGAGAGCGAGAAGACCTCCATCCGCACCAAGACCGCGCTGGGCCAGCTCACGGAGGACGGTCGTTTCATGGGCGGCTCCGCGCCTTACGGCTATGACCTTGTGAACAGCGGCATCCTGAACAAGCGGAAGCATGAGGTGTTCGCCTTGGCCGTCAATAAAAGCGAAGCCGCCGTGGTGCGCATGATCTTCGACAAATACGTAAACGAGGGCTACGGCGCCCAGCGCATCGCCACCTGGCTGAACAACCAGGGCTACAGAGCCCGCAGCGGCAAGCCCTGGCACCATGCCAGCATCCGGGGCATCCTCTGCAACCTGACCTACACCGGCGTTCTGCGCAGTGGCGACAGCCGCTCTCCCGTACAGCAGCATTTGCAGATCATTACGGCGGAACAGTATGCCATAGCTCAGCGCATCCGGGAGGCACGGGCCGACTCCGCCTCAGAAAATCCCCGCGTACCGCTGAACACCAGAGGGAGCAGCCTCCTTGCCGGAAACGTCTACTGCGGCCACTGCGGGTCGCGGCTGGCGCTGACCACCAACGGCAAGCCTTATCCCTGCGCCGCCGACCCCAACCGGGTGGTGAAGCGCATCCGTTATATCTGCTACGGCAAGACGCGGAAGCAGACGGAGTGCGACGGGCAGACCGGCTACACCGCCCACATCCTGGACGGCATCGTGGACAAGGTGGTGCATCACATCTTCGAACAGATGTGGACGGTGAACAAAAGCGAGATCGTCAGCCAGAGCTACCGGGAACGGATGGCAGAGCGGAAAGCCCTGCTGGAATCGGCAAAGCGGGAACACGCGAAGGCAGCGGACGAGCTGGCGACGCTCCGGGCCGAGGTGGTGAAGGCCATCCGGGGTGAGAGCAGCTTCAGCACCGACACGCTGGGGACGCTGATCCGTGAAGCGGAAGACAAATGCGCCGCCCTGGAGCAGAAGCTCAAGTCCGCGCAGGCTGCCTACGACGAAGGGCAGGCGCTGATGGCCTCGCTGAACACCCAGTACGACGCCATCATCGGTTGGTCGGAGCTGTACGATGGGGCGAGCATCGAGACGAAGAAGATGATCGTGAGCTGCCTCATCAAACGCATCGACGTGTACCGGGACTACCGGGTACACATCGACTGGGGCATCGACTTCGACCAGTTTCAATTCGGCCTCGACCTCAGCAGGAAAGAGGAGGCGGCAAAAACCGCCTGAAGATGCAAACGACCCGTTCTCCGAAGAGAACGGGTCGCCATTTCAATCTCCTCGATTGATGGTGGAGATAAGCGGGATCGAACCGCTGACCTCTTGAATGCCATTCAAGCGCTCTCCCAGCTGAGCTATACCCCCAGATGGTGAGGAGACGAAATATTCAAATTTTGAGAGGGGTGGGTTACCGATTAACTCGGGCTCCCAGCTGAGCTATACCCCCACGCCATATCCCGGGTCTCCCCGGCGACATTGCGTATATTAGCATGTCAAAGCTGGTTTGTCAACAACTTTTTTGCGTTTTCCCGGCTATCTTCCTGCGCGGGGCTGTTTCTGCTGCCCGCACCAGATCCGCATCACCAGCCGGTGGGGCAGGAGCTTCACCATCAGGACCTGGAGCCGGACGGAAAGACCGCAGACGGAAACGTCCTTTCCCCTTTCCATATCCCGGAGGGCCCGGGATACCACCTGCTCCGGCGTATACCAGCGGTTATAATAAATGATGGTATCGTCGCTCACTGCCCGGTCGAAGAAGGCTGTTTTCACCCAGCCCGGACACACGGCCATCACCCGGATCCCCCGGGGCTTCAGCTCCGTGTTCAGGGCGCGGGAGAAGCTCAGCACGAAAGCCTTGGAGGCTCCGTAGACGTTGATATACGGCACCGGCTGGAAGGAGGACAGGGATCCCATCTGATACACCCGCCCGCCCCGGGTCATATAGGGCAGGGTGAGAGACGTCATGCGCACCAGCGCCTTGTCGTTCAGTTCGATGATCCCCAGCTGGTTCTCCAGGTCCCGTTCCGCAAATGCGCCGAATACGCCGTAGCCCGCCGCATTCACCAGGACAGCCGTCTCCGGCTGCTCCGCTTCCAGGAGAGCTGCGTAGGTTTTCCCCGACTCTGCCTCCGTCAGGTCCAGCGGCAGGAGGCGAAGCTCCGCCCGAAGACCCGGCCGCAATTCCTCCAGGGCTTCCGGATGCCGGGCAATGGCCCAGATCTCATCAAACGGTTCCGCAGCGTCCAGCTGACGCACGAATTCCCATCCCATTCCCGAGGATGCGCCGGTGACCACGGCGATCTTTTTGCCCATGGTTCAGTCCTCCGCCGCCATCCGGGGGAAAAGCTCCTTCAGCCGGGGATAGAGTTCCTTCCATACGCCGTAGCGCTCCGCATACCGGGATACCAGCTCCGGTTCCGGTTCCACGGTCCCCACGGTGCGGACGATCTGACGGGCAGCTTCCTCCACACCGGCATAGGCGCCGCAGCCCACGGCGGCCAGCATGGCGCCGCCCAGGGCCGGACCCTCCTCCGCAGCCAGCCGGTCCAGCTGCAGATCCAGCACGTTTGCCAGGATCCTGCGCCAGACAGGGCTCTTGGCTCCGCCGCCGCAGATGCGGGACCGGTGCAGCAGCCTTCCGGGTTCTCCCATAGCCAGCAGGCCGTCCTTCAATCCGAAGGCAACTCCCTCCAGCACCGCCTGGGTCATATCGGACCGGTCCGTATCCATGCTCATGCCCAGAAATGCGCCGCGGGCCTGGGCGTCGTTATGGGGCGTCCGCTCCCCCATCAGATAGGGCAGCCAGAACACAGGGTCCCGTCCCAGCTTGTCCCCGGTGATCCCCGTCTGCTCCCCCGCATAGTCGTCGGTGCCCAGGACGCCGGACCACCACTGGTTGCAGGCGGCGGCGCTCAGCTGGCATCCCATGAGGTGCCAGCCCCCGTCCGCATGGCAGAAGGAATGGATGGCATGATTCTCCGGGTTTACAAACCGATCCCCCGCCAGGAATATGGTTCCGGAGGTGCCCACGGAGATATTGCAAAGGCCGCTTCCCACGGTCCCGGTGCCTACGGCGGCGGCGGCATTGTCCCCCGCTCCGGCCACTACCCGTACCTCCCGGCCCAGGCCGGTGCGTTCCGCAGCCTCCTCCGTCAGGCAGCCCACGATCTCGCTGCTCTCAAAGACCTGCCCCATCTGTTCCTCCCGGAGGGAGCAGAGCTCCAGCATCTCCCGGGACCAGCGGCGATGCTCCACGTCGAACAGGAGCATGCCGGAGGCGTCGCTGCAGTCGGCGGAATGGACGCCGGTGAGCCGCCAGACCAGATAATCCTTGGGCAGCATGACCCGCCGGATCCGTTCAAACAGCTCTGGCTCATGCTTCCGCATCCAGAGAAGCTTGGGGGCGGTGAATCCCGCAAAGGAGATATTTCCGGTGAGCTCCGCCAGCTTTTTCTCCCCGAAGTCCCGGTTCAGCCAGGCGTTCTCCTCCTCCGTTCTCCCGTCGTTCCACAAAATGGCGGGACGCAGGACCCGGCCCGCCTCATCCAGGGCCACCAGGCCGTGCATCTGGCCTCCGACTCCGATACCCCGAACCGATCCCGGGTCCTGCCCTTCCAGCAGCTGCCGGATCCCCAGCAGGGTCTCCCGCTCCCAGTCCGCCGGATCCTGTTCGCTCCAGCCGGGCCGGGGCATATGCAGAGGATACTCCCGGCTCACGCTTTTCACCAGGGTCCCGTCTTCCTCCATGAGCAGCAGCTTCACTGCGCTGGTGCCCAGATCCACGCCGATATACCGCATCCTGATCCCTCCTTTGTTTCCTGATTCCGATTATAGCAGAAGGAAGGATCCCTTTCCATGCTCCCGGGGAAATTTTCTCTTCCTCCCGGCTGATCCGTGCGGTCTTCCGGGTCAGGGCGAGCAGGGCCGCCAGATTTGGGACGCACATCAGACCGTTGGCCGTTTCCGCGAAGGCCCAGCTCAGTTCGGGCTTTATCAGAGCGCCCGTGACACAGGACAGCACGTACAGGCACCGATAAACCCCTGTCCCCCGCCCCGAAAACAGATATTCCCAACACCGCAGGCCGTAACAGGACCAGGTGAGGATGGTGCCCAGGGCAAAGAGACACGTGCAGAGCGCCAGAAGCAGGGATCCCGGGATCGGTCCGTAAACCCGGCCCAGGGCCAGCGCGTTCAGGGCAGCGGTGCCGGAAACGCCGTAGGGGATCGCCACGCCGCTCACCAGCAGGCTCAGACCGGTGAGGGTGCAGAGCACCAGGGTATCCGCGAATACCTCAAAGACGCCGTACAGCCCCTGGGTATCCGGGCTCCCGCCGGAGGCTGCATAGGCCATGGGCGCGGATCCCATACCCGCCTCGTTGGAGAATACGCCGCAGCGTGCTCCTGCCGAGGCCGCCGTCAAAATGCTTCCCACCGCCCCGCCCGTTGCCGCGCCGGGACGAACAGCGCCGGCGAATACGCTCTTCAGCGCGGGAAACAGGGCTTCCCGCCGCAGGACCAGCACCCCCAGGCAGGCCAGGATATACAGTCCCGCCATCGCCGGCACCAACCGTGCGGTGATCTTTCCCAGGCGCTTCATACCGCCCAGAAGGGTCACAGCCGCCGTCCCGGCGCAGAGGATCCCCACGATCCAGCCCACCGCCCCATCGGCGGAAAAACCGGGACTGATGCTCCGGACCGCAGCCCGGACCGTTTCCGCGATGGTCCCGGCCTGAACTCCGCTACCGATCCCGAAAGCCGCCGGAATGCCGAAAAGGCAGAAGGCGGCTGCGAGCGTTTTACCCGCGCCGCCCAGGTACCGCGCCATGGTATACATGGGTCCGCCGCGCCATTCCCCCGAAGGATCTTTCCTTCGGGTACGCACCGCAAGAAGCACCTCCGCATACTTGGTTGCCATGCCCAGGATGGCCGCCGCCCACATCCAGGCCAGAGCCCCCGGTCCCCCCAGGGTGACGGCGGCGGTGACCCCGGCGATATTCCCGGTCCCAACGGTGGCGGCCAGGGCTGCGGTCAGGGACTGAAAGCCGGTCAGCTCCTCCGGCCTGTCTGGCTGGTTTTTCTGCCCGCTCAGCGGCAGCCTCAGGGCTGCTCCCAGCCGGCGGAACTGCACCCCCCGGGTGGCCAGAGTCATGCACAGGCCGCAGGCCAGCAGCAGGAGCAGCATCGGCGTCCCCCATAGGGTATCCCGGATCGCCCGCATCCATTCCATGACCATCCCTCCCGGAGCATGTCTATGCGCCGGCGCGGAACGAAAATGCCGGGCGGGGCCGAAATCGGTCCCGCCCGACAGACGTTTCAGGGTTTTCAGATGAGCGCCGCGGTGATGAGGGCCATCTTGTAGACCTCGGAGGCGTTGCAGCCCCTGCTCAGGTCGTTGATGGGGGCGTTGAGGCCCAGGAGGATGGGACCGTAGGCGTTGAAGCCGCCCAGGCGCTGGGCGATCTTATAGCCGATGTTGCCGGCATTCACATCCGGGAAGATGAAGGTGTTGGCGTAACCCGCCACCGGGGATCCGGGGAACTTCAGCTGGCCCACCTGGGGGCTGACGGCGGCGTCGAACTGCATCTCGCCATCCACGGGGGTGTCCGGCAGGGCGGCCTTGGTCTTGGCGCAGGCGTTCTGCATCATGGTGACGGTGTCGTCCTTGGCGCTGCCCTTGGTGGAGAAGCTCAGGAAGGCAACCTTGGGGTCGATGCCGAAGGTGCGGGCGCACTTGACGGTCTCGGCGGCGATCTCCACCAGATTATCCTCCGTGGGATGGATGTTGATGGCGCAGTCGCCCATGGCGATGCGCTCCTCTTCCTTCTCGCCCCGGGTGAGGATGAAGCAGGAGGAGACGATGGTGTTGCCGGGTTTGGTCTTGATCAGCTGCAGGGCGGGACGAACGGTATCCGCAGTGGAATAGGTGGCGCCGCCCAAGAGGCAGTCCGCCTTGCCCATCTTCACAAGCATGGTGCCGAAATAGTTGGACTTCTGCAGGGCCTTCCGGCATTCCTCCGCGCTCATCTTCCCTTTGCGGAGCTCCACCATTTTTACCACCATGGCGTCCATCTCGGGATACTCGGCCGGATCCACCAGCTTTGCCTTGGCAATATCGAAACCGCCCTTCTCGGCGGCGGCCTTGATGGAGGCGGCGGGACCGACCAGGAGCACATCCAGCAGGTCCTCCTTCAGCAGGCGGGCGGCGGCATCCAGGATGCGGGCGTCCTCGCCCTCGGTAAACACGATGGTGCGGCGGGTCTTCTTCAGCGTTGCGGCGAGCTGTTCAAACATAATCTATACCTCCGATATGATCCGGGCGCGGAGCGTCCTTGAATTCAACTGGATTATCATATACCCCTTTTCCTCTTTTCACAAGTAGACTTTCGCAGGATTTTTCTCTTTTTTCCCTTGCCCTTGACAGATGCCAGACTTGGGCGTAATATCGCTAGGCTTTATTTCCCCTCTAAAAACCATTCGGTTCGAGGTCTTGCCGTGAAACGCAACCATGAGATCGATTTCAGCCGGGGCAGGCTCCTGCCCAAGCTCATCTCCTTTGCCGTGCCGGTGATGCTCTCCGGCGTCCTGCAGCTCGCCTTCAACGCCGCCGATCTGATCGTGGTGGGCCGGTTCGACGGGGACACGGCCTTAGCGGCGGTCGGCTCCAACGGCGCACTGGTGGAGCTGCTCATCAATCTGCTCATGGGGCTGGGCACCGGAGCCAGCGTGCTGGCCGCCCGGTACTTCGGGGCCAGGGACGATCGGCGCATGGGAGAGACCGTGGAGACCGCCGCTCTCACCGGGGCGGTGGGCGGTCTTCTCTTCACCATACTGGGGATCGCCATCTCCGGGCCCATGCTGCGGCTCATGAACACTCCGGCGGAGGTCCTGCCTCTGGCTTCCCTCTACCTGCGGATCTACTTTCTGGGCATCCCCTTCCTGGCAGTGTACAATTTTCTCAGCGCCGTGCTCCGCTCCGTGGGAGATACGGAACGTCCTCTGCTGTACATGACCGTCGGCGGTGTGGTGAACGTGCTGCTGAACCTTCTCCTGGTGGCGGTCTTCCGTCTGGGTGTGGCAGGGGTGGCGGCAGCCACCGTGGTCAGCGAGATCCTCTCCTGCTTCCTTACGGTGCGCTGTCTTCTCCGCAATACGGGGAGCTGTCGGCTTCCCCGGGGACGGCTGCATTTTTCCCGGGTCCAGTTCCTGCAGATGCTGCGCTATGGCCTCCCCGCGGGGATCCAGGGCATCCTGTTCAGCATCTCCAACGTGATCGTCCAGTCCTCCTTCAACACCTTCGGCGCGGCGGTGGTCGCCGGAAACGCGGCTGCCTGTAGTCTGGAGGGCTTCCCCAACCGGGCGCAGGATTCCGTGGGACAGGCGGCGCTGGCCGCTGTGGGACAGTGCATGGGGGCCCGGCAGTACGACCGGGTAAAAGCCGCCATGCGAACCTGCTGCCTGCTGGCGGCGGCGGTGAGCATCTCCGTGTACGGGGTCATGATCCTGCTGCGCGGCCCGCTGCTTCATATTTACACCGATGATCCCGCTGCGCTGGAGGCTGCGGTCAGCCGGTTCTTCGTTCTGGGGTGCACCTATTTCACCTTCGGTCTCATGTGCGCCATGACCTGCGTCCTTCGGGGCCTGGGCTTCAGCATCCTGCCCACGGCGATCTCCCTGGTGGGGATCTGCGGTCTGCGTCTGGCGTGGATCTTCACCGTCTTTGCCAGGTCCCATAAGCTGTATATGCTGTATGCGTGTTATCCTCTCTCCTGGGCCGTTACGGCCGTCGGCCTGTATATCGCCTACGTCTGTCTTCGGAGCAGGGCGATCCGGGAGAACGAAAACCGGTATGCCGAAGAGCATCCGGCGGTTTGAAGCGGGTCCTCAGCGGCCCAGTTTCCCTGCTGTCCGTCTCCCCGTACCGACGCAATGTCCCAGGCGGTTCCTTTCCTGCCGGAAATCTCTGTTATGATGAGGTTCTGACTTTGAAACGTTCTCATGAAATCGATCTGACTGAGGGGCGGCTCCTGCCCAAGCTTCTGTCCTTCTCACTTCCTCTGATGCTCTCCGGTATCCTGCAGCTCGCCTTCAACGCTGCGGATCTGATCGTGGTGGGGCGCTTTACCGGGGAGACGGCGCTGGCCGCCGTGGGCTCCAACGGCGCTCTGGTCTCCCTGATGGTCAACCTGTTCATGGGCCTGGGGACCGGCGTCAGCGTGCTCATGGCCCGTTATTTCGGGGCGAAGGATGAAAAGCGCATGGCTGAGACCGTGCAGACCACCGCCATTGTCGGCGCGGTCGGCGGGGTTTTCTTCGCCCTTCTGGGGCTGACTCTCTCCAGGACCATGCTGCAGCTGATGGACACCCCCGGGGAGGTGCTGCCCCTGGCCGCAGTTTATCTGCGCATCTATTTTCTGGGCATCCCTTTCCTGGCGGTCTATAACTTTCTCAGCGCCGTGCTCCGCAGCGTGGGAGATACGAGGCGCCCTCTTATCTTCATGGCCGTTGCCGGAGCGGTGAACGTGGTCCTGAACCTGATCCTGGTGGTCGTCTTCCACCTGGGGGTGGTGGGCGTGGCGGTGGCCACGGTGGCCAGTGAAATGCTCTCCTGCTTCCTCACGGTGCGCTGCCTTCTGCGCTCGGACGGCCCTTACCGGCTTCCCCGGGGCAGGCTGCGGTTTTCCCGGATCCAGTTCCTGCAGATGCTCCGCATAGGCCTTCCCGCCGGGATCCAGGGCAGTCTGTTCAGCGTTTCCAACGTGATCATCCAGTCCTCAATCAATTCCTTCGGCGCCGCCGCCGTGGCAGGAAATGCCGCAGCCTGCAGTCTGGAGGGTTTTGCCTTCTGCTCCCAGGATGCTGTGAGTCAGGCGGCGGTGGCCTCCGTGAGCCAGTGTATGGGCGCACGGCGCTATGAGCGGGTGCGTTCCGCAGTTGCCTCATGCTGCCTGCTGGAGATCCTGGTGAGCGTGGTGATCTACGGGGCGATCCTGCTTTTCCGCTATCCTCTGCTGAGCATCTACACCGATGACCCGGCGGTGGTGGAATCCGCGATCATCCGTCTCTTCATCCTGGGGATCCTGTTCTCCACGAATGGGCTCATGAACGCCATGACCGGCGTGGTCCGGGGCCATGGATACAGCATCCTCCCCACGGTCCTGACCCTTACGGGGGTCTGCGGCTTCCGGCTCCTCTGGATCTTCACCGTGTTCGCACGCCATCACGATCTGCACATCCTGTACAGCTGCTATCCCCTCTCCTGGATCCTCACCATCCTGGCCCAGTTCATTGCCTATTTCGCTCTTCGGAAAAGGGCGGTGGAGCTGAACGAGGCGCGATACCGGGCGGAGCATCCGGAGGGATGAATCCTTAGCAACAGCATGAGCGGGTCGGCTTTCTGCCGACCCGCTCCGTTTATTCTTTATTATTCTGTTCACTTCTGTCCGTAGTAGGCGTTCTTCCCGTGTTTTCGGAGATAGTGCTTGTCCAGCAGCTCCTGCTGCATCCGCCCGGCCTGGGGATTCAGCTCCAGGGCGTGCCAGGCCATGAAGGCCACCTCCTCCAGGACGATGGCGCTGTGCACCGCCTCCTCCGGGTCTTTGCCCCAGGTGAAGGGGCCGTGGCTGTGCACCAGCACCGCCGGGATCTCCATGGGATCCCGGCCCCGGAAGGTCTCGGTGATCACCAGGCCGGTCTCCTTTTCGTATTCCCCGTCGATCTCCCCGGGCGTCATTTTCCTGGTACAGGGAACGTCCCCGTAGTAATAATCTGCGTGGGTGGTACCCATGGCGGGGATATCCCGTCCCGCCTGGGCAAAGGTGGTGGCCCATCGGCTGTGGGTATGGACGATGCCTCCGCAGCCGGGGAAGGCCTTGTACAGCTCCAGATGGGTGGGGGTATCGCTGGAGGGCTTCCATCTTCCCTCCACCACCTTACCGGTGAGATCCAGCACCACCATGTCCTCCGCCTTCATCCCTTCATAGGGAAGACCGGAGGGCTTGATGACCACCAGGCCGGAGGCCCGGTCGATGCCGGAGACGTTTCCCCAGGTGAAGACCACAAGCCCGGCTTTGGGCAGCCGGAGATTGGCCTCCAACACCTGCGCTTTCAGTTCCTCCAGCATGGCGTCACCGCAGCTTCCAGGCCAGGTCTGCCAGGAACAGATCCTTTTCCAGCTGCTCCACGGTGGTGTCCTTACCGATGTGGACGAACTCGATATCCATCATGTTCGCCCAGTCCTTCATCTGTTCCGCGGTGACGTCGTAGCTCAGCACCGTATGATGTGCGCCGCCTGCGGTGATCCAGCACTCCACGCCGGTGGTGAGATCCGGCAGGGCCTGCCACATCACCCGGGCTACCGGGAGATTGGGCATGGGCAGGATGGGCTTCACGCATTGAATATCCTGGCAGATGAGCCGCAGCCTTCCGCCCATGTCGATGAGGCTCACCACGATGGCCGGTCCCGCCTTGCCCTCGAACACCAGCCGGGCGGGATCCTTTTCGTTCATGCCGATGCCCAGATGGTGGGTCTCGATCCGGGGCTTCCCTGATGCCAGGCTGGGGCAGACCTCCAGCATATGGGCGCCCAGGCTGTAGTTCCCGTCTTCCCCGAAGTGATAGGTATAGTCCTCCATGAAGCCGGAGGAGCCGTTTCCTCCCTCGCCCATAGCCTTCAGGATGGCAGTCATGGCGGAGACCTTCCAGTCCCCCTCTCCGCCGTAGCCGTAACCCAGAGCCATCAGGTGCTGGCTGGCGAGACCGGGGAGCTGCTCCATGCCGTACAGGTCCTGGAAGGTATTGGTGAAGGCTTTGCAGCCCTCCGCGTCCATCATCTTCCGGATGGCGATCTCCTCCCGGGCCTGGTAGCGGATGGCGGCGAGATCCTTCGTAGCCACGTCGTAGGCGGCGGTGTATTCCGCCACCTGGGCGTCCACCTCGGCTTCGGTGACAGCGTTCATTTCTTTGACGAGATCCCCCACAGCCCAGGTGTTCACCTGCCAGCCCAGCTTGATCTGGGCTTCGACCTTATCTCCTTCGGTGACCGCCACTTCCCGCATATTGTCCCCGAAGCGCATGACCTTCATGTTCCGGGAAACGGCGGCGCCGACGGCGGTGCGCATCCACCGGCCCAGGCGCTCCCGCACGGGGGCGTCCTTCCAGTATCCGGCGATGATCTTCCGCTTCATGCGCATCCGGGCTCCGATGAAGCCGTGCTCCCGGTCCCCATGGGCGGCCTGGTTCAGGTTCATGAAGTCCATATCGATCTCCTCGTTGGGGATCTGCCGGTTATACTGGGTAGCCAGGTGGCACCAGGGCTTCTGGAGAGCGGCGAAGCCGTTGATCCACATCTTGGAGGGGGAGAAGGTATGGCACCAGGTGATGATGCCCGCGCAGTTTTCCGCGTAGTTCGCTTCCCGGACCACGTCGGTGATCTCCTTGTTGGTCTTGGCCGTGACCTTATACACCAGGGGGAAGGGCAGAGCCTTGCTCAGTTCCTCCGCCATCTCCTTGGCGCGGGCCGCCACGGTCTCCAGGACCTCTTCCCCGTACAGGAACTGACTGCCCACCACAAACCAGAACTCGTATTTCATTCTTGCTTCCTCCTTAATTCGTCTCCACCGCGGCGCGTTCCACGCCCAGGGCGAGGCGGAATTCTTTCATATAGGCGTCAAAGCCGGAAACATCCTCGGGCAGGGGGCTGAGCACGGTCTTTTTTGCGGAGGCGAAGACCCGCTTTTCCAGGAAATCCCGCAGGGTCTCCCCTTTCTCCCGCATCCGCATATAGGCGGCCAGGAGCGCCATGCCGTAAGGTCCTCCCTCTCCGGCGCTCTCCATGCAGGTCACGGGCGCCCTGCAGGCGGCGGCCAGGTACCGCTGGCCCACCACCGGGGTCTTGAACAGGCCGCCGTGGCCCATGAGGGCGTCGATCCCCACCTGCTCCTCCGCCAGCAGATCCATGCCGATGCGCAGGGTGGCCATGGTGGAGTAAAGCTGGGCCCGGAGGAAATTCGCCAGGGTGAACTTTGCATCCGGCCGGCGCAGGACCAGCGGCCTGCCTTCGTCCAGATGGGTGACCCCTTCGCCCGCCAGGTAATTCACCACCGTCACGCCTCCGCAGTCCGCATCTCCCTCCAGGCTCTTCTCATAAAGCCTGGTGAACAGGGTCCCCGTATCCGGCCGGGCGCCGAAGAGGGCGGCGGTCTCCCCCAGCACCCCGGCCCAGGCGTTCGTGTCCCCGGTGCAGTTGTTGCAGTGCACCATGGCCACGGGGCTGCCCTCCGGGGTGGTGACCATGTCGATCTCGGAATAGACCTTCTTCAGCGGCCGCTCCAGCACCACCATGGAGAAGATGGAGGTGCCCGCGGAGACGTTCCCGGTCCGGGGAGCCACGGCGTTGGTGGCGGTCATCCCCGTACCCGCGTCTCCCTCCGGGGGGCAGAAGGGGATCCCCGCCGGGAGCAGGCCGCCTGTGAGACGGCTTCCCTCCTCCGTCAGCTTTCCCGCTTCCTCGCCGGCAACAAGGACTTTGGGCAGCAGGTCCCGGAGCTTTGCAGAGCAGCCTTTCTCGGCAGCCATACGGTCGAAGATCTCCAGCATCCCGGCGTCATAGTCCAGAGCGGCGCTGTCGATGGGGAACATGCCCGAGGCCTCCCCGATGCCCACGGCGTTCGCCCCGGTGAGCATGAAATGGAGATAGCCTGCCAGGGTGGTGAGATGGGCCACCCTGGGAACATGCGCTTCCCCGTTCAGGATCGCCTGATAGAAATGGGCGGCGCTCCACCGCTGGGGCACGTTGAAGCCGAAGGCAGCCGTGAGCGCCTCCGCCGCGTCGCCTGTCATGGTGTTCTGCCAGGTGCGGAAGGGGGTCAGCAGATTCCAGTCCCGGTCAAAGGCCAGATAACCGTGCATCATGGCGGAGATGCCCATAGCCTGGGGCTTCAGTTCCCCCGCATCCTTCTTCAGCGCTTCCAGCGCCGCCCGGAAGCCCGTCCAGGCCTCCTCCAGGGGATAGGTCCAGACGCCGTTTTCCAGTCTGCTCTGCCAGGTGTAGTCCCCGGAGGCCACGGGGCGAAAAGCCCCGTCCACCAGGGTGGCCTTGATACGGGTGGAGCCCAGTTCCACGCCCAGTACCGCAGTTTTCCCTTCCATATCAAACCCTCCGTTTTTCCTTTGTTCATTTTATTCATTTTACCCGCAGCATCCCCTGTCTGCAAGCCCCAAGTGTGATTTTGTTCCGGCCTCTGCGATCGGTTTACGGGGGATAGCCAAGAATTTGAAGCGGGAAAGACGGTTTTCTCTTGCAAACCCTGGCAGAAAGGTGTATGATTGCCGCAGTATGGAATACTCTCGGTTATTGTGTGGAAATATGTTTTAAGGAGGATCCCCAAAGATGGCAGTTCCGATGTTTGATCCCAAAGAGATCACCGAAGCGAAGACGATCTCCTTCGGCGGCCGTACCCAGACCATTTTCAACTATCCCTGCACCCAGCGGGAAGGCATTCTGGCCACCTACCGGCGCGAGCCCTACTGGACCGTCAGCAGCTTCACCAGCATGTTCTCCCCCAAGGTGAACCCGGATAATATCGCCCGCGGCTTCGTGTTCGAGGCCGGCAGCCGGGATCTGAGCGTGAAGGATTACGGCGGCCCCGACATGTTCGGCATCGAGTGGGAGTATATCGAATCCGTCGGCGGCTCCATGGTCCGCCCCGGCAAGCCCTATATCGAAGACGCCAACGAGATCAAGGATAAGATCGTGTTCCCTGATGTGGACAAGTGGGACTGGGAAGGCTCCGCCGAGGCCAACAAGGCCTATCTGCGCCCCGAAAATGCAAACTGCATGTGGTTCCTGAACGGCTGGTACGAGCGCCTCATCTCCTTCATGGACTTTGAAGGCGCCATCATGGCCCTCATCGACGAGGATCAGCAGGATGCCGTGCATGAGTTCTTCGGCCGGCTGAGCGACCTGTACATCAAGATCCTGGATCATGCCATCAAGGCTTACCCCCAGATCGACATGTTCTGCATCCACGACGACTGGGGCTCCCAGAAGGAGACCTTCTTCGCCCCCGCCGTGGCGGAAGAGATGATCGTTCCCTACATGAAGGTCGTCACCGATTTCCTGCACAGCAAGGGCAAGTACTGCGACTTCCACTGCTGCGGCAACAACATGAAGCAGATCCCCAACATGATCAAAGCCGGCTGGGACAGCTGGTGCCCCCAGGCCATGAACGACACTGCCAAGGAGTACGAGCTGTACGGCGACAAGATCATCATCGGCGTCATGCCCAAGGCCTTCGACCCCAAGACCGCTCCCGAGGAAGAGCAGCGCGCCAGCGCCCGGGATTTCGTGGACCGCTTCATGCAGCCCGGCAAGCCCGCCACCATCAACTTCAACGCCATGAGCTACCTGACCCCCGCCTTCAACGAGGAGCTCTACGAGTACAGCCGCAAAAAGTGCTGCGGCATGATCTGATCTCAATCAGCCTTTTCCCGGCAGGGGTCCGTCCCCTGCCGGGTTTTCTTTTTCCCCGGAGGATGGTATAATCCCCATGATCGGATAAACTATCTGGAGGCGGTATCCATGCGCATCAGCGGACTCATGAAGCTCACTCTTCTGGACTTTCCCGGCCATACGGCCTGCACGGTGTTCACCGGGGGCTGCAACTATCGCTGTCCCTTCTGTCACAATGCCGAGCTGGTCCTGCGGCCGGAGGAACAGCCGGAGATCCCGGAGGCGGAATTTTTCGCCCTGCTGGAAAAGCGCCGGGGTCTGCTGGACGGGGTCGCCGTCACCGGAGGGGAACCCACCCTGCAGCCGGACCTGCCGGAATTTCTCCGCCGGATCCGGGATCTGGGCTACGCCGTGAAGCTGGACACCAACGGCACCCGGCCTGACCTGCTGAAGCGTCTCGTACAGGAGGGGCTGGTGCAGTACGCGGCCATGGACATCAAGAATTCTCCGGCCAGATATGCCGAGACCGCCGGGACTGCCGACCCGCAGCTGGACCGGATCCGGGAGAGCGCCGCCTTCCTGCTGGCGGGAACGGTGCCCTATGAGTTCCGGACCACCGTGGTGCAGGAGCTCCATCGACCGGAGGATCTGCAGGAGATCGGCCGCTGGCTCCGGGGCGCAGAACGCTATTTTCTCCAGGGCTTCACCGATTCCGGGGACCTGATCCGGGAGGGTCTTCACCCCTGCAGCCGGGAGGAGCTGGACCGTCTTCTGGCCGCGGTAAAGCCATTTATCCCCGCAGCGGAGCTCCGGGGCGTGGATTGACAGCCTGTTTTTCCTGTTAGCGGATGCATACAACATATTCTGGGTATTCCTAAATTTCAACCCCAGATATTGTGTCCTTCCTATTGACAGTCCGATGCCCCGGCGATATAATTACCGATAAAGAAACCGGGCTTCTCCGGACCAAGAGCAGGAGGAATCAGCATGTACCGCGTCGTAAAACGTGACGGCCGCATCGTGGACTTTGAGATCTCCAAGATCGCCAACGCCATGAAGAAGGCCTTCGACGCCACCAATACCAATTATACCGATGACGTGATCGATTTTCTTTCCATCCGGGTCACTGCGGAATTCCAGCCCAAGATCAAGGATGAGCTGATCGCCATCGAGGATATTCAGGACAGCGTGGAATCCGTCCTCTCCAAGGGCGGATACGAAAACGTCGCCAAAGCCTATATCCTCTACCGCAAGCAGCACGAAAAACTGCGCAACGTGAGCGAGACCGTCCTGGACTACAAAAAGACCGTGGACGATTATCTGGGCATCCAGGACTGGCGGGTCAAGGAGAACTCCACCGTCACCTATTCCGTCGGCGGCCTGATCCTGTCCAACTCCGGCGCCATCACCGCCAACTACTGGCTCAGCGAGGTCTATGACGAGGAGATCGCCTCCGCCCATCGGAACGCGGATATCCACATCCACGACCTGAGCATGCTCACCGGGTACTGCGCCGGCTGGAGCCTGC
Source organism: Oscillospiraceae bacterium (assembly GCA_017617795.1). Taxonomy (GTDB): domain Bacteria; phylum Bacillota; class Clostridia; order Oscillospirales; family Oscillospiraceae; genus UBA1774. The sequence continues at coordinate 21,332 of JAFZVM010000023.1, forward strand.
GGCAGCTCATCGCCGAAGGGCTGGGCGGCGTCACGGGGAAGATCACCTCCAAACCCGCCGGCCACCTCATCACCCTCTGCAACCAGATGGTGAACTTCCTGGGCATCATGCAGAACGAATGGGCGGGCGCTCAGGCCTTCTCCAGCTTCGATACCTATCTGGCTCCCTTCGTGAAGGTGGACAATCTCTCCTATAAGGATGTGAAGCAGGCGGTCCAGGCCTTCATCTTCGGCGTGAACACCCCCTCCCGCTGGGGCACCCAGGCGCCTTTCAGCAACATCACCCTGGACTGGACCGTACCCGCGGATCTGGCGGAAAACAACTGCATCGTGGGCGGCAGGGAGCTGGACTTCTGTTATAAGGACTGCCAGCGGGAGATGGACATGATCAACAAGGCCTTCATCGAATGCATGATCGAAGGCGACGCCAACGGCCGGGGCTTCCAGTACCCCATCCCCACCTACTCCATCACCCGGGATTTCGACTGGTCCGACACGGAGAACAACCGTCTCCTCTTTGAGATGACCGCCAAATACGGCACCCCCTATTTCTCCAATTATATCAACAGCGACATGGAGCCCAGCGACGTACGCAGCATGTGCTGCCGCCTGCGTCTGGATCTGCGTGAGCTGCGGAAGAAGAGCGGCGGCTTCTTCGGCTCCGGCGAGAGCACCGGCAGCGTGGGCGTGGTCACCATCAACATGCCCAGGATCGCCTACCTGAGCAAAACAGAAGAAGAATTCTACGCCAGGCTGGACAAGCTCATGGATCTCAGCGCCCGCTCCCTGAAGGTCAAGCGGGAGGTCATCACCAAGCTGCTGAACGCCGGTCTCTATCCCTATACCAAGCGTTACCTGGGCACCTTCGACAACCACTTCTCCACCATCGGCCTGGTGGGCATGAACGAAGCCTGTCTGAACGCCAGGTGGATCGGCAAGGATCTTACCCAGCCCGAGGCCGTGAACTTCACCATAAACGTGCTGAACCATATGCGGGAGCGCCTGAGCGATTATCAGGAGCAGTACGGCGACCTGTACAACCTGGAAGCCACCCCGGCGGAGAGCACCGCCTACCGTCTGGCAAAGCACGACGTGGCGCGCTACCCCGACATCATCACCGCTGCGGAGTGCGGCGGCACCCCCTACTATACCAACAGTTCCCATCTGCCCGTGGGCTACACGGACGATATCTTCTCCGCGCTGGATATCCAGGATGAACTCCAGACCCTCTATACCTCCGGCACCGTGTTCCACGCCTTCCTGGGCGAGAAGCTGCCGGATTGGCAGGCGGCGGCCTCCCTGGTTCGGAAGATCGCGGAGAACTACAAGCTCCCCTATTACACCATGTCTCCCACCTACTCCATCTGCAAAAACGACGGCTACCTGGCCGGCGAGCAGAAGGTCTGCCCCAAGTGCGGCGAAGCCACGGAGGTCTATTCCCGCATCACCGGCTACTACCGCCCGGTGCAGAACTGGAACGACGGCAAGACCCAGGAGTTCAAGCAGCGCAGGACCTACGATATCGGCCGGTCCCGGCTCCACGGCGTCCGCCATGCCGAAGCCGCAGCCCAGTCTCCCGCCGGGGAAGCAAAGGCGGAAGTCTCCGCCCCCGCGGCGGAAAAGCCCAGCCAGGCCATCCTCTTTGCCCGGGTCACCTGCCCCAACTGCCGCATCGCCGAAGCCCAGCTGACCAAGGCCGGCTTCCCCTTTGAGAAGCGCATCGCCGAGGAGAACGTGGATCTGGTGAAGCAGTACGGCGTCAAGGGCGCTCCCACCCTGGTGGTGGTAAGCGGGGACAAGGTGGAAAAATTCTACGGCGTCCCGGAGATCAAGCAATACCTGGCAGGGGCAGCCGCCAGAGTCTGAACCATCGCCTTACCGGGGCCGGACGGCTTGTCCGGCCCCTTTTTACGCCGGAGGAGGAAAGACGGATGTATGATATCATCGTAGTCGGCGGAGGTCCCGCGGGTATGACCGCGGCCCTGTATGCCCGCCGCAGCAATAAGAGCGTTCTGGTGCTGGAGAAGAACGGATACGGCGGCCAGATCACCTATTCCCCCAAGGTGGAGAATTACCCCGGCACCAAGCAGATGAGCGGGGTGGAATTTGCGGACCGGCTTCTGGACCAGATCCTGGACCAGGGGGCAGATACGGAAGTGGAGACCGTCGACCGTCTGCGTCGGGAGGGACAGATCTGGCATGTGCTCACCCGGGAGGGGAGCGACTATGCCGCCCGCAGCGTGATCCTGGCTACGGGGGTCAAGCACCGCATGCTGGGTCTCCCCGGGGAAACGGAACTGGTAGGCAGCGGGATCTCCTTCTGCGCCGTGTGCGACGGGGAGTTTTACCGGGATAAGGCCGTTGTGGTGGTGGGCGGCGGCAATTCCGCCCTCCAGGAGGCGATCCTGCTGGCGGAGAACTGCAGCACCGTAACGGTGGTCCAGGACCTGGACTATCTCACCGGGGAGGAGCGGAGCCAGGAAGTCCTCCGCTCCAAAGCCAACGTTCGGGTGATCACCGGCACCAAGGCGACGGGCTTTGAGACGAAGGACGGCGAGCTCACGGGGATCTGTCTCCGCCGCACTGCGGACGGCGCCGAATGGAGCGAACCCTGCGACGGGGTATTCGTAGCCATAGGCCTCATCCCGGAAAACGAAGCGTTCGCCGAAGCGGCGGGGCTCAACGATTACGGGTATATCGACAGCGACGAGCGCTGTCTCACCGCCTCCCCCGGTCTCTTTGCCGCCGGGGATTGCCGGGCAAAGGAACTGCGTCAGCTCACCACCGCGGCGGGGGACGGGGCCGTGGCCGCCGTGGCCGCCTGCCGGTACGTGGACGCGCTGTAAGGCATGGAAAAGGTCGTCATCCGCCCCTGCGCCGAGTATACGGAGGAATGCTGCCGTACCGCCCTGCTCTCCGTCCTGGAACCCCTGGGGGGGCTGGACTGGGTCCGGCCCGGGATGAAGATCGCCGTGAAGGCCAACCTCATCACCGCCCTGAAGCCGGAGACCGCCGCCACCACCCATCCCGCCCTGCTGGCTGCCCTGGTACGGCTGCTCACGGAGCGGGGAGCGGAGGTCCGGGTGGGAGACAGCCCCGGCGGGGTCTTCAGCAAGCCCTACGTGGACCGGGTCTACGCCGTCTGCGGCCTGGAGGCGGTAAAGGAAGCGGGAGGAACTCTCAACGAGGATTACTCCGTCAAGGAATGCCATGATCCGGACTGCAAGGTGCTGAAATCCTTCACCTATACCGGCTGGCTGGACTGGGCGGATGTGATCCTCAGCTTCAGCAAGCTGAAGGTCCACGCCATGATGAGCATGACCGCCGCCACCAAGAACCTTTTCGGCTGCATCCCCGGTTCGGTGAAAGCGGAATACCATTACCGCTTCCCGGAATACCGGGATTTTGCGGACATGCTGGTGGATCTGAATCTTCACTTCAAGCCCCGGCTCCATATCTGCGACGCCGTGACCGGCATGGAGGGAAACGGTCCGACCCAGGGCGATCCCCGGCATCTGGGCGCTCTCCTGGCCTCCGCCGATCCCTTCTGCCTGGATCTGGCCGCCGCCCGGCTCATCGGCCTGGAAAAGGAAGACGTGCCCTATCTGGAAGCGGCTTACCGGCGGGGACTCATGCCCGATACGGCGGCGGAATTGGTGATGGACGGGGATCTGGAAGCCTTCCGCGTGCCGGATTTCAAGCATGTTGCCGGCCTTCGGGACCTTACCACCCTCATCGGAGGCAATTCTCCCCTGCGGAAGCTGGTCCGCGGTACGGTGCGGCGCATCCTGCAAAGCTCTCCCGCCCTGGAGAAGGAAGCCTGCGTGGGCTGCGGCGTCTGTGCCCGCTCCTGCCCCGCCGGTGCCATTGAGGTCCGGGAGAAGAAGGCCCGGATCGACCGAAAAAAATGTATCCGATGCTTCTGCTGTCAGGAGCTGTGCCCCAAAGGGGCGATGAAGGTGCGCCGACCCCTGGCCGCGCGGATCGTCGGCAGACTGTAAGGTACAGGGGACAAAATGGATCGGAGGAATGGAAATGGGAAAATTTCAGACGTTTCTTAAACGAAAGAACATCGTGTTTTCCGCCAGGCGTTACGGGATCGACGCCCTGGGGGCAATGGCCCAGGGACTGTTCGCCTCTCTGCTGGTGGGCACGATCCTCAACACCCTGGGGACCCAGCTGCATATCGGCTTCCTGACAAAGATCCTTGTGACCGTGGGCTCCGGCGAAAAGGCCGTGGGCTATACCATGGGCGGTCTGGCCTCCGCCATGGTGGGTCCGGCCATGGCCGTGGCCATCGGGTATGCGCTCCAGGCCCCGCCTCTGGTGCTGTTCACCCTGGTGCCCGTGGGCTTTGCCACCAACGCCCTGGGCGGCGCAGGAGGCCCTCTGGCCGTGCTGGTGGTGGCCATCATCGCCGCTGAAGTCGGCAAGGCCGTGAGCAAGGAGACCAAGGTGGATATCCTGGTCACCCCCATCGTCACTCTCCTGGTGGGCGTGGGGATCGCCTGTCTCATCGCCAGGCCCATCGGCACCGCTGCCTCCTGGTTCGGCAGTCTGATCCGGCTTGCCACGGAGCTGCACCCCTTTACCATGGGCATCATCGTCTCCGTTTTGGTGGGGGTGGCCTTGACCCTGCCCATCTCCAGCGCCGCCATCTGCGCCGCCCTCACGCTGACGGGGCTGGCGGGGGGCGCCGCCGTGGCGGGCTGCTGC
>JAFZVM010000144.1 GCA_017617795.1 Oscillospiraceae bacterium
CACGCGGCGAAGCTGGGCCGCAGGTATGCCGACTGCAGTTTCATCGTGGCCCACATCGACGGAGGCATCACCGTCAGCGCCCACGACCACGGGCGGATGGTGGACGGGAACATGGGGGCGGACGGCGAGGGGGCCTTCACCCCCACCCGCATCGGCTCCGTGCCCGTGCTGTCCCTGCTGGATTACATCGAAAAGCACGGCGTGGAGGCGGTGCGCCTCATGTGCTCCCGAGCCGGGGGCTTCGTCAGCCTCTTCGGCACCTCCGATTCCGATAAGATCCACGCCCTGAAGGAGGCGGGGGACCCCAAGGCCTCCCTGGTGTGGAACACCATGATCTACCAGATCTGTAAGATGATCGGAGAGCAGAGCTGCGTCCTCCGGGGGCAGGTGGACGGCATCCTCCTCACCGGCGGCCTCATGCGCTTCGACGATATCCGGCAGGGGATCGAGGACCGCTGCGGCTGGATCGCCCCGGTGAGCGTGTACCCCGGGGAGCTGGAGCAGGAGGCCCTGGCCTGGGGCGCCCTGGCGGCGGTCCGGGGGGAGACCGAGGTCCTGACCTATACGGGGAAACCGGTTTGGGACGGCTTTCCCGGCGTCAGTTTTGAGGAGGAAGAGAAATGAGCATGATCGAAAGAGTATATGAAAAGGCAAAGCGGGACCCCAAGCGCGTCGTCTTCCCGGAGGGGGACGAAGGGAGGACCCTGCTGGCGGCGGAAAAGCTGTACAAGGCGGGCATCTGCGTGCCCATCCTCCTGGGGAACGTCGAACGCATAAGGGCCGCTGCTGCGGAGGCCGGGGCGGATATCGCCGGCATTGAGACCATCGACCCGGAGAAGAGCGACAAGCGGCCCTTTTATATCCAGAGCCTGTATGAGCTCCGAAAGGCCAAGGGCCTGACCCTGGAGCAGGCGGACAGGCTGGTGTCCGATCCCATGTACTACGGCATCCTCATGGTAAAGCTGGGGGACGCGGACGGTCTGGTCTCCGGGGCGGTGCACACCACCGGGGACATGCTGCGCCCTGCGCTGCAGATCATCAAAACGAAACCCGGCATCCGCATCGTCTCCTCCAGCTTTCTCATGAACTGCCCCAACCCCGAACTGGGGGACGAGGGTCTGCTGGTGTACGCGGACTGCATCGTGAACCCCTGCCCCACCGCGGAGGAGCTGGCCCAGATCGCCGTCACCACCGCCGCCACCGCCCACGATCTCTGCGGCGTGGAAACGCCCCGGGTGGCCCTCCTGAGCTTCTCCACCAAGGGGAGCACGGAGCATGAGCTGGTGACCAAGGTGCGGGAGGCGGTGCGCATCGCCCATGAGCTGGCCCCCGACGTCCTGCTGGACGGGGAACTGCAGCCGGACGCCGCCCTGGTGCCGGAGGTGGGCGCCTCCAAGGCCCCGGGAAGCCCCGTGGCGGGCCGGGCCAACGTGCTCATCTTCCCGGATCTCCAGGCGGGGAACATCGCCTACAAGCTCACCCAGCGCATCGGCGGGGCGGAGGCCTACGCAGTGCTCCAGGGCCTGGCAAAGCCCTGCAACGACCTGTCCCGGGGCTGCTCGGTGCAGGACATCGTGAACACCGCCGCCCTCACGGCGGTCCAGGCCAGATAGATCGGATAAAACCCGAACAGGGAACATTCCCGCAGAAATGCGTACGGAATGTTCCCTGTTTTTGCCGTTGGGGGGATCCAGCAGTCGCCGCGGCGGCTGGAGACGGTGAACCGGGCCAGGGTCCAGATAAGCGCCCTGAACAGAAATGGAGCTTTGCCAGCAGCGCCGTCGGAGGCGGCGGACTCACGTTACACATCCGCTTGTTCCCCGCCGCGCCTTTGCCCCCTTCGCTTCAGCGCCCGCCGCACCGGGGTGCAGGGGCGGAGCCCCGCCGCGCTCTTTTCCCGGTTTCTCTCGCGTCAGAGAAACCGGGCCGCCGGAGGCAAACCTCTGTCGGAGAGGAAGACTTCTTGCTTTTTCGAAGGCCGCTCCTTGCGCAGAGAGTGACTGCCTGTTTCGTCGAGAGCTGCCTCGTCGGCGGGGAGCCGCTCGCCGCGGGGCGTGACTTTCCCGGTGCGGGGAAAGTCACCAAAGGCGCACCAGGAGGACCTTCCGAATGGTCCTCCTGGACCTCCCCTCCCGGCCAAGGGGGGCCGTTTGCCCCCCATTGGATCCCCCCGGATATGTCAGCTGGTCCCGTTACTTCGCGCAGAACTCCCGTTTCCCGGCCCTTCCGCAAACCGGAAAACGCAGCCTGCAGGAATCCGCGACGACGCGGATCACCGGGTGCGATCCCTGTGGATTCAGATCCACCATTCCGGGGTCAGCTCCCCCAGGGTGACCGTCCTTCCCGTTTCATAGTCCAGCATGATCTCGATACCCGGATACGTCTCCGGCATCAGCTGGACCATCAGCTCCCGGCAGGCGCCGCAGGGGGCGCCCGTTCTTCCGTCCGGCATGATGGCCAGCACCTTCCGGATCTCCTGCTCCCCGCAGGTGAGCATGTGGAAGATCGCGTTCCGCTCCGCGCAGATGCCCAGGGTGGAGCAGGTATCCACGCAGACGCCCGTATAGATCCTCCCGGAGGCAGACAGGATCGCCGCCGCCACCCCGCCGGCCTCCACGTATCCGGATATCCGCCTGCCGTTCTGCACGGCCTTCGCCGCGGCGAACATCCTGTCCCAGACCGGTTTGTCCTTCAGCATCCGTCTTCCCCCAGCAGCCAGTCCACAGCCTCGCCGGCATCCAGGTCCATGGGGCAGGCCCGGTTCCCCAGATCCTCCGGCACCTGGGGGTAGCCCTTGTATCCCACCCCGTCCTTATAGCCCCGGTTCACCCGGAACAGGGTCGCCCGGGGGATGAGGCGGCAGAAGCGCTCGAAGGGCCAGCGGATGACCCCCGGGGTGTTGAAGCCCACCCCCAGCTCCAGGATGCACAGGCGCAGGTCGGCGGAGGAATTCACGAAATCCGCGTAGCGGCGGAAGCCCTCCTCATGGTTCTCCGGCCGGAAGCCGATCTCCGCGTATTCCCCGCAGTACGGGCACCGGGGGATGAATTCCTCCGGGCACTCGAAGGTCTCGTGGTCGATATGGGCTTTCACCTCCCGCAGGGCGGGGAGGCTCTCCCAGGTATGCTTGGTGCAGCGCTTAGAGCAGGCCAGCACGTCGTAGTTCCCCTGGTATTCAAAGACCCGGTCCATATCGAAGCCGGCGCGCAGGAACTGCCGGTCCGCATTGGAGGTCACCACGAACCAGTCCTTCCCCTCCAGGAGCCGCAGGAGCTTTCCATACAGGGGGAGGGACGGCACCGTTTCCCGTACATAGCAGATATGGGTCGCCCAGTAAGCCCATTTCCGGCCCGGGGTCCAGTCGGAATCCCGCATGCCCACCAGCTCATACTGGCAGCGATAGCCCAGGCGGTACATTTCCGGGAAATGAAGGAGGAAGGCCCCCTCGTCCAGATAGCTCAGTCCGGCGGAGGCGCTGAGCCCCGCTCCGGCTCCCACCAGCACCCGGTCCGCCTCCGCCAGCTCCGTTTTCAGGCGGCTGAGATCTTCCAGCGTCCGTTCATCCATGTCCGTTCCTCCTGTTTTTGTTTTTCCCAGTATACCCTGCCGGAGCCCGGCGCACAAGGGCGGGTTTGGGCTCGTCCCTTGCGGGAGCGGAGCCCTCCATGGTATAATGGGAAAAAACGGAGGAGGGATCGCCGTGTTTCGGGAAATGCGCAGACCCGGCCAGGCCCTGAGCCGGGAGGAATGCATCCGGCTGCTGACGGAAGAGACCCGGGGGGTGCTGAGCCTCCTGGGGGACGAAGGCTACCCTTACGGGGTGCCTCTGAACCATTATTACGATCCGGCGGACGGGGCGCTGTACTTCCACGGAGGGCTGGAGGGTCATCGGGTGGACGCCTTCCGCCGCTGCGGCAAAGCCTCCTTCTGCGTCTATGACCGGGGCGTCTCCCGGGAGGGAGAATGGGCCAAAACCGTGAATAGCGTCATCGTCTTCGGCCGCCTGACCGAGGTGGGGGACCGGGGAGAGGTCCTGCGGATCTCCCGGCTCCTGAGTCTGAAATTCACCCGGGACGAGGCGTACATCCGCCGGGAGCTGGAGCAGGCGGGTCCCCGGACCCTGCTGCTGCGGCTGACACCGGAGCACATGACGGGCAAGCGCGTGCTGGAGGCATAAAGGGATCTTCGATATGGGGCGTCCGCGTCTGCGGACGCCCCTCTGCGCATAACCCCGGGCGCGTCCGCATATCCTTTCCCAGGAATATGAACGGGAGGAAACGGTATGCGCAGACAAACCTGGAGACCCTATGTGTTCTGGATCCTGCTCACGGAGGCCGTGGGCGCCCTTTCCGGCCTGCTGGCCCGGGAGGGGATCCGGCAGTATGCGGAAACGGCGGTGAAGCCCCCGCTGACCCCTCCGGCCCGGGTCTTCCCCGTCGCCTGGATCCTGCTTTACGCTCTGATGGGCGCCGCCGCCGCCCGGATCAGCCTGCTGCCCCGGGGACCCCAGCGGAGCCGGAGCCTGGCCCTGTACCTGCTGCAGCTGGGGGTCAATTTCTTCTGGAGCATCATCTTCTTTTCCTGGAGCCTGTACGGCGGCGCGCTCCTGTGGCTGGCCGGGCTGTGGCTCCTGGTCCTCTGGCTGATCCTGCGCCTCCGGCGGCAGGATCCCCCGGGGGCGAAGCTGCTTCTCCCCTACCAGCTCTGGCTCACCTTCGCCCTGTACCTCAACTTCGGCGTGTTCCTGCTGAACCGGTAAAAGCGGAAAAAGCCTCTGCTCTTCCGTGCCGGATCGGCATGGAGAAATCTTGAAAACCGCGTCCGTCTATTGTATGATTAGGAAAACGAGGGACTCAAAAGAAAAGGAGAAGCAAATATGAAGAAGTTTCTCAGCTTCCTTCTGGTTCTGGTTCTGACGGCAGGCCTTCTCTCCGTCGGCGCGGCGGCGGCAGGCCCGGAGGTCATGCTTTCCCGGCAGGGACTTCGGGCGGACGGAAAGACCATCGCCTGCGAGAAGTACAATATCGACGGGTCCAACTATTTCAAGCTCCGGGACATCGCCTGGCTGGTGAACGGCACCGGCAGCCAATTCTCCGTGGGCTATGATGCGGTCAGGAAGACCGTCTCCATCGTCACCGGGGAGGAATACGCCCCCGACGGCAGCGAGATGGATCTCAGCGGCGGGGACAAATCCGCCACCGCCGTGCCCAGCGCTCAAACGGTCCTCATCGACGGGGCGGAGCGCAGCGACCTCAGCGTTTACAACATCGGCGGCAACAACTACTTCAAGCTCCGGGATCTGGGCACAGCGCTGGGCTTCAAGGTCGACTACGACGCAGCCTCCAACACTGCCATCATCATCAGCAAGCTGGCTCCCTCGCCGACGGAGTGGCTGACTGAGGAATATATCTCCAGCGGCAACGACGGGAGCCGCTCCCGCAGCGTCAGCGTTTACAACCAGGATGGCCGCATGATCTCCTATCGTTCGGAAAATGAGAATTACAAGGAAGAGGTCGTTTACCGCTACGATGAACTGGGCCGGCAGATCGGGTCGGACAGCACAGAGACCTGGTACGGCGGCGAGGGCGGCCCGGAGGTATACCGGAACAAAACCACCCGGGTATACGATATCTGGGGCAACCTGGCGCGGGAAACCAGCGAGGGGGACGGGGACGTCATCACCGAGTACATCTACACCTATGATGAGAACGGCAGAGAACTGTCCTACACCTACCGCACCAACGCAGGGGAGAGCACCACGGTTTACCGCTACGACGAGAACGGTTATCTCTCCCGGACGGAATCCGCCTATATGGACGACTCCGTCTACTATACCGATTATGTCCGGGACGCTGCGGGGCGGACGCTGAAAGAAACCACCTATAACAACGCCGGCGAGCTCTCCTATTCCCAGGTGTACACCTACGACAAAGACGGCAACAACACGAAGCTCGTGTATACCTCCGGCGCCGGAAACGTTATGACCTACACCTACACCTATGACGGCAAGGGGCACCTCACCCGCGAGGAGATCGATTCCCCGTACAACAAGTCCGCCACGGACTACGTATACGACAAGGGCGGCCGGATGGTCCGGATGGAGCGGAAGGATGCGGACGGCAGCGGCTCTCTCGGACTGTATCAGTATGACGACGAAGGCCGGCAGATCCGGAGCGAGTATACCACCTCCTATGGCTACCGGGACGTGACCGAACGCATCTACGACGGGAAAGGCCGCCTGGTGAAGGAGACCGAGGACGACGACGGCACCGTGACCGTTTCGGAGTACGTTTACGACGAGGCGGCCCGGAAGCTGACCGCGGTCATATCCATCTCCTATCCCCTTCCCGAAAGCATGCGCATCAGCGACGGGGAGATGACCATGGCCGCGGGGGACAGCTGCTATCTGTCCGTCTACTACGAGCCCTACAACGCCATGTATGAGCACGTCACCTGGTCCTCCAGCGATCCTTCGGTGGTCACGGTGGACAAGGACGGTTACGTAACGGCTGTCGCCCCGGGCGAGGCGGTGCTCTCCGCCGTTTCCGACAGCGGCCTTGCCGCCTCCTGCCGGATCACGGTGCAGGAGCGCAGCCTGACCTTTGCCGCGGAGCCCTCCAGCCTGACAGTCCGGAATCACTTCACCAAATCCGTCCGGTTCAAGGTGCAGGCGGTGGGGTATTCAAATTATTGGCTCAATTTCAGGAATTACAGCAGCGACGTCATTACGGTGAGCTGGGACGAGGGCTGGACCGAGGACGGAACGGCCACCCTGCTGTACATCACCGGGGACGCCGTCGGCAACGGCACGGTGGAGGTCTTCATCACCGGTGAAAAAGACGGGGAGCCCATCGGCGAGTCGATCTTCATCCCCGTAACGGTAACGGATTAAGTCGATTCCGCCCGGGGGCGGGCTGCCCCGTTCCCCGGCGTATCATGCAAAGGAGAAATGCTCATGTATCAGAATGCGCCTATTTCAGAACGGGTCCGGAGGATCCGGGCCATGTACCGGGGGAAGAAGCCCCGGATCGACATCACGCGCTACAGGCTGGTGACGGAGTTTTACATGGAGAACCCCCATCTGCCGGGGATCCTGAAGCGGGCCATGAATCTGCGGAACCTGTTCGAGAACATGCCCACCCCCGTGCGGGACCATGAACTGATCGTGGGCCATCCCGGGGAGGAATTCCGCTGCTCCGCCCTGTATCCGGAGTATTCCTTCTCCTGGTTCCTGGACGAGATCGACACCTTCCCCACCCGCTCCACGGACCCCTATGAGCTGCGGCCCGAGGACCGGGACTATATCCTTAAAACCGGGGATTTCTGGCGGAAGAACTGCGTCAGCGCCGCCATCGACGCCGTGTACCCCGATGAGTACATGAACGAGGTCATGGGCAACGGGGTCCTGAACTTCCGGCCCAGCGGCAACTGCCAGCATCCCATCGGCCACTTTGTGGGCAATTTCTGGACCGTGGTGGACAAGGGCCTGGGGGCCGTGGCCCGGGAGGCGCAGGAGAAGCGCCGGGCCATGACGGAGAAGGGCTTCCAGGGAGACGAGGCCCGGAAATATGAGTTTTACCGGGCGGTGCAGCTGGTCACCGAGGGGCTCATCCTCTACACCAAGCGCTACGGCGAGGAATGCCTCCGTCAGGCGGAGATCTGCCCGGATCCCCAGCGGCAGGCGGAGCTCATGGACATGGCGGACCGGCTGATGCGGATCATCGACAAGCCCTGCGAGAGCTACCACGACGCCCTCCAGGCCTGCTTCCTGTATCAGCTGGGCATTTTGCTGGACTCCCAGCCCCACGGCATCAGCTACGGCCGCCTGGACCAGTACTGCGGGAAGTATCTGGAGAAGGACCTGGCGGAGGGTCGGCTCACGAGGGAGCAGGCCCAGGAGCTGACAGACATGTTCATCCTGAAGATTGCGGAGCTGAACAAGGCCTGGTCCGAGCGGGCCACCCGCACCAGCCCCGGGTACACCTCCGGCCAGCTCATCACCCTGGGCGGCACGGACAAGGAGGGGAAGGACGTCACCAACGACGTGACCTATATGGTGCTCCAGGCCTCCGCCCGGCTGAAGCTCCATAATCCGCCCCTGGCTCTGCGTCTCCACGAGGGCACCCCGAAGGAGCTGTGGGAGGCGGGGATCGAGACCACCAAGCAGGTGGGCGGCGTCCCCTGCTTCGAATGGGACGAGGTGGCGGAAAAGAGCCTCATGCGCCGGGGCATCCCCCTGGAGGAGGCCCGGAACTACTGCCTCATCGGCTGCGTGGAGCCCTGCGTCTGCGGCAGCGACTTCGCCAACTCCGGCGGGGACGGGGCCAACTCCTACACCATCCTCCCCGCGGCCCTGTGGTGCGCCATCAACAACGGCGTGAATCCCTACCATGCCGCGGGCACGCCGGAGCCGGGACGCACCGGCGTCGCCACGGGCTACCTCTATGAGATGAACAGCATGGAAGAGGTCCTGGAGGCCTACCGGAAGCAGATCGACTTCTTCACCAAATGGGAAGTCACCATGGTGAACTGCTATGAGTTCCTCTATGCCGAGCGCATGCCCCTGCCCCTGGTCTCCGCCACGGTGGAGGGCTGCATGGAGAGCGGCCTGGACGTGCTCTGGGGCGGCTCCAAGTACACCAATACCGGCAACTCCAGCATCGGCCACGGCAACGTGGCGGACAGCCTGAACATCATCGACCAGGTGTGCTTCCGGGACAAGATCGCCACCACCCGGGAGCTGTACGACGCCCTGATGCACAACTGGGAGGGCTACGAGGAGCTGCGCCAGATCATCCAGGGCCGCTGCACCCACTTCGGCAACAACAATCCGGAGGCGGACAAGTATCTGAAGTTCACCGCCGACACCTACGTGGAGGGCATCACCCGGGGCGTCAGCCCCCGTGGCAACCACTGGACCGCAGGCTGCTGGCCCGTGACCCTGAACGTGGTCTACGGCGGCATGGTGTGGGCCACCCCGGACGGGCGGAAGCTGGGGGATCCCCTTTCCGACGGAATCTCCCCGGTGCAGTCCATGGATAAGGAAGGCCCCTTCTCCACCATCAATTCCATCCTGAAATTCGACCAGAGCACCTATTCCAACGGCACCCTCTGCAACATGAAGTTCCATCCCACCGCCCTCCAGGGGGAGGAGGGAGACAGGAAGCTCCGGGCCGTGATGGAATCCTATTTCAAGGGCGGCGGCATGGAGCTGCAGATCAACGTCGTCTCCGCGGACACTCTGCGCTCCGCCCAGGAGAACCCCACGGAATATCAGGACCTGGTGGTCCGGGTGGCGGGCTTCTCCGCCTACTTCGTGGAGGTGTACAAGGCCGCCCAGGACGACCTGATCCGCCGCACGGAAATGAGCATCTGAGAAAACCTACTCACGGGAGTCTCCCAGATCGGAGGCTCCCGGTTTTTTTTGTCGAAAAAACGGTAATATAACGGCAGCGGATCCGGTGTATAAGGGTGAAAGGCCTTGAAACGCAAACAGGGGGGTGTCTGAATGGAGGACAGTCAGATCATAGCGCTGTATTGGGACCGATCCGAAGAAGCCATATCAGAGACCGCCAGGAAATACGGCAAATACTGCCTCGCCATAGCCCGGAACATCCTGAACAACGACGAGGACGCGGAGGAGTGCGTGAGCGACGCCTAGATCGGGAAAAGGAGGAGCAATCGAGCGCTTGCAAGCATCCGCGGCATTTTCGGTTTCCGCGGATGCGCAGCCCGCGAGATTTGCCCCGTTTCCCCCGTCTCCTCCCGGCGAAGCGAATGCTTCGCCGGGAAAAGGAGGAGCAATCGAGCGCTTGCAAGCATCCGCGGCATTTTCGGTTTCCGCGGATGCGCAGCCCGCGAGATTTGCGACGACGCCGTTTCCTTTTTGTCACTTGACTCCCTCCGGTTAGTCTTGGTAAACTAAAAAAGAACACGGACGGATCACCGGAATGGAGTGCAATTCTCCGCGAGTCGGTCACTGTGAAGCTGCTTCGGCAGATAAGTCAGATACGGCCCGTTCCGTGGGTATGGTTCTCTGCCGAAACCGGAGCGACCGCCGCAGGAGGATGTTGGCGCGCCCGGAAGGGGCGCGCCTTTGTTCATCCATGGGCCGCCCGGCGGGGAGAAGGGGGAACGTGCATGAGAAAATGCATGGACGCGGAGAATCTCCACCACAGGCTGGCCAAGATCCTGGGCCAGGTCCAGGCTATCGACCGGATGATCGACGAGGACGTTCCCTGCGAGGACATCCTCTCTCAGCTCAACGCCGCCAAAAGCGCCTTGAACAAGGTGGGCCAGGTGGTGCTGGAGGGGCATATCCGCCACTGCGTCCGGGACGCCGTCAAGCAGGGGGACGAGGACGCCCTGAAAAACTTTACCAAAGCCATTGAGCGATTTGCCAATATGCAATAAGAGCATGGAAAAAGGGAAAGAGCAACGGAAGGACCCGGCGGAGTGTATCCGCCGGGTCTTTCCGTGTAAAAGAAATGGATCAGTCTTTGAAAAAGTCCGCCAGCGCCGCCGGCAGGTCGGAAAAGGTCCGGAGCGCCCGGTCCGGGGCCTCGGCTTTCCCGAAACCGTAGGCCGCGTGGAAGAAGGGGACCCCCGCCTCCCGGGCGGAGACTTCATCTCCCCGGGTATCCCCCACGTATACTGCCCGGTCCAGCCCCTCCCGCTCGCAGAGCAGGCGGATATTTCCCCCCTTGCTCATGCCGGTGCTGTGGTCCAGGAAGCCGTCGAACAGATCCCGGAAGCCGTGGGCGTCCAGGAAGGTGTCGATATACCCCTCCTGGCAGTTGCTGATGATGTACAGCTTCCAGGCGGGCTTCAAAGCCTCCAGGGTCTCCCGGAGCCCGGGGTACAGGATCCCTCCGTAAGCCGCCAGGTCTTTGAGTTCCTCCCGGCAGCAGGCGTCGATGGCCTCCAGCCCCCGCTCCGGAGTCTCCTCCGGCAGCAGGATCGCGGCGAATTCCTCCGCCGTCTTCCCCATATGGGACCGGAGCTGCGGAGCAGTCACCTTAACGCCGTATTCCCCCAGCACCCGGTTCCAGGCGGGGGTGAGCCGGTCCACGCTGTCCCACAGGGTACCGTCCAGATCAAACATAACGCCGCAGTTCATGGAATAATTCTCCGATCCTCAGATATCCGTAAGCATATGGTAGGCGGTCTCCGTCGCCTGCCAGATGGTGGCGGGGCTGTCGCAGTCCCCCAGTTGGATGAATTCCGGGGCGCAGAAGCGGAGCCCGTCCGCCTCCTCCCGCCGGGGCTTCCGCCCCAATGCCACGACCACCGTGTCTCCGGGGATGAATACCTCCCCGTCCGGACCTTCCGCTTTGACCCCCTCGGGGGTGATCTCCGTTACTTTGGTCCTCAGCCGGGGGACGATCCCCAGGCGCTTCAGCTGGAGCTGGATGCTGGAACCCTGGAGGATATTGCTGCCGGAGTTCAGCATGGGGGCCATCTCCAGGATCTCCACCTCATGCCCCAGGTCCCCCAGGTAGACCGCCAGCTCGCTGCCTACCAGGCCGCCGCCCAGGATGACCACCTTTTTCCCCGCCTTCTCCGGGGCGGGGTACAGGTCCTCCGCCAGGATCACGTTCTCCCCCCGGATCCCCGGGATGGGAGGCAGGGCCGCGTCCGCCCCCAGGGCAGCCACGATCACGTCCGGCTCCAGGCTCCGGGCCAGCTCCGGGGTGAGGGGGGTGTTCAGGCGCACGTCGATCCCGGCCTTCTCCAGCCTTCTGGCCTGGAGGGCCAGGTACTGGCCCAGATGCTTCTTGAAGGGGACCTTCTCCTCGCACAGGAGGACGCCCCCCAGCTGATCCGTCTTTTCGAACAGGGTGACCTTGTGTCCCCGCTTCGCCGCCGTAAGGGCCGCCTGCATGCCGCCCACGCCGCCCCCGGCCACCAGCACGGTCTTGCTCTCCGTGGCGGGCGGAGCGAATTTCGTCTCGTGCTCGCTGCCGATCTCCGGATTCAGGGCGCAGGCGAAGAGGCCCCGCATGATGAGGCTGGAGAAGCAGGTGAAGCAGCGCATGCAGTGGGTGATATCCTCCTCCCGGCCCTCCCGGGCCTTGTTGGGCAGGTCGGGGTCGCAGATGAGGCCCCGGGCCAGCTCCACCACATCCGCCTGGCCGGAGGCCAGGATCTCCTCCATCATGGCGGGATCGGACAGGGCGCCCACCGTGGCCACAGGGGTCTTCACGTGCTTTTTGATCTCCGCCGCGTACTTCACGTTCACCCCGTCGGGCAGGAACATGTTGGGATGGGTGACGGTGAACACCTCGTTCACCTCATGGCTCCCGGCGGAGACGTGGATCAGGTCCACCTTCCCGTCCAGGGCCTCGGCGATGCGGATGCCGTAATCCGTATCATACCCTCCCTCGTAGCACTCGGAGCCGCTGATTCGGATCTCGATGGGGAAATTGGGGCCCACCGCTTCCCGCACCGCGGCGACGACGGCCAGGGGGAAGCGCATGCGCTTCTCAAAGGTGCCGCCCCATTCGTCCGTCCGGGTGTTCTGGTAGGGATGCATGAACTGGTGCAGAAGCCAGCCGTGGCCCCCGTGGAGGGTGATCATCCCGAAGCCGCAGGACTTGGCAAAGCGGGCGGCTTCCGCGTGCTTGCGGATGGTATAGCGGATCATCTCCTCGTCCATGGCGTAGGCGTGGACCGGGTGGCCGAAGCTGCCCTCCGTATCGCACTCCACCGGGCCGTAGACCTTGTGGCCCTGGCCGTAGGAGATCCGGGCGCTGCTGCCCCCGTGGGAGATCTCGATGGCCGCCACCGCCCCGTGCCGCCGGATGGAGCCGGAGAGCTTGTTCAGGTGGGGCTTGCCGGAGACGTCGTCCAGGCAGATATGGCTGCCGTTAGACTGGGCGTGCTCCCCGTCCGCCACCGCATCCCCGATGCATACGCTGGCCGCGCCGCCCTGGGCCTTCCGCTCATAGTAGCAGATGAGCTCGTTGATGGGGTGGTTGCCGTAATGGGTGTGCTGCCCTCCCGTGGGGGAGGCAAAGATCCGGTTCCGGAACTGGGTGCCCGCCAGGGTGATGGGGGTAAACAGGCGCGGATAAGGACACTGATACATGGCTCGCCCTCCTTGATTTGTTTTTCCCCATTATAAGCCGGAACCGGGAAGGTTGCAAGGGTCCGGGCGCGGACCTCACCCCGCCGAAGCGGAGGCCGCCGGACTTTTGGCAGGCCCCGGGACAAAAAGCAAAAATAACGTCCCCCTGCCGGCTGCGGCAGGGGGACGCGGACGGTCCGATCTGAAGTTTACACCATGAGCTCGCTGATCAGGTCCGCATAGGCGGCGGGATCCGTGATCTCCGCCCCGGCGTAGAGCAGGGCCTGGAAATACAGGAGCTTCACGTATTTCTTTGCCTTCTCCTGATCCCCGGCGTAGGCCCGGACCAGAGCTTCGAACACGGGGTGCTCCGGATTCAGCTCCAGCACCCGCTGGGCCTTGATCTTGTCCCCGCTGCCGGGAATGGAGGCGAAGTATTTTTCCATCTCCAGGGTGATCTCCCCCTGGGTGCCCAGGCAGGCGGGAGCGGACTTCAGCTGGCCGGAGAGGGTCACGTTCTCCACCGCGCCTTCCAGGGCTTCTTTGGCAAAGGCGAGCATGGCCTCGTTGGCCTGCTGCAGCTTCTCCAGCTTCTCCTTGTCCTCTCCGGACTCCAGGTCCGGGTCCCCGGTGATGACGTTCTTCAGGGGTTTTTCCTGATACTCCCCGATCATGTTCATCACAAATTCGTCCACCTCATCCGTGAGGTAGAGGATGCTCCAGCCCTTTTCCCGCACGGGCTCCGCCTGGGGCAGCTTCTCCAGCCGGGCGACGGTGTCCCCGCAGGCGTAATAGATGCTCTTCTGCTCCTCCGGCATGGCGGAGACGTAGCTTTTCAGGGGGATGGGCTTCTTCGCTCCGGAATCGTAGAACAGGAGCAGATCCTGCAGCAGCTCCCGCTTGGCGCCGAAGTCCGCCAGGATTCCGTATTTCAGCTGGAGGCCGAACTGGGAATAAAACTCTTCGTATTTCTCCGGCTCCTCCTCCAGGAGCTTCGTCAGCTCGCTCTTCACCTTCTTCTCCAGGTTGGCGGCAATGACCTTCAGCTGCCGGTCGTGCTGCAGCAGTTCCCGGGAAATATTCAGGCTCAGATCGGGGCTGTCCACAATGCCCCGGACGAAGCGGAAGCATTCCGGCAGCAGGTCCGTGCAGTGCTCCATGATCATGACGCCGTTGGCGTACAGCTGCAGCCCGGCTTCATAATCCCTGGAATAATAGTTGAAGGGGGCCTTGGCAGGGATGAAGAGCAGGGCCTTGTAGCTCACGGCGCCTTCCGCGCTCACCCGGATGATCCGCCTGGGCTCCTCCGGATCGTAGAACTTTTCCTTATAGAAGGCGGCGCAGTCCTCGTCCGAGGCCTCCTGCTTCGAGCGCTGCCACAGGGGCACCATGCTGTTCACCGTGTCCTCCCCCAGCTTGATGGGGTAGCGCACATAGTCGGAATACTTTTTGATGAGCTCCCGGAGCTTCCAGTCCTCCAGAAATTCGGAGTACTTCTCCTCCTCCCCGTCCTCCTTCAGACGGAGGACGATCTCCGTGCCCTGGCCTTCCTTCTCCGCGGGGACGACGGTGTACCCGTCCGTTCCGGCGCTCTCCCACCGGAACGCGGCGTCGGAGCCGAACTTTTTCGAGGTGACGGTGACCTTGTCCGCCACCATGAAGGCGCTGTAAAAGCCCACGCCGAACTGGCCGATGATGTCGATGTTCTCCTCCCCGGCCTTTTCCTGGTCCATGTCCGTCTTGAACTGCCGGGACCCGGAACGGGCGATGACCCCCAGGTTGGAGTCCAGCTCCTGCTCGTCCATGCCGATGCCGTTGTCCGCAATGGTCAGGGTGCGGGCGTCCTTATCCGGGGTGATGCGGATGAAGAAATCGCTCCGGTCCAGCCCCGCGCCGCCGTCCTCCAGGGAGCGGTAGCAGAGCTTGTCGATGGCATCGCTGGCGTTGCTGATGAGCTCCCGGAGGAAAATTTCCCGATGGGTGTAGATGGAATGGATCATGAGATCCAGCAGCCGTTTGGATTCTGCCTTGAATTGACGTTTCGCCATAGTTTATCCCTCCGATTCAACCCTGTATTATAGCCCGATCTGCAGAAAAGTCAACCAAATCGGTTGACATAATGTCTCTCTTCCCTCTTCCCTTGTCCGCAGACCTGTGCTATAGTGGGGGAAAACGCGGAAACAAAGGAGAGACTCCATGCGCATCATGGCCATCGATTACGGGGACGCCCGGACGGGCTACGCCATCTCCGACGCCTCCGGCCTTCTGGCGGGGGAAACGGGGGTCCTGCCCTCCCGGAACGAGGACAAGCTCCTGGAGGACCTGTGCCGCATTTACGGGGAAAAAGAGGTGGGGCGCATCGCCCTGGGCCTTCCCCGGAACATGGACGGCTCCGAAGGCCCCCGGGCGGAGAAAAGCCGCGCCCTGAAGGAGCGGCTGGAGGAGCGGGGCTGCGAAGTCGCCCTTGTGGACGAGCGGCGCACCACCGTGGAGGCCCACGCAATTCTGACGGAGACGGGACGCCGCGGAAAGCAGCGGAAAAAACGGGTGGACGCGGTGGCGGCCTCCCTGATCCTGGAAACCTATCTGAACGCCCACAGAGAAGAGGCCTGAACATGGAAAAGAGAGAATCCCAGGAAAAGCTGGGCACCATGCCCGTGGGGAAGCTCCTGGCGGTGATGAGCCTGCCCATGATGATCTCCATGCTGGTGCAGGCGCTGTACAACGCCGTGGACGCCATGTTCGTGGCCCGGCTCAGCGAGGACGCCCTCACCGCCGTCTCCCTGGCCTTCCCCTTCCAGAACGTGATGATCGCCGTGGGTGTGGGCTCCGGGGTGGGGGTCAACGCCCTGGTTTCCCGGTCCCTGGGCCGGGGGGACAAGGCCACGGCGGAGCGCATCGCCAACGTGCAGAACTTTCTGTCCATCTGCTATGCCCTGGTCTTCGCCCTTCTGGGGGGCTTCTTCGCCCGGCGCTTTTTCCTGATGCAGACGGACAGCGCCGTGATCGTGGATCACGGCGCGACCTACCTCTCCATCTGCACCCTCTTCTGCCTGGGCATGTTCTACGGGCAGAACTGGGAAAAGCTCCTGGTGGCCACAGGGAACAGCGTGCTGAGCATGGTCTGCCAGGCCACCGGCGCGGTGGTGAACATCATCCTGGATCCGGTGCTGATCTTCGGCCTGGGGCCCTTCCCCCGGCTGGAGGTGGCCGGCGCCGCCTGGGCCACGGTCATCGGTCAGGTGGTGGCCGCCCTGCTGGCCTTGTTCTTCTGCCTGAAGTACAACAAGGCCGTGCGCTTCCGCCTGCGGCAGATGCTCCCCTCCTGGCCCATCATCCGGGATATCTGCTCCATCGGCGTTCCCTCCACCCTGACGGTGTGCCTGGGGAGCGTCATCACCTACGGCATGAACGCCATCGTCCTGCCCTTCAGCACCACGGCGGCGGCGGTGTTCGGGGTCTGGCTCAAGCTCCAGTATTTCGCCTTCATGCCGGTGTTCGGCATGAACAACGGCACCATCGCCATCTATTCCTACAACTACGGCGCGGGCAGGCTGGACCGGGTGAAGGCCACCCTGCGCCTGGCCCTGGGGGTGTGCGCCGCCGTGACCATCGCCGCGGGAGCGGTGTACGCCCTGTTCCCCGCCGCCATGCTGGGGCTGTTCCACGCTTCGGAGAACATGCTGGCCCTGGGCGTCCCCGCCCTGCGGATCTGCGCCTGCTCCCTGGTGTTCGGGGGGATGAGCGTGATCTTCTCCTCCTCCTATCAGTCCCTGGGGTACAGCGGCCTCACCCTCCTGGTGAGCCTCTGCCGGCAGGTGTTCTTCTCCCTGCCCCTGGCCTGGCTCCTCTCCCGCACCGGGATCCTGGAACGGGTGTGGCTGGCCATCCCCATCAGCGAGGCGGCCACCCTCTGCCTGGCCTTCATTCTCTCCCGCTTCGTGCTGAAGAAGGCGGAAAAAAGATGAATTGAAGCGCCAATTCGTCCCGGTTTTCCATGGTCACGGTGACGATCCTGCCCAGGTCCGCGTCCCCCCAGCAGCCGCCCCCCAGGCGGAGGACGCCCCATACGGGCTTGGGTCCGGCCAGGGCTTCCAGGACGGCGGCCCGGAATTCCAGGGCGTCCTTCTCCAGGAAACCCAGCTCGTCCAGAACCACCACGTCCACCTCCGGGTCATTCAGGGCGGCCCGGACCAGGTCGGCTCCCCGGCCGTCGAATACCGCCGGGTAAACGATCTTCCCCTCCGGTCCCATGCGGGCGCAGACGGAGCCTTCGGAGTAATCCGGCTTTCCGTAGGGATGCAGGAACAGCCGTCGGGATTCTTCGGCCCGCCAGGGGCCGAAGCCGGTTTCCGCCCCGCCGGGGCGGAGGCCGCTTTTTTTCAGGAGCTTCCGCAGCAGAGTGCTCTTCCCCACCTGGATCTCCCCGGTAAAAAACAGGTTGTTCATGATCCGGCCTCCCCGGCGGACTTCTTGGTATCCCGGAAATAATCCAGGAAGGTGATCTGTTCTTCCGGGATCCCGTAGGCGGCGAAGCCCCCGGTGATCCCGCCGTAATACGTACCCGATCCCTTGCCGTACAGCCTGTCCCAGTCGGCAGCGCATTTCACCCGGTTGTCCCGGAAGGAAAAGGCCACCACTGCCACCCGGTCCGTAGGCCGGATATGCGGTTTCAGTTCCCCATAGAGCCAGGGGGCGTCGATATCGTAGCCTTCCAGCAGGATGTTGACCATACGTGCCTCACTTTCCCACGCAGAAGCGGGAGAAGATGGCCTCCACCAGATCCTCCCGCAGGGTCCTGCCGTCCAGCTCTCCCAGGGCGTTCAGCGCTTCCTCCGCGTCCGTGAGTACCGCGTCCGGGGTCACGTCCTCCTCCAGGGCGGAAACGGCCCGGTCCAGGGCCTCCCTGGCCCGGAGCACGGCCTCGTACTGCCTGGCATTGGTGAGCACCTCCCCCAGGTCCCGGGGCTGCTCCCCGGCCAGGAGCTCCCCCGCCAGGGCTTCCAGCTCCTCCAGCCCCTCCCCGGTGCGGGCGGAGACCCGGAGAACCCGGGGCAGGACGGCGCGGATCTCCTCCTCCTCCAGGGCACGGGGCAGATCGCATTTGTTGATGAGGGCGATGGCCTTCGGCGCCGCCCGGGCGGCGGCCAGGACCTGCCGGTCCTCGGGCTCCAGGGGCCGGGAGCCGTCGAACACCGCCAGCACCAGCTCCGCCCGTTCCGCCTCCAGGAGCGCCCGTTCCACCCCCTGCTTCTCCGCGTCGTTGTCCGCATTCCGGAGGCCTGCCGTATCCGTCAGCCGCAGAAGGGTCCCCCCCAGCACCAGCTTTTCCTCCAGGGTATCCCGGGTGGTTCCCGCCTGGGAGGTAACGATGGCCCGGTCCCAGCCCAGCAGGGCGTTCAGCAGGGAGCTCTTCCCCGCGTTGGGCTTGCCCAGAAGGGCGCAGCGCAGCCCCTCCTTCAGCACCTGGCCCCGGCGGAAGCTGCCCAGGAGCCGGTCCAGCTCCCGTTTTCCGCTGCGGAGGCGGGAGGCGATCTCCTCCCTCTCCAGGGGATCCACCCCTTCCTCCGGGTAGTCCACCGCCGCCTGGAACCAGGCCAGGAGGCCCAGGAGGTCCTCATAGATCTTCCCCGTCTTCCGGCTCACCGATCCCTCCAGCTGGGCGGCGGCGTTCTTGGCGGCGACGGCGGTCTCCGCGTCCACCAGGTCCACGATAGCCTCCGCCTGCACCAGATCCAGCCGCCGGTTCAGGAAGGCCCGGCGGGTGAATTCCCCCGGCCCCGCCTGGCGCACCCCCAGGGCAAAAAGGGTCCGGAGGGCGGCGGAGAGCACCGCCGGGGAGCCGTGGCAGTTCAGCTCCACCGTGTCCTCCCCGGTAAAGCTCCGGGGGCCGGGACAGTAGACCGCCAGCACCTGGTCCAGCTGGGTCCCGTCCGTGTCCAGCAGGGAGCCCAGCACCATGGTCCTGGGAGGCTTCTCCCCCAATCTGCCGCCCCCTTTGGGGCGGAACAGGGCTTCCGCTGCGGATAAAGATTCCGGCCCGCTGAGGCGGATGATCCCCAGGGCCGTCCGGCCGGCGCCCGTGGCAATGGCTGCGATGGTCGACATCACGTTCACCTCGTTCCTCGGTGAATGAATGGTCCAGCGGGACAGGAAGGATGACATGCGCGGAGTGCGATTCATGCCCGAAGGTCCATTCATTTGAAGGGCCCCGGCAGCAGCCGGGGTTCTCAGGCTGTAGATATAATACCAAAAGCCTCGCAGAGTTCGCGGCTCGGAAGCCGCGAAATAGTTTTGAATCATTTTCGGGCGGAATTCATTTCTGCCCGAAAATCCCTCTATCGCCGCAAGTGTCGAAGTGTTCGGCCGAGGCGCGCAGCGGCGATGCAATCCTTCTCGAATCGGAGCCCAGCAAAGCGGGTCCGATTCGAAGGGTGTCGACAAAGTATTGTCGACACCCTCAGGGCCCCGGCAGCAGCCGGGGCCCTGGTTTTTATTTCGTTTCCAGATCGTACATCTGCTTCTGGAGCAGCAGCTTTTTGTACTTGATGTCCGCGTTCTCCGCGGCGATCCTGAACAGCTCCTTGGCCCGCTCCGGGAAGCTCAGAGCCAGGGAGGAGTACCGCACCTCGCTCATCAGGAAGTCCTCATACTTGCCGGAGGGAGCGGCGCTGTCCACGCTCAGGGGGTTCTTGCCTGCGGCTTCCAGCCTGGGGTCGAAGCGGAACAGGTTCCAGTACCCCGCCTCCACGGCGGACTTCATGATGCTCATGCTCTTGCCCATGCCCGCCCGGGCGCCATGGTTGATGCAGGGGGCGTAGCCGATGACCAGGGAGGGACCGTCGTAGCTCTCCGCCTCCGCCAGGGCCTTGACGCACTGGTTGTAATCCGCGCCCAGGGCCACCTGTGCCACGTAGATATAGCCGTAGCTGATGGCGATCTGGGCCAGGTCCTTCTTCTTCACGCTCTTGCCCGCGGCGGCGAACTGGGCCACGGCGCCGATGGGCGTGGCCTTGCTGGCCTGGCCGCCGGTGTTGGAGTAGACCTCTGTATCGAAGACGAAGATATTGATGTTTTCCCCGGAGGCCAGGACGTGATCCAGGCCGCCGTAGCCGATATCATAGCTCCAGCCGTCGCCGCCGAAGCACCAGAAGCTGGGCTTGGGCAGCAGGTCCGCGTTGGCGGCCACGTACTTCGCCTCGGCGGAATCTCCTTTCCGGCACAGGGCCAGGAGGACGTCCCCGGCGGCTTCCGCTTCGGCGGAGCTGTCCTTCTTCAGGAGCCAGGCGTTGGCGGCATCCGCATAGGCGGGATCCTCCGCCAGCTTCTCCACCTTCTCCGACAGGAGGGCCCGGCGCTGCTTCACGGCGGAGAGCATGCCGTAGCCGAACTCTGCGTTGTCCTCGAACAGGGAGTTGGCCCAGGCGGGACCGCGGCCCAGCTTATCCACGGTATAGGGGGTGCTGGGGGCGCTGCCGCCCCAGATGGAGGAGCAGCCGGTAGCGTTGGCAATGAGCATCCGGGTGCCGAAAAGCTGGGTGATGAGCTTGGCGTAGGGGGTCTCGCCGCAGCCGGCGCAGGCGCCGGAGAACTCGAACAGGGGCTTCTTGAACTGGCTGCCCTTCACGGTCTCGGGGGCGAAGGGGGTGGCCTTGTCGGAAACGTTCCGCACCGCCCAGTCGAAGACGGTCTGCTGCTTGGGCATCTCCTCCACGGGGGTCATCACCAGGGCCTTTTCCTTGGCGGGGCAGACGTTCACGCAGCTGCCGCAGCCCAGGCAGTCCGCCGGGTCCACGGTGATGGCGAAGCGCCAGTCCTCGCAGCCCTTCCCCAGCATCTTCACGGTGACGACGCCGTCGGGGGCCTTCGCCAGCTCCTCCGCGTCGTACACGAAGGGACGGACGGCGGCATGGGGGCACACCAGGGAGCAGCGGTTGCACTGGATGCAGTTTTCGGGGATCCACCTGGGGACCTCCACCGCGGCCTTCCGCCGCTCGAAGGCGGCGCTGCCCTGGGGGATGGCGCCGTCCACGCTGTTCAGGAAGGCGGAAACGGGAAGGCTGTCCCCCCGCATGGCGTTGGCGGGCTCCATGATCTTGTCCACGTACGCCCGCAGGTCGGCCCGATCGGTGCTGAGCTTTTCGGGTTCCGCGTCCGGGGCGGGGTTCAGCCAGCTCTCGGGCACCTTCACCTCATGGATGCTGTCCAGCCCCGCGTCCACCGCGGCGTAGTTCATATTCACGACCTTCTCGCCCTTGTGGCCGTAGCTGCTGAGGATGGCGTCCTTCATATACTTCACGGCGTCGTCGATGGGCAGGATCTCGCTGAGCTTGAAGAAGGCGGACTGGAGGATGGTGTTGGTCCTGCCTCCCAGGCCCAGCTCCTGGGCCTTGTGCACCGCGTCCACGGTGTAGAAGCGGATCTTGTTCTCCGCCAGGTATTTCTTGGCGGCGGCGGGGAGCTTCGTCTCCAGCTCCGCCTCGCCCCAGGGCCAGTTCAGCAGGAACACGCCGCCGGGCTTGATATCCTGCACCACGTCGTACTTCTCCATATAGCTGGGGGCGTGGCAGGCCACAAAGTCCGCCTTGGTGACGTAGTAGCTGGACTTGATGGGGCTCTGGCCGAAGCGCAGGTGGGAGATGGTGACGCCGCCGGACTTCTTGCTGTCGTACTGGAAGTAGGCCTGCACGGTCATGTCGGTATGATCGCCGATGATCTTGATGCTGTTCTTGTTCGCGCCGACGGTGCCGTCGGAGCCGAGGCC
>JAFZVM010000145.1 GCA_017617795.1 Oscillospiraceae bacterium
CTGCTCCCCGCCTCCTGCCTGGACGGGGGCAGGCTGGTGCGGAGCCTGGCCCTCCTGGCCTTCGGCCCGGCGGTGGCGGACAGGATCGGCCTGGCCCTGGACTGGGCGTGCATCCTCCTGTTCCTCCTCCTGGGCCTGCGGGCCCGGCCGGACTGGCTCCTGTGGAGCGGTTGGCTCCTGGCCCGGCGGCTGAGAGAACGGTGGGGGAGCGGTTGATTTCTCCCGGAGAATCATGTATGATGATTTGAATTTCTCGGGGGACCGTCAGTTCCCCTGTCAAGGGAGTAATCGGCATGCGGCCTGAGCTGGAAGCCATCCTGCCCCGGGTGCAGAAGCCCGCCCGGTACACCGGCGGGGAATATGGGGAGATCATCAAGAATAAAGGGGACGTGCGCCTGCGCTTCGCCCTCTGCTTTCCCGATACCTATGAGATCGGCATGTCCAACCTGGGCCTGCGGATCCTGTACGGGGTGCTGAACGGCATGGACGGGGTCTGGTGCGAGCGGGTGTTCGAGCCCTGGCGGGACATGGGGGAGGAGCTGCGGAAGGCGGGGATCCCCCTGTATGCCCTGGAGAGCGGGGATCCGGTGAAGGATTTCGACCTGATCGGCTTCTCCGTGGGGTATGAGATGAGCTTTCCCGGCATCCTGGATATGCTGGATCTGGCGGGCATCCCCCTGAAGAGCGCGGACCGGCCCGGCCTCACCCCCATCGTCTTCGCCGGGGGCGCCTGCATGATGAACCCGGAGCCCATGGCGGACTTTCTGGACCTTTGCGTCGTCGGGGAAGGGGAGGACGCGGACCGGGAGGTGACCGCCCTGCTCATGCGGGCCAAGGCGGAGGGCTGGACCAAGGCCGCCTTCCTGGAGGCCGCGGCGCAGATCGAAGGGGTCTACGTCCCCTCCCTCTATACCCCGGAGTACCTGCCGGACGGGCGGATGAAGGGGCACGTTCCCCATGGGGGAGCCCCGGAGCGGGTGCGGAAGCGCATCATCGAGGATATGGACTCGGTGTATTTCCCGGAGCACACCATCGTCCCCTCCACGGAGATCGTCCATGACCGCACCATGCTGGAGCTGTTCCGGGGCTGCATCCGGGGCTGCCGCTTCTGCCAGGCGGGGTACATCTACCGCCCGGTGCGGGCCAAAAAGGCGGAGACGCTGATCCGCCAGGGGATCGAGAGCCTCCGGTACGCGGGATACGAGGAGATCAGCCTCACCTCCCTCAGCACCAGCGACTATAAGGAGCTGGGTGCATTGTGCGACGGGCTGCTGAACTGGTGCGAGCCCCGGAGCGTGAGCCTGTCCCTGCCCTCCCTGCGGGCGGACAACTTCTCCATGGACCTGATGCAGCGGGTGCAGAAGGTGCGGAAAAGCGGCCTCACCTTCGCCCCGGAGGCGGGGTCCCAGCGCCTGCGGGACGTGATCAACAAAAACGTGACGGAGGAGGACCTCCTGAATTCCTGCCGCACCGCCTTTGCCGGCGGGTGGAACGCGGTGAAGCTGTATTTCATGCTGGGCCTGCCCACGGAGACGGACGAGGACGTGCTGGCCATCGCGGACCTGGCCCAGAAGGTCTGGCAGGCGTGGCGGGAGGCCAGCCCCAACCGGAGCCGGGGGGTGCGGATCACCGTATCCACCTCCATGTTCATTCCCAAGCCCATGACCCCCTTCCAGTGGTGTCCCCAGTGCTCCATGGAGGAGCTCATCCGGCGGCAGCGGCTGCTGAAGGACGCCATCCGAAACAGGGCCATCACATACAACTGGCATGCCCAGGACGTGAGCTACGTGGAGGCGGCCCTGGCGGCGGGAGACCGTCGTCTGGGAGGCGTGCTGCGGCGGCTGTATGAAAAGTCCGGCGGCCTCCAGGCCTGGGAGGAATTCTTCTCCCTGGAGGACTGGCTCTCCGCCTTCCGGGAGGAGGGGCTGGACCCGGATTTCTACGCCCGCCGGGAGCGGGGGGAGGAGGAGTACCTCCCCTGGGACGTGATTGACGACGGGGTGACCAAGGCTCATCTCCTCCGGGAGCTGCATCTGGCCCGGGAGGGGAAGGTGAGCCCGGACTGCCGGCAGCAGTGCCTGGGCTGCGGGGCCGCGTCCCTGCTGAAGGGAGGAAAGTGCGATGCCTGAGCTGCGCCTGCGTTTTGAGAAGACGGGGAAGGCCGCCTATCTCTCCCATCTGGACGTGCTGCGTACCTTCCAGCGGGCCTTTATCCGGGCGGGGATCCCGGTGAAGCACTCCGAGGGCTTCAACCCCCACCCGAAGATGAGCATCGCCGCCCCTCTGCAGCTGGGGTGCGAAAGCGTCTGCGAGGTGCTGGACGTGCAGATCCTATCCGGTCCGGCGGACCTGCCCGCCGCCCTGAACCCGGCGCTGCCGGAGGGCCTGCGGGTGCTGGGCGCCGGAGAGCCCGTGCTGGGGGTGGGGAAGATTGCCTGGGCGGACTGGGAGCTGACCTTTGAACGGGACTGCGCCGAAGCGGAGAGCCTGCTCCGGGCGGGAAAGCCCCTGGTGGTGGAAAAGAAGACCAAGCGGGGCCTCAATCCCCTGGATCTCGCCCCCCATATCCGGGTGCTGGACAGGGAGGGGGAGATCCTCCGCCTGCGCATCCGGGCGGCGGAGCCCACGGTGAACACCGGGGACGTTTCCCGGGCCCTGGAGAACTGCGGACTGCCCGCGCCCCGGAAATGCCGCCGCACGGCCCTGTACGACGCAGATTTCAAGGGATTTGCGTAAAAAAGTACTTGCATTTCCCGGGAGACTATGGTAAAATCCCTCAGTCTGCAAGCGTGCTTGCAGCTTGGACAAGGGTGGTCCTATGCCGTCAGACGCGGTACGAACACCTGCTCTGAAAGGAGGAAAACAAATCATGGATCTGGTAAAAGCGCTCTCCGATCAGTATCTGAAGCCGGAGCTGCCTGAGATCAACGTGGGCGATACGGTCCGCGTTTCCGTTAAGGTCAAGGAAGGCAACCGGGAGCGGATTCAGGTGTTTGAGGGTATCGTGATCGCCCGGAAGCACGGCGGCATCAACGAGACCATCACCGTCCGCCGCGTGGCCTACAACGTGGGCTACGAAAAAGTCTTCCCGATCCACTCCCCCAACATCGCGTCCATCGAGACCGTCCGCCGCGGCAAGGTCCGCCGGGCGAAGCTCCATTACCTGCGGGACAGAGTCGGCAAGAAGGCAAAGGTCAAGGAAAAACTGTAATC
>JAFZVM010000146.1 GCA_017617795.1 Oscillospiraceae bacterium
CACGGTCTGCCATGAAGAACTGAGCCGGGAGACGAAGACGATCGACAAGCTTCCCCACACCCCGGGAGAACCGGTGCGGGAGAAGGAAGTCGCGGCGACCTGCTCGGCAGCGGGAAGCTAGGACGAGGTGACGTACTGCACGGTCTGCCACGAGGAACTGAGCCGCACGACGAAGCCGATCGACAAGCTGGATCACACCCTGGGCGAGCCGGTGCGTGAAAACGAAGTGGCGGCGACCTGCAAAGAAGCGGGAAGCTATGACGAGGTAACGTACTGCACGGTCTGCCACGAGGAACTGAGCCGTACGACGAAGCCGATCGACAAGCTGGATCACACCCCGGGCGAGCCGGTGCGTGAAAACGAAGTGGCGGCGACCTGCAAAGAAGCGGGAAGCTACGATGAGGTAACGTACTGTACGGTCTGCCACGAGGAACTGAGCCGCACGACGAAGCCGATCGACAAACTGGATCACACCCCGGGCGAGCCGGTGCGGGAAAATGAGAACCCGGCCACGACGGAAGCTGAAGGCAGCTACGACGAGGTCGTGTA
The DNA here is from genome assembly GCA_017617795.1 of Oscillospiraceae bacterium. GTDB lineage: Bacteria > Bacillota > Clostridia > Oscillospirales > Oscillospiraceae > UBA1774. Next base: position 550 of record JAFZVM010000146.1, read on the forward strand.
CTGCACGGCCTGCGGGGAGGAGCTGAGGAGGGAGACGAAGACCATCGACAAGCTGTCGGAGCCTTTGGTCATCTCCAGCATCAAGGCCGACGTGACCGCCGCCAACGCCGGCGAGAAGATCACCTGGACGGCGAAGGCCTCCGGCGGCACAGAGCCCCTGCAGTATTACTTCATCCTCTACAAGGACGGGACCAAGCTCAAATCCCGCAGCTACAGCACGGTAAACACCTACAGCTATACCCCCGCGGAGCCCGGGACCTATAAGGTCAGGGTCTATGTTAAGGACGCAGACGAGACGAAGAAAAACAAGCTGAGCGCCGGCGTCACCGTGACCCAGGCGGTCCCGCCCGTCATCCTCCTCCAGCCGTCGGATCAGGCCGTGGCCGCGGGCAAAACGGCCGCCTTCACGGTAACGGCCGAAGGCGAGGGGCTGAGCTACCAGTGGCAGTACTCCAAGAACAACGGCGACAACTGGTATAACAAATCCGGCGCGACGGAGCCAACCTACACCGTCACAGCCAAGGCCTCCTACGACGGGTTCCTCTATCGCTGCCGGGTGACCAACAGCGCGGGGGCAGAGGCAATCTCCGATCCCGCAAAGCTGATCATCATCCCCAAGCCCGTCATCATGACCCAGCCTGTGAACCAGACTGCGGCGGCAGGGGAGAAGGCAACCTTTACGGCAGCGGCCTCCGGGGAAGGGCTGTCCTATCAGTGGCAGTACTCCAACGACGAGGGCCAGAGCTGGCACAACAAATCCGGGGCCACCTCCGCCAGCTACACCGTCACGGCGAAGACCTCCTATGACGGCATGCTCTACCGCTGCAAGGTGACCAATGAAGGCGGAAGCGTCTATACCGCCGAGGCGAAGCTCACAGTGACCGCTGCCGTCAAGCCGGCCATCACAACCCAGCCCAAGGCCCGGACCGCCGCGGCGGGGGAGACCGTTTCCTTCACCGTGGCCGCAACCGGCACGGGACTCAAGTACCAGTGGCAGTATTCCAGCGACTACGGCAAGACCTGGACCAACAAGGCCGGTTCCACCTCGGCTACCCATACCGTCACGGTGAAGGCCTCCTACAACGGTTACCTCTACCGCTGCAAGGTGACGAACTCCGCGGGGACCGTATACAGCAGCAAGGTCCGCCTCACAGTGAGTGGGGTGAAGCCAAAGATCCTGTCCCAGCCCGCAGATCAGACGGCGGCCGCCGGGGACAGCGTCACCTTCAAGGTGGTGGCCGCGGGCGTGGGCATGACCTACCAGTGGCAGTACTCCAAAGACGGCGGCCAGACCTGGTACAATAAGACCGGCGCCGCCTCCGCCAGCTACACCGTTACGGCCAAGGCCACCTATGACGGCATCCTCTACCGCTGCGTGGTGAAGAACAGCCAGGGCACCGTATACAGCTCCGGCGCCATGCTGACGGTGGGCTGAGCCCGACGAACAGAACAGCGTTCAATCCCGGGGTGCGGCGGAACCAAGCGCCGTACCCCGGCTTTATGCCCGCAGGCCGAAAACCGGACCCCGCCTCTTGACAAATCCCCGTCAGGGGGTATAATGAAAGCGTCTTCAGGGCGGGGTGAAATTCCCCACCGGCAGTGAGCGGTCCGTGAACCGGGCGGCGAGTCTGCGAACCCCTGCGGGGGCCGAATCGGTGAGATTCCGATACCGACGGTACAGTCCGGATGAAAGAAGACGGGTTTTTCGTTTTTTCGGCGGCCTTCGCCGCCATGGACCGAAATACCTGCGCCCGAGGCTTTTTCGTCCCGGGCGCTTTACTTATGCGGCCGGGGGAGTCTCAGCCCACAGCCTGGGTAAGTTTATGGAGGTATCGAAATGGAAAACAAAACAAGCTCTTCGGTGAAGACCCGGCGGCTCGCGGTCATGGCCATGCTGGCCGCCATCTCCTTCGCGGTGCTGCTTCTGGCGCATCTGGTCCCCTTTTTCTCCTTTATCCCCGCGCTGCCCTTCCTGAAGTATGATCCCAAGGACGTGATCATCGCCATGGGCGGCTTCCTTCTGGGCCCCCTGGAGGCTCTGGCCATCAGCATCGTGGTCTCCCTCATCGAAATGCTCACCATCAGCACCACCGGTCCCATCGGGCTGCTGATGAACGTGCTGAGCACCGCCGCCTTTGCCTGCACCGCCGCGGCGGTGTACCGGAAGAAACACGATATGGGCGGCGCGATCCTGGGCCTGGCCCTGGGCGTGGTCTGCATGACCGTGGTGATGCTCCTGTGGAACTGGCTCATCACCCCCCTGTACATGCACGTGCCCCGGGCGGTCATCGTCACCTATATGCTCCCCGGCTTCCTGCCCTTCAATCTGGTGAAGGCGGCGGCCAATATGGCCCTCACCCTGCTCCTGTATAAGCCCATCAGCAAAGCCCTGCGCAATGCGCACCTTCTGCCGCCCAGCAAAGGAGGCAGCGGCAGCGGCAAATTCAGTGCCGGCCTGATCATCTTCTCCGTGGTGCTGCTGATCAGCTGCATCCTGGTGGCGCTGGCGCTCCTGGGACTCCTGGGAGGCTGAGTATGGACGAGCTTCGGGCAATATTCGCGGCAAATCTGATCACCCTCCGCCAGAAATCGGGACTGACCCAGGCGGAGCTGGCGGAGCGCATCCATTATTCGGATAAGTCCGTCTCCAAGTGGGAGCGGGCGGAGGCTCTGCCGGACGCGGCGGTGCTGAAAAGCCTCTCGGGGATCTTCGGCGTGACCGTGGATTATTTGCTGGAATCCCATGATAAGTGGGTGTCCGAAGAGACGAAGCGGAAGAACAGCGTCGTCATCGACGAAAAGGCGGTGACCGGCGTGGCCTTCCTGGGGGTATGGACCCTGGCGGCCCTGCTGTTTGTGATCTTCTGGATCCTGGGGAAGGTCTACTGGGTCATCCTGTTCATGGGGGTGCCCATCTCTCTCATCGCCCTGCTGGTGATGAACACCATCTTCAACGGCCGGAAGTTCAACAAATGGATCGTGGCAGCCCTGGTGCTGGCAGGCTTCCTGGTGCTGGCCTTCTTCCTTCGGAATTACCGCCCCTGGCAGCTGGCGGTGGTCTGGGTGCCGGCGGAGCTGCTGGTCCTTCTGGGATACCGGATCCGCAGGCGGACGCCGGAGGAGAAAAAATAAGCGGGAGACCGCATTTCTACGGAGTGTAGAGCCGGGGGAGAGGAGAGTAGATTGTCCTCTCCCCCTTCTGTTGGGTATGCTTTAGGCAGAACTTCGGAAAGGAGCATACCATGGCAGATTACATTCTCAGCTGCTGCACCTGCGCAGATCTGACCGCCCGGCGCTTTCAGGAGCTGGGTCTGGAGACCATCGGCTTCCACTACACCGTGAACGGTGTGGAGCGGGAGGACGACTGCTGGCAGAGCCTGGACGCGGACGAGTTTTACCGGATCCTCCGGGAGGGGGCGGAGACCAGCACCGCCCAGGTGAATATTGCGGAATACCTGAATTACTTCGGAAAATTCCTGAGCCAGGGGAAGGACGTGGTGCACGTCTGCCTCTCCTCCGGCATTTCCGGCACCTATAACGCGGCGAAGAACGCCGCCAACATCGCGGCGGAGCAGTACCCGGACCGGCACGTTTACGTGGTGGATTCCCTCTGCGCCTCCTCCGGCTTCGGCTTCTTCATGGACGCCCTGGCGGCGAAGCGGGACGAGGGCCTGAGCGCGAAGGAACTGGCGGACTGGGCCGAGGCCAACAAGAAAAAGGTCCAGCATTGGTTCTTCTCCACGGACCTGAGCTACTACGTCCGGGGGGGCCGGGTCTCCAAAGCCGCCGGGATCTTCGGCGGCGTATTCCACATCTGCCCCCTGCTCCACGTGGACGACGGGGGACATCTGAAGCCCCAGAGCAAGGTCCGGGGCAAGGACCGGGTGATCCGGGAGATGGTGAAGCGGATGCAGAAGTACGCCCGGGACGGGGTGAACTACGACGGCAAATGCTTCCTGTGCCAGTCCGCCTGCATGGAGGACGCACAGGCTGTGGCGGACCTCATCACCGCAACCTTCCCCCATCTGGACGGCAAGCCGGAGATCTTCAACATCGGCGCCACCATCGGCAGCCATACGGGTCCGGATACCGTGGCCCTCTTCTTCTGGGGAGAGGAAAGGACCGCCGATTAAGGAAATCATTCAAAATCCCCCTATGCGGCATTCACCGCATAGGGGGATCGTTTGTTGTTCCCGCTTATTCCGTATATTCGCTGTGGATCAGGGCGCTGAGCTTCATTTCCCCCTTATAGGGCTCGAAGACCATGCGCAGCGTGCTCCAGCCGCTGCCGTCCGCTCCGCCGGGGAAGCAGAAATCCACGAATTTCCCCTCAGGGAAGACGGTGGTGACATTTTCCAGCGCGTTGCCGGATTTGACGATATGGTTCACCCCCACCAGAGGGGCGCGGACATAGTCCCGATTATACACATAACCGTAGAAATACTGGGCGGTGGTGAGCTGGATGGGCTCATCCGTGCCATATTTGGTGCCCCATACGTAGATGGTGCTGTCCTCCGCCGTGTAGGCCACCCGGTTGGGGGTGAAGCATTGATTCGAGGTGAGATTGATGGTAGAATTGGGGGCGAAGACCAGACCGTAGACCGGGTGGATATAGGCGGCCAGGGTGCGGTAATCCCCCTCCCGGATCAGCCCGGCGACGGTATAGGCCAGGGCGGTAAGCTCACTGTCCTGCAGACCGGCTTCCCGGGGGAGATTGGGACTTTCCACCGGCAGCTGTCCCCGGCCGGAGGATTCTCCCGCCACCAGGACGATCAGGCAGCCGCAGACCCCGATGGCAATACCCAGGATCAGGCAGAGCACGCTCAGAAGGTGTTTCTTCATTGTGACCTCTGTAGGCTTCCGGCACAGCCGGAAAACGAATTTTAATCATTTCTATTATAGCCGTATTCTCTGCGGAAAGCAAGTGGGGAAGCGCAGAGCCGCAAGGCTGGAATGTAGAGTCGTCAATGATGGGTGACACTTTCCTCGAAAAAATAAGACGTAGTTCAATGGGGCGAATTTGAGGAAGAAGAAGGAGCCGGAGGCGACGAGTTCTTCCTCAAATTCGGCGCGACTCAGGATGCTCACGCTGGTA
>JAFZVM010000147.1 GCA_017617795.1 Oscillospiraceae bacterium
CCAGACCATATCCCCCCACTCCGCCACGGCCCGGTTATCCGGCAGCAGCTCCACCCCGGCCTCCCGGGCCCGATCCCGGACCAGAGCGCCCCGGGTGGGATGGTCCTGCAGGGCGTCCGCGGCCCGGATGCCGCCCAGACCCTCCTCCTTCAGGCCCAGGGCCAGATGATACGCGGCTTCCCCGAAGCCGATGAAACCGATCTTCATGACAAGATCCCTCCTGATGCGCATGCCGCTTGATTCTCCGATACATATAGGATAAGATGTTTAACAGAACAAAGCAACCCTTTTTTGCGCGGAATACAGGATCGCGGCGAACGGGCAGCGGACCGCCGCGGGAAAGGAAGGGAGCATGCCGCCGAAAGCGAGAGTTGTCCTGTACGGAGGGCACGTGGTCGACCCGGCGAACGGGATCGACGAGGATCGGAACGTGATCATGGAGGACGGACGGATCGCCGCCCTCACCCGGGGACCCTATGTTTCCGCGGGGTATGAAAACGCGGTGGACGTGAGCGGGTGCATCGTCACCCCCGGCCTCATCGACCACCACTGCCACATGTATCCCCTGGCGGAGAAGATCGGGATCCCCGCGGATTCCGTCATGTTCGGCAGCGGGGTCACAAGCATAGTGGACGCAGGGAGCTGCGGAGCCGCCAACTATCCGGCCCACCGATCCTTCAAGGCCCGGACCCGGATGACCTATAAGGCCTATATCCACGTGTGCCCCCTGGGGCTGAACGAGACGGATATCCCGGATCCCGAAAAGCTGGACTATGGGCTGTTGGCGGAGCTTTTTGCCGAATGCGGGGAGGAGCTCATGGGGCTGAAGCTCCGGATCAGCCGGAATCTGACGGAGGAATGGGGCTTTGCCCCCCTGAAAAAGACGGTGGAGATCGCGGACAAGCTGGGGGTGCCCCTCATGGTCCATCCCACGGATCCGCCGGGGGAGATGGAGGAGCTGCTCTCCTTCCTTCGTCCGGGGGACGTATGCTCCCATATGTACATGAACATCGGCTCCGGGATCACGGATGAAGCCGGGCACGTGAAGCCCTGCGTCCTGCGGGCCAGGGAGCGGGGGGTCCTCTTCGAAGCGGCGGACGCCCAGGCGCATTTCGGCCTTTCCACGGCACAGGCGGCCATCCGGGAGGGATTTTTGCCGGATTTCATCGCCACGGACGGGACGGTGAACAGCATGTTCAAGCGCCCCACCGCCTTCAGCCTGGCCATGCAGCTGGCCCGCTATGAGTCCCTGGGCCTGTCTTTTCCCGAGATCCTGCGCCGCTGCACCGTGAATCCTGCCCGGGACATGGGGCTGACGGACGGGGAAGGGACCCTCACGGTGGGGAAGACAGGGGATGCGGCGGTCTTCCGGCGGCATGAGCGGGAGGTCCTGTTCGGAGACCGTCCCAACGGGGACCCGGATCAGCGGACCTGGAGGGGGCAGGCAGTCTATGAGCCGGTGCTCACGGTAAAGCGGGGCATGGTGGTGTACCGGAATATCCTGCTGTAAGCCGCGGATTCAGAAGAAGCACCCGCCGGAAGGCGGGTGCTTCTTTGTTCGGACGCTCTTACAGCGCCCCGTAGACGATGTTGCGGATGCGGGGATGGACGTAGCCCTCCTGGTTGGGGACGCACTGGTGGGCGTAGACGATGGTGATCTTCTTCGCCGGGTCCATGAGCACCCAGGAGCCCCAGCCGCCGGTCCAGCCGAATTCCCCGATGCTGCTGTTGCTCCCCGCCTCGGGGTGCATGCGGGTGCGTACGGCCAGGCCGTAGCCGTAGCCGCTGAGGTAGGGATTCTCGAAGTCCTTCAGAGCCTGGGGGGAGAGGCGGTTCATGGCCATGAGGCGGATGGTGCTGTCGTTCAGCAGCCGGACGCCCTTGTATTCCCCCAGGGTCATGGCCAGGGCGAAGCGGGAATAATCCTCCATGGTGCCGAACAGGCCGCCGCAGGCGGATTCAAAGGTGGGATCGTAGAACAGGGGCGGGAAATCCCCCTCCCGCACCCCTTCGGGGGTGATCTGGTACTGGACGGAGATCCGGCTCTTTTTCTCCGCCGGGACGCGGAAATAGGTGTCCTCCATCCCCAGGGGATCGAAGAAATGCTCCTTCAGATATTCTCCGAGGGTCTGGCCGGACAGGAGCTCCAGCAGGGCCGCCGCCACGTCCAGGCTCTGGCCGTAATAGAAATGCTCCCCCGCCTCGAAGGCGCCGGGGATCTGACCCGCGGCCTTGGCGAAGGTCTGGAGGTTGTATTCCCCCTTGGCCTTGGCCTCGTTCATCTTCTCCGCCAGGGCCTGGCTGTTGGGGTTGTTCCAGCCCCAGTCCACGGTGACGCCGCTGGTCATGTCGAACAGGTGCCCCACGGTGGGCTTGACCTTCGCCGGCTCCACCCGCAGATCCCCCCGGGGGCTGTAGGTGTAGATCTTGTGGTCCTTCCACTCGGGGTAATAGTCCTCCACGAAGTCCGTGAGCAGGAATTTCCCCTGCTCGAAGAGCTGCATGCAGGCGGCGCTGGCGATGGGTTTGGTCATGGAGGCCAGCTGGCAGATGGTCTTGTCCGTAAAGGGGATGTTTTTCTCTTTGCTGGCATAGCCCACGTAATTTTCGTACAGCAGGTCCTCTCCCTGATAGACCCGCAGGCCCGCTCCGCCGGGGCCGCGCTTCAGCACCTCCTGCAGGAGACCGTCCAGACTTTTCAGACTGCCCATGATGATTCCTCCCGATATTCTGAGATTTTGTTTCCTGGCCCTATTATGGCAGAGGGAAAGGGCGGTTTTCAAGGGGGTATTTCCGGGAAAACCCCGGCATGGCATTGACCCGGCTTTCTCCCGCGGGTATAATTGAGCGCGGAAAGATCCGGCGTCTCCCCGGGAGGCGCCTTTTTGGAAAGGAAGGACAGCAAATGGCAGACTATCGCTTTGAGACCCTGCAGGTCCACGTGGGCCAGGAGCAGGCGGACCCCGCAACGGACGCCCGGGCGGTGCCCCTGTACCTCACCACCAGCTATGTGTTCAAGGATTCCGCCCAGGCGGCGGGCCGTTTCGCTCTGACGGAGGAGGGGAACATCTATACCCGCCTGGGGAACCCCACCACGGATATCTTCGAGAAGCGCATCGCCGCCCTGGAGGGGGGCGTGGGGGCCCTGGCCACCGCCACCGGCTCCGCCGCCATCGCCTACGCCATCCAGAATATCGCCTTGGCGGGGGACCATATCGTCTCCTCCACCAATCTGTACGGCGGCACCCATAACCTTTTCGCCAACACCCTGGTGGAGCAGGGACTCACCACCACCTTCGTGGACCCCGCTGACCCGGAGAACTTCGAAAAGGCCATCCGGCCCAACACCCGGCTCCTGTACGCCGAGACCCTGGGGAACCCCAACTCCGACGTCATCGACCTGGAGGCCATCGGGGAGATCGCCCACCGCCACGGACTGCCCTTTATCGTGGACAGCACCTTCGCCACGCCGTACCTGCTCCGGCCTCTGGAGCACGGGGCGGATATCGTGGTCCACTCCGCCACCAAGTTCATCGGCGGCCACGGCACCGTGCTGGGAGGCGTCATCGTGGACGGTGGCAAGTTCGACTGGTCCGCTTCCGATAAGTTCCCCGGCATCTCGAAACCCAACCCCTCCTACCATGACATCGTGTTCACGGAGGTGGGCGGGCCTGCGGCCTACATCCTGAAGCTCCGCTGCACCCTCATGCGGGACCTGGGAGCCACCATCTCCCCCTTCAACTCCTTCCTGCTCCTCCAGGGGCTGGAGACCCTCTCCCTCCGGGTGGAGCGGCATACGGAGAACGCCCTGAAGGTGGTGGAATTCCTGAAGAACCATCCCAAGGTGGACAAGGTGAACCATCCCTCCCTGGCCTCCGGCCGGGAGAAGGCGCTGTACGACCGGTACTTCCCCCATGGAGCGGGGGCCATCTTCACCGTGGAGATCAAGGGCGGGGCGGAGGCCGCGAAGAAGTTCACCGAGAGCCTGAAGCTCTTCTCCCTCCTGGCCAACGTGGCGGACGTGAAGAGCCTGGTGATCCACCCCGCCAGCACCACCCATTCCCAGCTCAATGAGGCGGATCTCCTGGCCTGCGGCATCAAGCCCAACACCGTCCGCCTGTCCATCGGCATCGAGCATATCGACGATATCCTGGAGGACCTGGCCCAGGCCCTGGAAGCCGTCTGAGCTTCCCGGGAGCTTCCCGGTCCGCAAAGCCCTGCGAACACAAAGAACCCCTGCCGGTCTGGCGTTCCGGCAGGAGTTCTTCTTTTCAGAAAGCGGGAAGGATTATCCAACTGAGCGTTTGCTCCCCAAGTATACCCGGCGCGTTTTTTCTCCGCAAGCCTCCCGGGGGGATATTTTTTTCGGGATTGGCGGAAAAATCTGCCGATCCCGTAATGCTGCAAGCAACGTGCTGTAAGCCTCGCAGATTTCGCGGCTCGGAAGCCGCGAAATCTTTTGGATCATTTTGGGGCCTGCCGTCGGCAGGTCTATTTCTATGCTTGTTTGACGCTTATTTACTCGAAACCAAATCGGAGGTTTACACAGTTTTCGGAATAGTCTCCCGCGGTTTGCTATCAGCCTCCTCGACCTGGACCATGCCGTGACCCTGCCCGGAGCTTCCGGGAAAGTGACACCTCTATCGTTCACCTACTCTCAGCCCTATTCTCCTACAACAACTTGACACCGTCATATTGCATAAAAGCTGTTGAATTCGATCCTTGTGTATGATACGATGTAATTGCCGTACAAACTGAATATATGCACATTTCCCAGAGAATGGTTTTTGCTTCAGTAAAAACGCATTCTCCAGTTTGACATTCTCTGGGATGTGCAAGCAGTTTGTTCGGCGACAGACGGAGTACTGCGTTTTTCGTGGCGCGGCTCCGGCTGCGCCATTTTTTGTTAAATAATGAAAGGGTAAATTTATGTTTTGCGGAAAATGTGGAAGTGAATTGAATGATGGGGCCGCATTCTGCCATCAATGTGGAAGCCCAGTAAATGACAAGATAAAGCTTCAAAATCAAATGACAGAATTAAACGCTAAAACAATCGGTTTGAAAACAAGTCATGGCAAAGCTCTTATGCGTGTGTTTTTCCCAATCTTGGCAGGCACAATCTCTGCGGTAGGGATGTTTCAGTGCTATGGCACAGAGGTAAGAGTATCTATTACACGGTTTATATTGTGCATTGGCGCAATTCTTTCGGCAGTTGAAACAGTACTTATAATTATTGATGTTAGGGAAAGCCGACTCAAGAAAAGTTTCACTATTTTGGGTATTGTAAATCTGATTGCAGTATTGAGTGCTGCGATATGGAGGATTAAGTCAAATTATTATACTGTAACATATTCCTCTGCCGGAGAAACGCTGTTGCTGCTTTCTATCATAATCGTTTTGTTCGTACTCGGCATTATTGCAACAAACTCACTTATTGAACATCGAAAACGATTTCTGATTTCATTGATTGTTCTAGTTGCGGCTTTTGCGTTCTGCGTCCACACCGCTAGTGACAATAAAGCAAAGATGGCAGATTACTCGTATCGTATTGAACGGGAGCAAAAAGAACAAGAAAGAACCGATTCCGGGGAAGCGGATTTAACTGAAGCAGTAGAGAAAAAGTATGGTTTGTCTAATCAAGAGCGATATGAATTAAGCAAAAAGAACACAACGATTTATAGCCTTCTTTCAACAATAACAGGGGCTTTGATTGTTTTGGATGGAGTTGTCATCTATAAAAAAGCAGACAAAAGAAGGGGTGAATTCCATTAGCCGTCCTTAATCCGCCGATTCATATGATATTTACAGACAAATCCGACAATTCGTATTTTGAGGGAGAGAACATGGAAATTATTCTAAAAATACTGGCACCGATCCTGTTTGCCGTCGTTATATGGGCAATCGTCAAAGCGAGATCGGACAAAGCGGAGAATAAGCTTGTTGAAGAAGGAAAGATCATTCAGCGTGAGAGCAATTTTAACGAGAAAGCGGAAATTTTCAGTCTGACATTATCAGATACAGCGTCAGTTACAGAGGGGATCAAACTCTTACCGTATCATACGATGCCGACCGTGAGCATGCAGGCTGATCCGGAACGACAGAAATTCTTTTTCTCAAGCAAAGCGTGGAAGGCACAATTGATGCAGACCAAATATTTAGATGGTAATGCTGTTTATCATTTCAATTTTACAAACTGGACAACATATCACGGAGCGATTCCTGATGGTCAAAGCATGAATATTCTGCTCACGTCAATTGAACGAATGTTTTTGTCGATTGATCCCAATACCCAAGTCCAAACAGTGACATTAAAAACAAAGGAAAAAACAAACGCTTTTTGAGAAGCGAACGTTTACGGAGGATATTGACTTGATCGTAATTCTTGTTGCAGTGGTAATCGCTGTCGCTTATGTTGTGCTTAAGTTCGGCTTGGTCAGGCTGATCGATAAAGGTTTTGATGCGGCGCAGCACAAACGTGCGGAAAGAGAAAACAGCGAAAATCAAGGGAAGACAGCAAATCTCTTGGAATGGCATACAAATAACCAGGGGAAACATTAGCCAATCTTATCAGCAAGGTTGAATCAAAACAGGTGCTCAGCCAAGTTTGTCTGAATCCCGGTTGCTCATTAAACAAGCCATACGTGAGGCAAGCACTATTACTATAAATGCGCTGGCGCAAAACGGAAAAAGGATTGCAAGAAGAAGGCGGTCAAGAAAGATTTCATCGAACGAGCCGCCGTTGTCCTGACAATCATGCGCGATATAGAAGCCCTTTCTGTCCCTTCGTGGACTAACGAATGTGTATCTTCCAGCAGGTCGATGACAGCTGGAAGTCATGGTCATTAAACTGGTCATAGGTTTTTTTGATGTTATCGGTCTTCTTCTTTGCATCAAAAGATTTTTGACCTTCATCCGCTACTACAATATTCGCCGCGTACAGCGCAATTTGGGTGTCCTCACTCACATGAAGAAGCACGAGCTCGGCATAGCCGCATAAAAGCGGCTGGCAGCCGAAGCCACCAGCCGAGAAAATCTTCTGTTTTTTCATAGTCTACTTGAAAACGGTCCCTTTATAATTGTCGGAGGAGAAAGAGATGAAAAGAGGTATTGCAATTATATTGGCACTGGCAATGACACTGTCCCTTGAGGGGTGCAAGAGGCAAACGGTGTGGACTGCACAGCTTCCCAGTGACGCAAAGCACAAGGCTTCAAGAGGCTTAGAAACCAGTTGCAATCCACGCATAGCAAGCGACGCTGAATATACTTATGTCATTAATTATAATGACGGAATCGGTGATTTCGACAATGAAAAATATGAAATAATACGGCAAAACAATACGGAGTCGGGAGATTGCAAGGTCCTTACGACCTCAAGTGAGCATTCGTTGGGAGAAGAATGGTTTGACGAACCGTTTTCATGGCTTACGCTTTCTGACGATAAGCTATTCTATTTGCTTTGTCAGGAAAACGGGTATACTTTACATTGGATTTCAAAAGACGGTGAAAAGGGCGGCAAAGCTGACATCTCAAAAATAGAATCAACGATCAAAGAGATCATAGATTTTTACAGCAGCACTTCGGATGATGCATCGGAAGTAAGCGATATCAGCATAGAGGAATTGCTGTACAAGTCCTCGGTGCAATTTGGAAGCGGGCAGAGCACAAAAGTGTTGATTTATCCTGGTATATGGGATGGAAGACCCTCGTCGGCGTGGATTGCCGATATCAGCAATGGGACCATAAAAGAGTGGGAGCATATAAAAAAGTCAAAAGAAGCCCTGTTCCCAATCGCCTTTACCGGAGAAACGATTTACTATGTAAAATTGAGTGCCCCATTGAACGCAGCTCCTTCTTTGTCTGATCTGTCGCTTTACGCCTATCGTTTGTCGGCTGCAGAGGAGAAAAAGTTATGCGATCTTGATCTCTCACAAGAACTAGTTTTAAATTATCTCATATTTTCAGAACATCTCGATCCTGGCTGGGAAGGGAGCTGGGCGGTAGTGGGAGATTCCCTTTATTACCCGAAGGATGAGACTCTTTATCGAATTGATTTTACAACCGGGAAAACGAATACCGTCTGTCGCTTCGAGGATCGATATGGATTCGACTGGGGAATTCTGAATGACAAAATCTATTTTTCCGGATGTCGCAACAGTGGGTTGGATGAGAACAGCCTATATCGCTGCGACCCGGATGGCGGGAATATTGAGATAATAGCTTCTTATTTCGGCGATGACGAGCTTGACATGACCATGATCGGCATGAGCAACGGATATCTGTATTATTGGGAGGAAGGGTTCAATGACCCGTGGTATAGAAGGGTGTCTTTAGAAAACCCTGCCCTTCCGGGCGTATATGTACATCAGAAAAACGAGAAATAGAAGGTCAAAAGGATACAAAAAACGCTTCATTTGCCAAAGCCAGAACAGGGCAGCGCGGAGTGCCTTTCCGCGCAGTCCTGTTCAATAATATATTTAGTTACGTCTGTAAGACTTGGGTGTTGTAAAGATAATGTAAGCGTAAAACGAGGATAGAAATAGGGCCTGCCACCGGCAGGCCTCAAAATGAACCAAAAGATTTCGCGGCTTCCAAGCCGCGAAATCTGCGAAGCGTACAGCACGTTGCTTGCAGCATTACGGGATCGGCGAAAATCCGCCGATCCCGTATTCGTTCCGCAGTCCGGTCATCTTCCGTCATGCCCGGAGGTCCATTCATGCACATCGTGCAGTTCATGTGCCGCAGGCACGATTCATGACGCGAACGCGCGGAGCGCATACCTGAATCGACCCGGAGCCCAACAAAGTGGGTCCGGGTCGAAAAACTTATCGGCTGCCCATCTCCCGCACCGCACGGGCGGCCTGCTCCCCGAAATCCGGGGGAATGGGCTTATCCGTGTCGTAGCGCACCCGATTGTAGGTCTCCGTCAGCTGCCGCAGGGTCTCCCGGCTCTGCTGTTTTCCCAGCTCGGAGGGAGTGAGATTGGGGCTCCAGTCCTCTCCGTACTTGGAGCGGATCAGGGCCCGGTAGGCATACCGCACCCGGCTCTCGTCGTCCGGCATATCCGAGAATTTCCGCCGCCGGACCGTGATCCTCTTCCAGAATTTCCGGGCGGCGTCCCGCTGCTTCTTCACGATGGTCTTCAGGTCCGCCTGCTCCACGTCGTCCTCATACTCCAGGATCTGCCGGGTGCGCATGAGCTTCCGCAGCGCGTCGGACAGGCGGCGGAGGACGCCGCCGTTTTTCCCCTCCCGGGCCACGCCGTAGGCCAGGAGGAAGAAGAGGACGCAGACGATGCCCCAGAATACGCCGTAGATGGTGACGAAGATCCCGGAGCCCTCCTGCTCGATCTCGATGGGGTGCATGGTCTGCACTTCCGGCACGTATTCCGTGGGCGCGGGGCCGGAGGTGCTGGTGGTGCCCAGATTGGTGATCCACTTGAAGAACGCGGATATGCCGCCCCAGATGAACTGCCAGACCGCCGCCGCAGCCGTGCGGAGGAAGCCGATATTGGCAACGAAGATGCAGATCAGCAGAAAACCGGTGAGCAGGGCCAGGTTCTTGCCCCGGATGCCCGCGGGCAGACTCATGGTCTCCCCGCCCTTCACATTGTGCACCCCGGCGGTGACGCTGGCGGTATTGAAGCTGTACAGGGTCAGGATCAGGGCGATGAGGCCGCACCAGCAAAGGGCTGTCCCCTGGGGATCGCCCCCGTGGCGCAGCACCTCCAGCAGGTACACCAGCATGCCGCCCACGGCGAAGCGGGGCGGGAAGGGTTCGTCCCCCTTCAGGCCCACCAGGTAGAGCCCCGCCCCGGGGGCCAGAGCCACGACCCGGAAGGCGATATCCCAGAAGCCGAAGCGCCGGAGGAACAGGGCCATCACCACCGCCGCCAGCACCAGGGCCGCGGCCAGGAGCGGGATGCGCAGGGATTCCAGCCTCCGGGCCACGAGACCCACCGCCCAGCACAGGAGGATGGGCCAGCAGGCCAGGACCCGGCTGTACCAGACCCAGTTCTGCCGCATGAGCCGCTCCATCAGGAAGAGGACGCCGAAGGCCAGCATGGCCCCCAGGACCAGATTCAGAAAGGCCAGGATGCCTCTCGAGATCTTCATGACGGGTTCACCCCCTCGCGGATGGGCAGCCAGGTGACGCTGTTGTTCTGCCGCCGAAGCTGATTGGCCCGGAGCTCAAGCCCCTGGTCCCAGTAGGCGGAGATTATGAGCAGGTCCATATCCGTCAGACCCGCCTTGATCTGTTTATCCAGCATGGTCTCGACGCCCAGGACCATTTTGATCCGCAGGAGGCTCAGCTCCCGGAGGATGCGGTCCAGGTGGGCTTCGGAGCACCGGGGCTCCACGTACACCGTTACGCCTTCGTTCAGCTGGTTTTCCCCGTTGGCCATGAAGCCCACGTCCACGCCGCTGCGCACGCACCAGGAGGCCAGGGAGGCGGCCATGGTGACGCCGTTTTCCAGCAGCTCCAGCTGATCCGGCTCCATGCCCCCCATGAGGTAGGCGGAGATCTGGCAGTTCAGCACCAGCATGGCCCGGGGGGAGACGGTATAGTCCCGCTGCTTCACCTGCAGCTTGCCGGTGCGGGCGGTGGCGCCCCAGTGCACGTCCCGCTGGGGGTCGCCGCTGCGGTAATCCCGGATGCCGGTGACCAGGATGGGATCCGGCAGGATCCATCGACGGGCGGTCACGTCCCCCTGCCATTTCAGGGCGGCGTCCGGCAGATCCTTCTGCTCCAGAATGGGAGGATAGACCAGGAGCCTGGCCTCGGTGGCGCAGTCCATCCGGTCATGGGCCAGGCCGAACAGGTCCCCGGCCACGATGGACACCAGGGAGCAGTCGTAATATCCCCTGCGGGTGCAGAGGACGTGGTGGCGGCGGGTGATCTTGGAATAGGAGCCCAGGAAGAACATGCTCTTGTGAAACAGGTCCATGGCGATATTCAGGTTCTCCTGCCGCTGGAACTGCAGCCGGGAGGAGATGCGGGATTCCACCCGCACCCAGGGGACCGGCAGGAGCTTATCGTTGGATAAGACCTCCGCCAGCTCCACCTCCTCCCCGGCAAAGACCCGGTCCCGGCTGAACTGCCGGGAATACTGCACCCGCCGGAGTCCCCGGCGGTGATAGTACAGGGTCTGGCCAAAGGCCAGGAGGACCACCACCACGGCGATCCATACCGTGCTCATCTCAGGCCTCCGGCATTTCGTCCGCCTTGGGATCCTCCGAGGGGACCGGGACCACCCGCAGCAGATCCCGCAGGATGGCCTCGCTCCGCTCCGCCGCGGCGTAGCCCGAACGGGTCACCAGCCTGTGGGCGAATACGGGCACCGCCAGGGCTTTCACGTCGTCCGGCAGGACGTAGTCCCGGCCGTGGATGGCGGCCCGGGCCTGAACGCTGCGGAGCATCCACAGCATGCCCCGGGGGCTGACCCCCAGGCTCACGTCCTGAGGCGTCCGGGTGGCCTCCGTCAGGCTCACGATATACTGCCGCACCGGATCGGATACCGTGACCTCCCGGCAAAGGGCCTGGGCCTCCAGCAGGGAAGCCCCGTCCGTCACCGGCTCCAGGGACTCCAGCGGATCGTCCTTGATGAAGCGGTCCAGGATCTTCAGCTCCCCGTCGGTGGAGGGGTAGCCGGGCCTCAGCCGCATGAGGAAGCGGTCCAGCTGGGCCTCGGGCAGGGGGAAGGTGCCGGAGGTCTCCACCGGGTTCTGGGTGGCGATGACGAAGAAGGGCCGGTCCAGGACCTTGGTCTCCCCATCCGCAGTGATCTGCCGCTCCTCCATGCATTCCAGCAGGGCGGACTGGGTCCGGGGGGTGGCCCGGTTCAGCTCGTCCGCCAGGAGGATGTTGGTAAAGGCGGGACCCTTGCGGAAGGTGAAGATCCCCTCCTTCTGGTTGTATACGTTGGTGCCGGTGATGTCCGAGGGCAGCAGGTCGGGGGTGAACTGCACCCGGGTGCAGAGGACGCCCAGGCTCCGGGCCAGGGCCTTCGCGGTCATGGTCTTGCCGGTGCCGGGCACGTCGTCCAGCAGCACGTGGCCCCCCGCGATCAGGGCGGTGAGGAGCAGATCCAGGGTGTCCCCCGTGGGGATGATGACCTTCTCCACGTTTTCCCGAATGGACCGGGCCAGTCCGGCGATATCTCCAAGCTTCATCTTTCTCCCTCCCGAAAATTTGTCCAAATTGTTCGGATGCCCACCATTTTACGCCAATTCACGGAAGAAGTCAATGGAAAGACAGGAACAGGAAGCCTTTTGCAATGACGGGATCGGAAGGACTCGGTGTTGCTTTTTCAGTGCGGGCATGATAAAATTTATAGTCAGCACGATGGAATGGAGAGGAGGCGCGCCCATGGACGTATACGCCCATATCCGCACCCTGGCGGAGCGGGAGGAGCTGGGCCACGCCTTCCTCATCACCGGCCCGGACCCGGCAGAGCGGGAGAAGCTGGGCTTGTTCTGCGCCCGGGCCCTGCTGTGCGAAGGGGAGGGGAGCCGTCCCTGCGGCCGGTGCGCCGCCTGCCGGAAGACGGAAAAGGGCATCCATCCGGACTTGCTGCGCCGGGAGCGCCTGCCGGATCCCAACAATCCCGGGAAGAAGTACCGGGATTTCCGCGTGGACCAGGTGCGGGAGCTGAGCGGGGAAGCCTATATCCTGCCCAACGAGGGAAAGCGGAAGGTCTTCCTCCTGCCGGAAGCGGACACCATGACCCCCCAGGCCCAGAACGCCCTGCTGAAGATCCTGGAGGAGCCGCCCTCCTATGCGGCCTTCCTGCTCCTGGGGCGGAACCCCGGGGCCTTTCTCCCCACCATCCGGTCCCGCTGCGTGAGCCTGCGGGCCGGGGGCAGCGCCTCCGAGGGGGGCGATCCGGAGGCGGCAAAGCTGGCGGAGGCCTGGATCGGGAGAAACGGACCGGCCCTGGCCGCCCTGACCTTCCGGGCGGAGAAGCTGGAAAAAGGGAAGTTCGATCAGCTGCTGGAGGGGCTCTATGCCGCCGCCGGACTTCGGGCCAAGGCCGGAGGTCCGGATCGGGACCGGGCCCTGGAATTGACGGAGCTGACGGAAAAGCTCCGGAGCATGAGAAAATTCAACGTCAGCCAGGGCCTGTGCATGGGCCTGCTGCTGAGCACCGTGGAGAATTGAGGAAAAAATATGCCGGATGTAATCAGCGTGCGGTTTCGCGGCCGCGGCAAAGCTTATGATTTCGACCCCGGGTCCCTGACGCTGCACGAGGGGGACCAGGTGGTGGTGGAGACCTCCAAGGGCAGCGAGCTGGGGGCCTGCGTCAGCGAGGTCCACGACCTGCCGGTGAACAAGGTCTATTCGCCCCTGCGGCCGGTGCTGCGCCTGGCCACCGAGGACGATCTGCGCCGGGCGGAACAGAACCGGGCCAGGGAGAAGAGCGCCTTCGCCATCTGCGAGGAACGCATCGCCGCCCACGGCCTGGAGATGAAGCTGGTGGACGTGGAATACAGCTTCGAGGGAAACAAGGCCCTGTTTTTCTTCACCGCCGACGGACGGGTGGATTTCCGGGAGCTGGTGAAGGACCTGGCCGCCACCTTCCATGTGCGCATCGAGCTGCGGCAGATCGGCGTGCGGGACGGCGCCAAGCTGCTGGGCGGCCTGGGGATCTGCGGGCGGCCCTTCTGCTGCTCCACCTTCCTGGAGGAGTTCCAGCCCGTCTCCATCAAAATGGCCAAGACCCAGTCCCTGTCCCTGAACCCCACCAAGATCTCCGGCACCTGCGGCCGGCTCATGTGCTGTCTGAAATACGAGCAGGAGGCCTATGAGGACCTGATCCGCACCATGCCCAAGCAGGACGCCCAGGTGGACACCCCCAAGGGGAAGGGCACCGTGGCGGAGGTGAACCTGCTGCGGCGCACGGTGAAGGTCCGTCTGGCGGAGGGCCCGGACACCACGTCCCTCCAGAGCTGGAACGTGGACCGCCTGGGGTACACCCTGAACGGGGAGTACAAGGAACCCATCCCCGAGGACCCCAAGCCCGTGGAGGAAAAATCCGAGCTCCGGCTCCCGGGGTGGCTGGATGAAGGAAAACCCATCAGCCTGACGCCGGAGGAGGAACCTCAGCCGAAGAAGAGCGGAAGGTCCCGGAACCGGAACCGGAAGAAGGGCGGCCCCAGGCCCGAACAGGCCGGGGAGAGCGCCTCGAAGCAGCCAGCGCAGAGACCGGCGCAGAAGCAGACCGAAGGGGATGCGGGGAAGAGCACCCAGCAGCCTCGCCGGAAGGGCCAGGGCGGGGGAAAACCCCAGGGAGAGAAAAAGTCCCTGGGCGAAGGGAAGAAGCCCCAGAATCCCCGGGCAGGGCAGCAGCCCCAGGGCGGCCAGAACCAGCAGGGCGGAGGAAAGAAATCCGGACGCAGGCCCTTCTACCGTAACCGGAAGCCCAAAAACAAAGAATCCCAGCCGTAATTATATGACAGACAAACCGGACACCCCTGCAGCCTTGCGCTGCAGGGGTGTTTTTCTCAAGTCAGTCGGGCATCTGTTCGTTCAGCTCGTCCAGAAGGTGGATGGTGCGGTAGACCTTTCCGCAGGTGCGGCATTGCCAGTCGCAGTCGCTTTTCTTGGCCTTCCGGTGCAGCAGCTCCAGCTCCCGGCCGCAGAGGGGGCAGCCGGCGGCTTCCCCCCGCCACAGGCGTTTCAGAAAGGCCGCCGCTTCCCCCCGGGAGGGGAAGCCCAGCTCGCTGAGGGACGCCCGTTCCATCAGTCCTCCTGTTCGTCGTTCCGGGCAAATCCCGGCATCCGCTTGCCCTCCATGCGGTACACCAGCTCCCGGCCCTTGGCCCGGTAGTTGGAGACCAGCTCGCTCTCCCCCTTGATGAGCATGGTGTACCGGGTGCCCTGCTCATAGGGGAGCCATTTGGGCATGTTCCGCCCAGTGGGGTCGCCGGTGCGGGCGAAGTTCGCCCAGGCGGAGCCGCAGGTATCCGAGACCTTGAAGGCCTCCGCCTTGTTCTTCGCGGTGTAGGTGCCGGGGGCCAGGTAGGCGTTATCGAAGAAATAGGGCACGTCCGTGCCGTGGAAGGCCTTCTGCACCGGGTCCGGGCTCTCGAAGGCGAAGATGCAGTTGTAGAAGTTCGCGCCGCCCTTTCCGTCCTTGGTGCGGGAAACGTCCTCCACGAACTTCAGCTGCCGGGCGTCGTTCATCAGGGCGACGACGATGTCCACGGGGCTGGGATCCGGCAGGATCTCCTTGTAGGTGGCGATGATCTCCTCCACCTCCCCGGCGCTGTACCCGAAGCCCGCCAGGCGGGCGGGAAGGGTCTCCCAGGTGGTATCGAAGATCTCCGGGTTGAACAGGGCCAGGAGGGCCATATCCTCCTTGCAGTAGCAGATAATCAGGGGGATATCCTTGCAGTATTCGCTGCCCTCGCCCCCGTCGAAGGGATCGTAGCAGATCACGTCGTGGTCGAAGGTGGTTGGGAAGTTCAGATAATCCCCGTTGGCCCGGGTGGCGTTGATCTCCCGCATGGCCTTGATCAGATCCTCCGGGGGAATGGTCTCCAGCTGATCCAGGTTGTCTTTGGTGATCCCCAGGTGGGCCATGAAAGCGTCCGTATCCTTCTGCCCCAGCTTCGGGTCGATGGCCTGGAAGCCGCCGCTCTGGACGATGGCCTTGTGGAAAAGCCCCTTGGCCGCGGGCATGCCCAGGAGCTGACAGACCTTTCCGCCGCCGCCGGATTCCCCAAAAATGGTCACGTTGTTGGGATCCCCGCCGAAATACCGGATATTGTCCCGCACCCATTCCAGCACCGCCACCATGTCCTGGTTCCCCAGGTTGCGGCTGCCGGCGTATTTTTCAACCCCCAGGTGGGTCAGGTCCATATAGCCGAAGAGGCTCAGCCGATGGCTGAAGGAGACCATGACCACGTTGTTCTTCTTGGCCATGTTGAAGCCGTCCTGGTGGGGACATTCCGCCGTGCCCGCCAGGTTGCCGCCCCCGTGGCACCACACCAGCACCGGCAGGTCCATCCCCTCCGTCAGGTCCGGGGTCCAGATGTTCAGGGCCAGGCAGTCCTCGCTCATGGGGCCTTTGCCCATCTCCATATTCCCGGTGACGATCTTCTGGTTGGAGATGTTCCATTTGGAGTTGGCCACCTCCGGCACCTCGATCCGGGGGGTATCCGTCTGCCAGCATTTCAGGGCGTATTCCTTGGCGTCCACGATCACGTCGCTCACATCGGGCTTTTCCGGGGGCATGAAGCGCAGTTTTCCCACGGGGGGCTTGGCGTACCGCACCCCCAGGAAGCGGTATACCCCGTCGAAATACACGCCGCGGATCTTGCCGTAATTGGTATAAGCCAGAACGTCTGTCATGGTTAGTCTCCTTTCGTTTTTCGATTCTCCTGTCTTCTATGGTAGTGTTTTTCTCCCGCTTGTCAAGGGCTTTCCGGGATCGGACCGCCGCCGCTTTACACCCGGACCCATCCATGGTATGATGCCGTCAGAAACGAAATAAACACGACCGGGGTCTTCCCGGAGAAAGGAATCGCTTATGGGCACCAAATATCCCCATGTATTCGCCCCCATCCGCATCCGGGGTGTGGACTTCAAGAACCGCATCGAGCTGGCCCCTCCCTCCCTGAACCTGTGCAGCGCGGACCATCTGGTGACGGAGGAATTCGTGGATCTGAACCGGAGCATCGCCTGGGGCGGCGCATCCATCATCACCGTGGGCAACGTGATGGTGGACATCTCGGAATGCGAGAACGAGGAGCGGCAGCTGGACCTGAGCAGCGACGACTGCATCATGACCCTGAGCAAGTTCGCCCTCATGTGCGAGGGCATGGGCGCCCACGCCTCCCTGGAGATCAACCACGGGGGGAAGGACAGCCAGTTTGCCCGCACCGGCAAGCCCGCCTACGCCCCCAGCTCCTATTACTCCTCCTGGGAGCTCATGAGCGCGAAGCAGATGGGCCGGGAGCCGGTAAAGACCATTGAGATGACGGTGGAGCATATCCACCAGACCGTGGAGAAATACGCCCAGGCCACCCTCCGGGCCAAGAAGGCCGGGATGCGCATGGCCATGATCCACTGCGGCCACGCCAACCTCATCAGCCAGTTCTCCAGCCCCCTGTACAACCACCGGACGGACGAGTACGGCGGCAGCCTGGAGAACCGGGCCCGCTTCACCATCGAGATCCTGGACCGGGTGCGGGAGCTCTGCGGGGAGGACTTCGTCATCGAGGCCCGGGTCAGCGCGGACGAGATCAAGCCCGGCGGCATGGGCTATGAGGAGACCCTGAAGTACATCGCCCTGATCCAGGACAAGATCGATATCCTCCATGTCTCCGCGGGCGTCCACGGGGAGTTTGAGTACATGAAATACTGGTGGCAGAACTACATGATGGACCGGGAGTTCAACGTCCATTACGCCGCTGCCATCAAGAAGGAATTCCCCAACCTGCTCATCAACACCGTGGGCAGCATCATGAGCATCGACCGGGCGGAGGAGATCATCGCCTCCGGCAAGGCGGACTTCGTCTCCATGTGCCGTCCCCTCCTGGCGGACCCGGAAATGCCCCGGAAGTACGCCGAGGGACGGGAGGAGGACCACCGGCCCTGCCTCCGGTGCCAGCGCTGCGCCCCTCCGGAGCACCGGATCATCTCCTGCTCCGTGAACCCCTTCCTGGGCCGGGAGCGGGAATTCCCCCTGGGCCGGGTGCAGAAGGCGGATACCAAGCGGAAGGTGGCCGTGGTCGGCGGCGGCCCCGGCGGCATCACCGCCGCCCAGATCCTGTGCATGCGGGGCCACGACGTGACCCTGTATGAGAAGACGGGCAAGCTGGGCGGCCAGTTGAAGTACGCCGCCCTGCCCACCTTCAAGCAGGATGTGGCGGACTACCTGAAGTACCTGGAGCGCCAGGCCTATAAATGCGGGGCGAAGGTCCTGCTGAACACCGAGGCCACCCGGGAGATGCTGGAGAAGGAGAATTACGACGCCGTCATCGTGGCCATCGGCGCGGAACCCATCATCCCGAAGCTGCCGGGCATCGACCTGCCCCACGTGGTCTGGGCCCCCGAGGCGGACGCGGGGGAGAAGCCCTGCGGTCAGAAGGTTGTAGTGGTCGGCGCCGGCGCCGTGGGCATGGAGGCCGCCATCGACCTTAAGAAGGAAGGGAAGGACGTCACCGTCATCGAGCTGCTGGACAACTGGTCCAGCCTCCAGAAGTCCGCCTCCGGCGGCGCGGCGGAATTCTTCGCCATCATCAAGGAGCTGGAGCTGGACGTGCGCCTGGGCCACAAGCTCCTGGAGGTCACCCCCACGGAGGTGATCTGCGAGAACGTGAAGACCGGGGAGCAGGTGCGCATCCCCGCGGATTCGGTGCTCCTGGCCATGGGCGTGAAGCCCCGGTGGGCGGAAGCGGATCAGCTGCGCCTGGCCGCCCCGGGCACCAACTGCTTCCTCATCGGGGACTGCCTGTACGTGGGGGACAACATCAAGGGCGCCACGTCGGGAGCGCTCAGCGCAGCAGCATACCTGTAAGATTCGCTTCGCCCCGGACCCGCTATCGCTGGGTTCCGGGGCGATATGGTCTGCGCTCCGCTCCCCGCACTCGCGCTGCGGCGCTCGCACAGTCCGCTCCGCGAGGAGTATTTTCGGCAGAAATGAATTCCGCCGAAAATTGATTTTCCTCTATTCGCGGCTTGCGAGCCGCGAACTCTGCCGAGGGCATATTCAGAATGGAGATGATTTAATTGGCAGAAGAACGCAAGCTGGACCCCCATTTTGTGGAACTGAGCAAAGCCTTCCGGCCCGGGGAATACACGGACGCCGCCGGGAACCGGATCTGGTACCGTCTGTTTGCCCCCGCTTTGGAGGAGAAAAAGGAATATCCCCTGGTGGTCTTCCTCCACGGCGCCGGGGAGCGGGGAGAGGACAATGATATCCAGGTGGCAGGGAACCGGGGCGCGGTGGTGTGGACGGAGGCGTCGGAGCAGGCGGTCCGGCCCTGCTACGTGCTGGCCCCCCAGGCCCCCACGGGAAAGGATTTCACCGTACCGGAGTTCGAGGCGCCGTTTATGGCCTTTCTGGAGCAGTTTATCCGGGAAAACCCGGTGGACCGCCAGCGGATCTACCTCACGGGCCTGAGCATGGGCGGTATGGGCACCTGGCATTACTGCGCCCGGTACCCCAACGTCTGGGCGGCGGCGGCCCCCATCTGCGGCGCCGGGGATCCCCTGGCCATCCGGGCGGCGAAGGACATCCCCTTCTGGACCTTCCATGCGGTGGATGACCCCTTCGTCCCCATCGCCGGGATCATGGCCCGGGAGGGAGCGAAGCCCCGGGCGGGCACCCGGATCATGGCCTCCGCTCTGCTGGCCTGCGGCGCCTCCGTCCGGAGCACCGAATACCCGGCGGGCTATATCCACGAGCATTATGACTATCCCAAGGCCGTTGCGGGCCACGCCGCCTGGGAGCCCGCCTATTCCGACGGGGAATTCCGGGCCTGGCTCTTCCGGCAGGACCGGCGGGACCGGGACCGGATCACCTTCCTGCGCCCGGGGCTCTGGCAGCTGGACGACTGGTGCGGCGCGACTTATTATCTGACGGAAGGGAAAGACAAGGCTCTGGTGATCGATACGGGCATGGGCGGACGGCCCATCCCGCCTCTGCTCATGAGTCTGACGGACAAGCCCCTGGAGCTGGCCATCACCCACGCCCATCCGGACCACGCCCTCCATGCCGGGGAGTTCACCCGGATCTACGTCTCGGCAGCGGAGCGGGCCCTGCTGGATCCCAAGGGCAGTCTGCCCCCGGAGGACCCCCGGATCGTCGAAGTGCAGGATGGGGACGTGATCCCCCTGGGGGGCTCCGGCGTGGAGGCGGTGCTCTGCGCGGGCCACACCCCCGGCAGCACCGTGTATATCGACCATGGCCGCCGCTGCGTCTTCTGCGGGGACGCCATCGGCTCCGGCACCTTCGTCCTCATGTCCCTCCCCGGCTGCCTCAGCCTCAGCGCCTACCGGGAACAGCTCCTGAAGCTGGCGGACCGTCTGGCCCGGTGCCGGGACTACGCCTGGTTCGGAGGCCACAGCGCCCAGGCCGCGGGCAGCTTCGATCATTCCGATTTCCGCCCCGCGGAGGAGCAGCTGGGGACCTATAATCCCCTGCGACTCCAGGTGGTGAATGATATGGCGGAGCTCTGCCGCCTGATCCTGGCCGGGGAAGCGGAGCGGAAGCCCATGGCCCTCGGCCCCTTCCATGACCCCGAAGACCCCAGCTTCGTCTCCTCCTTCGGCAGCGCAACGATCCTGGTCCGGGAGAGTCAGGTGAACTGACGGAAACGGGCTTTATGCCCGCCGTAAGCAATATAACGTTTCGGGCGGCTGCGGAAATCGCAGCCGCCCGTTTATTTATTGCCCTTTTCCAAAACAAGCAGCCGCCCCTCGATGAGGGGCGGC
>JAFZVM010000148.1 GCA_017617795.1 Oscillospiraceae bacterium
TACCAGCGTGAGCATCCTGAGTCGCGCCGAATTTGAGGAAGAACTCGTCGCCTCCGGCTCCTTCTTCTTCCTCAAATTCGCCCCATTGAACTACGTCTTATTTTTTCGAGGAAAGTGTCACCCATCATTGACGACTCTACAGCCCTGCTGCGCGATCCGGGCTGTCAGGGACTTGATAATGCCGAAAAAGTCAGATATAATGCAGAGGATCCGGATGCCTTCCGGCAGCAGGGATCCAGTTCAGCACAGAATAAGGAGCAGCGTATGAAAAGACTGGCAGTGAAAAAAGGCGTGGAATGCATGGCGTGTCTCCAGTGCGTCCGGGCCTGTTCCGAAGCGTTCTACAAGGAATTCCATCAGGATAAAGCCTGCATCCGCATCGTGGAGAAGAACGGCGAAGCGAAGCCCATGACCTGCGTACAGTGCGGCAAATGCGCCAAGGTCTGCGAGGCCGGCGCCATCACCCAGAACCCAAAGGGCGTATACATGATCAACAAGAAGCTCTGCACAGGCTGCGGCAAATGCAAAGAGGTCTGTCCCTTCGGCGTGCTGGTGAAGGTCCCCGAGGCGGAGACCTCCTCCAAATGCATCGCCTGCGGCATCTGCGTCAAGGCCTGCCCCATGGAAGTGCTGGAGATCGTGGAGAAATAAACGGATCCGCTAAAATTACCCCGAAGGCGTCTGCCTTCGGGGCTTTGCTTATCTTTCGGTTCAGGAGAGGATATCCCGGATGAGATAGGCCATGTCCTTGCTCATCTCGCCGTGATGATCGGAGATGTACAGGGCGTCGTCGCACTGGGTGACGTGCATCCCGAAAATGACCTCGGCAAACCAGCGCACCGCCACGAACAGGACCCCATCCTTCAGAATGGTGGGAACGAACATGGAGCGCAGGAAGCCGTCCCACAGGGTGGCGATGCTGGATTCCGCGATCTCGCAGTCCCCCTCGGGGCAATGGAGGACGGCGCTGCGCCGGTCGGGCGCATAGTCCACGGGGATATCGAAGTACTGGGTCAGGAAGCTCACGGGAACATACAGCTCGCGCTTGTATTCCTGCAGGCTCCGGGTGGCGAAGTCGAAGTTGGAAAGAGGCTCGATAAAGGCGGGAGCCTCCAGCTTCACCCGGGTGTTGTTGATATATGCGTAGCCGCAGCCGGCACAGAGAGCGGCGGCGTCCACGTCGCCCCGGGCGGAGTAGTCCGTATCCAGGCAGGTGATGCTGCCGTCCGGATTCCGGCGGGTGCCCTTGAACAGGGTGTTCCAGGCCCAGTAGGCGTCGTCCAGGGTCTGTCCGTGGGCCCGGTGCTTCACGTCCCGATAGACCACGTTGGCTTTCCTGCCGGTATAGAAGGCCAGGTTGTTCACATCCAGGATGGAAAGGCGGGGAAGCGTGTCGCACTCGTTCACCTGCAGCCAGAACTTGCGGTTCACGTAGTTGACGTCCTGCCGGGTGGTGTTTTCCTTCCCGGCCACGGGACCCACCACGATGGCGTCCAGCTCGCCCCGGGACTGGTACACCGGCACCGGGCACTTGAAGCCCTTGATGTTCCCGTCGTCGTCAAAGAGCGCCACCTGGGGAGAAGGACCGGCGGTGCTGTCGATGCCCGCCAGCAGATCGCCGCAGACCCTGGCGAACATCATGGTCATAATGTCGCCCATGGACATGCCCTGAACGTAGACCCGGCCTTCGTCGATATTGTATTTTGCCTTCATCTCCTGGATCAGGGCCTTCAGGAACTGGATATGGTGGGCGGTCTCCGAAGCGCGGCCGTCGGGGTTTTCGGTGAACACGTCCAGCATGCTGGGGCGTTCTCCGGGCTTCTGCTCCGCATCGTCCGCCGTGAGCCAGCTCCGGCGGGTGCCGCCCGCATTGGGGAACACTGCGACAGCCCCCTCCTGTTCCGCGATGTAGCACCAGGAGGTCTCGTCGAACTGCATCTGCGCCTGGGCTCCGCCGCCATGGCAGGAGATGATGAGGGGCGGCCGGCTATCCGGGTCGAGGTCCGCGGGCACATACTCCAGCCAGCTGTCCTCTTTGCCGTCCGCCAGGACCTTGGAACACAGCACCGGGGGATGGGGAGGAATATGGGTGTTGGAGTTGGTGTTGTTGCGGATGCTGCCCTCAGGGGCGTTTCCGCCGAACATGTCTCCCTTGAAGGGAGTGCCGGGATTCAGCCTGAATTTACTCATATGGAGTCTCCTTTCCCGCCTCCCGGTCCCTTCCCGGGAGGCATCTATGTAAATTCCTGTTGAAGACGGAAAAAAGCGCCCGGGCCGGAAGACCGGCACGGGCAAAAAGCGGATCAGTCCAGCAGCATATTGGCGATGCGGCCGTAATACTCCTCGGCGTTCTTGTGAAAATTCTTTTCCATGGTCTCGGCCTGCTGCTCGCTTCCCGCCAACAGGTCGATGCTCAGGATGGGACCCAACCCGTCCGACAGGGCGAGATGCACCGTCGCGCTGCCGTCGGAGCGCATCTCATGGCTGACCTGCACCATGGCGTTGCGCTGCAGCACCCGGGCCATGCGCTCCGCTGCGCTCCCGGCCCGGAGACGGACGGTATAGGGGATGCGGGTCTCGAATTCCGCCAGGTTGCGGATCCCCTTGCTGGTGATGATATACCGGTCTTCGTCCAGCTCCATCACATGCTCGCTCTTCACCAGAGAGGAGAGAGCGTCGATAAAATCGAAATAATTGACGGAGCTTTCCGTCAGGACCAGATCGGACAGGGCCAGAATGGTCACGGGACGGGTCAGCCGGCTCAGCACGAAAAGGACCAGCAGCTTGATATCCAGCTTTTCCCGGATGAAGCCTACATTATCCATGAATACACCTCACAGAAGCAGGACCGTTGACTCTTGATATTCCGATTATAACATAGAATCGCCGCTGTGAAAAGAATCCGGTGCACAAAAATGCACGGCAATCATAGATTGTACTGAAACCAACCAGGATCAGGAGGTAGTTTCATGGCGGATAGAGTGACGCCGGGGCCCCTGGACGGCTCCGAAAGCGTGCGTGAAGCCGTATGCGTGCATACACGGAAGATCTTTGATTCCTGCCGGGACAAGGATTGCATGGAGGATCTGCGCCTTTACCCCGAAACGGTCTCCCAGGCGGCTATCGCCAACGCCATCGGCGTGCGGGCCAGATCCGCGGAGCTGCTGTACGCCGGGGTGAACGTGGAGGAGGTGGCTTTCAACCGGGGATATTACACGGTGGACGTGCGCTTCTTTTATCGGATCAAGGGGGAGGCCTATACCCTGGGCAGCGGAACGGAGAGCATCAGCGGCCTGTGCGTCTTTGACAAGCGGGTGCTGCTTTTCGGCAGCGAGGGAAGCGCGAAAGTCTTCACCTCCCGGGCGGCGCCGACCCTGGAGCGGACGGATCTCCCCACGGCGGTGGTGGAGGCGGTGGACCCCATCGTGCTGAACATCCGGACGGTGGATCTTGCGGAGGACCTGAGTCCCGGTGAGCAGGAGCTGGGGGAGATCCCGGCCTTCATCTCCGCGGCCTTCCCGGAGGGCATCGCCCTGAATCGGTCCCCCCGGCGTGTCTACGTCACCCTGGGACAGTTCAGCATCATCCGGCTGGAGCGGGATACCCAGCTTCTTATGCCGGCGTACGATTACTGCATGCCGGAGAAGGCGTGCACCGCCGGAACGGACGACGACCCCTGCGCCCTGTTCCGGCGGATCAGTTTCCCGGTGGATGAGTTTTTCCCGCCGGATACGGTGGAGAGCTGCGAGAGCTACCGGGAGGCGGCGGCTCTGGGGACCCAATAAGGCGGAAGGGGCTGACGCGTCTCCCGTTGGGAGGATCGGCGTCAGCCCTGCTTTCCGGGACCGGAGATCGGGGGCTCGATCACTGCTTTACTTCGGATTTGCCGAGGTAGCGCCGGATCGTCTCCCGCATTTTTTCGCTGTGGATCACCCGGCCCACCTCCTCCATGTCCACGGTGCGGCCGGAGAGGATCCCCTGGATGAGCGCCTCCGCGTACATGACCTCCCGCGCCCGGGGATCCTTCAGGTAGGCCAGCAGATCGACGTTCATCTTTTCGTTGATTCCCTCCACCATCCCGGTGAAAAATGTGCTGTCCTCGCCGAACAGCTCTCCGATCTCCTCCATGCACCGGAATCCTCTGACCACATCCTCGGCCCGCATGGGTCTCCGTTCTCCCGCGGCCAGGGCGCCGCCCCGCAGCAGGAGATCGGCCGTGGTGCCCAGGGCGTCGCAAAGGTCCGGCAGGATCGCCGTGTCCGGGAGGGCGTCGCCGTTTTCCCATTTTGAGATCGCCTGGAAGGAGATATTCAGCTTTTCCGCCAGCTCCTTCTGCGTCATTCCGGCAGCCTTCCGCATATGCCGGAGGTATCGTCCGATCTTCAAGGCATCCATTTTCTTTTCCTCGTTTCTGTGTATTCGCGGTCCGCAGGATCATCATACGCCGGAAAGACAGATTCGTAAATAACGAGAATATAGAAAAAACTCTACTGTAAGTTGAATCGCGTCGGGGGAATACCGGGGAGGAACGGCCCGGATCATTGACAATCCGGCGGGGGACATGGTATATTCCCAAAGTATTGGATCCTTATGCAGGCATGGCTGCCTGCCGGGAAAACAAAGGGGAAAGAGAAATGAAAACGATCACAGCCAAGTTTGGCGGCAGCAGCCTGGCCAGCGCCGCCCAGTTCCGCAAGGTCGGGGCGATCCTGTCCGCCGACCCCGCCCGCCGCTTTGTGGTGGCCTCCGCTCCCGGAAAGCGGGACAGCGGCGATACAAAGGTGACCGACCTGCTCTACCGCTGCTATGATCTGGCCGCGGCGGGGGAGGATTTCGAGCCGGTCCTGGAGCAGATCCGGCAGCGCTTTGCCGACATTGCCCGGGAGCTGCCGGTGGATTTTGACGTGGACGCCGAGCTGGTCCCCATCCGGGAGCATCTGCGCACCGCGCCCCAGCGGGACTATATGGCCAGCCGCGGCGAATATCTGAACTCCCGCCTCCTGGCCGCCTGGCTGGGCTGGCCTTTTGCGGACGCCGCCTCCTGCGTCCGCTTCGCTCCCGACGGAAGCTTTGACGGGGAAACCACCCAGGAGCTGCTCTCCAAGGCCCTGGGCGGACTGGAAAGGGCCGTGATCCCCGGTTTTTACGGAGCGGACGAGACCGGGCGGGTGATCACCTTCTCCCGGGGCGGTTCCGACGTGAGCGGTTCCCTGGTTGCCCGGGCCGCCGGAGCGGACCTGTACGAAAATTGGACGGACGTATCCGGCGTCCTGTTCACGGATCCCCGGATCGTGAAGGATCCGAAGCCCATCGCCTATATCACCTATAAGGAACTGCGGGAGCTGAGCTATATGGGCGCTTCCGTCCTGCACGAGGACGCGGTGTTTCCGGTCCGCAAGGCGAATATCCCCATCAATATCCGCAATACCAACCGACCCGGGGATCCGGGAACGATGATCGTACCGGAGCTGCCCCGGGGGGTCAGTCCCGCGCCGGTCACAGGCGTGGCCGGACGGAAGGGCTTCGACGCCATTCTGGTGGAGAAAAGCATGATGAACGGGGAAGTGGGCTTCGGGGCGAAGCTGCTGGACATCTTCGCCGATCGGGGCGTGCCCTTCGAGCATTGCCCCACGGGGATCGACACCATGTCCGTTGTGGTTTCGGACAGCCTCTTCGCGCCGCATAGGGAAGCCATCCTGCGGGAGGTGGAGGCGCGGCTGAAGCCGGACGCCGTAAAGCTGGAGGAGGATCTGGCCCTCATCGCCGTGGTGGGCTGCGGCATGGTGGCCAACAAGGGCATCGCCGCCCGCATCCTGGGAGCCGTCACCGCCGCGGGGGTCAATATCCGCATGATCGACCAGGGCTCCAGCGAGCTGAATATCATCCTGGGTATCGACGCGGCGGATTACGAGACCGCCGTCCGGGGCATCTACGCGGAGTTCTACGGGAAATAAAACGTTGAGGAACGCCAAAGGGGGCAGGCCAAACGGCCTGCCCCCATCAGACTGTAGACAAACCTGGCCCCAGCCTCGCAGAGTTCGCGCCTGCAGGCGCGAATGGAATGAAAATCATTTTTGCCCGGAATTCATTTCTGGGCAAAAATACTGCTATCGCCGCAAGTGTCGAAGTGTACGGCCGAGGCGCGCAGCGGCGATGCAAGCCTTCTCAAATCGGAGCCCAGCGAA
>JAFZVM010000149.1 GCA_017617795.1 Oscillospiraceae bacterium
ACGAAGGAAAGATATTCTTCCTCGGAATGGAAGTTGGAGACCCGGTCGATGAAGGCTTCCTTCATGTAGCAGCGGTAGGGGGAATAGAAGTCCGCGTCGTCCATACAGTCCTCGCCGCGGAAATAGGCCTGGTAGGCGGGCATGAACTCGCCCCAGTTGTTTTTGTTGCGGTCGAAGAAATGGACGAGATGATCGTACTTACCCATCTTATTTCACCTCCTGCCCGACGCACGGTACGCCGTTGACGCAGACCTTGTCCGGATCCAGCTCATTGGGGGTAGTCCCCTCCACCACGGCGGAGTAATAGGGCCGGCCGTCCTGCCCGAAGCGGCGGTAGATGGCGTAATACCGCGGGGCCTTCAGCACCGGCTGGAAGAACAAGGGTTTCCCCAGGCGGGTGATCTCAATGGGGCCGTGCCAATAATACTTGGGAACACGGACCATGGCAGGCCGGTCGATCACGATCTTTTCCATGGCGTCCGGGCTCTCGCCCATGTACAGGACGACCTCCGCGTCGAAGGACTCAAAGGCGTCCCGGAGATCGTGGCCCACGATGGCCAGGTATTCCTCATCCCGGTGGAAGTGTGCTTCTCCGGAGATGATGCCGGGCTTCACGTAGGCCCGGTAGGGCAGGTAGACCTGAGAGCCGGGGACGGAGAACTCGCCCCGGAAATAGGCCTGTACCGGCGCAAGAAGACCGTCCGCGGGGTTTTCTTCCTTGGGGTACTTGTAGAACAGCCAATCATACTGTCCCATGGCAGATCCGCTCCTTTCGATACTCAATTACACCTGCGAAATTATAACAAATCCACAGGGAAAAGAGAAGAGCGATTTTCACCAAAATTTACGGTTATTTTACAGGAGGATGAGCAGGAATAGAGAATAGTAATACCGGGACCGCTTTTTTCAAGCGGTCCCGGCGGTTTTCAGAGAGTGTTATTTCGCGGTCTTGACGCTGGTGATGTGGGGATTCACGCCCTCGTACCAGTACAGGAAGCCTTCCAGATCGATCTTGTCCCCGATCTTCAGGGCCTTCACGGCCTTGTACACGTCGGAATCCTTATCGCACAGGTAGGACTCCACGGTGAAGTTGTAGGTCTTGCCGTTCACGGAGACGTTGAAATACAGGTCGTCGCCTTCGCTGCCGGTGCCGTTCCACTTGTACAGGAAAGCGGCGTCTTTCCCGTCGGCATCCTGGATGGGCTCAACGGTCATGCCCTTGAAGGAGACGAACTCGTTCTGGTGCTTGATGAGATCGTCGGTGCCCAGAAGCTTGGTGACGTCCAGCGCCTTGGCGATGTACTTGCCGCTCTCGATCTCAAAGGTGGCGTCGACGACCTCCACCTCGCCGGACCACTCGGACTTGTAGCCGGTGACCTTGATCTTGGTGCCGGGCACAAGCTTGGCGTAGTCGGCCTCAGAGCAGGCCATGTTGTACAGGAAATAGGCGCCGTCCTTATCCTGGGTGTACACGGTGGCTTTGTCGTCCCACCAGGACTGCTTGGCCTGCACGTAGGTCTCAATAACGACCTTGGTGTCCAGGTCGGCGGCAGCATATTCCGCATAGGTCATGACGCCGGCGGACTTCTTGTCGCCGCCGCCGGAGCAGCCGGCCGCCAGGGCCAGGATCAGCAGCAGGCAGAGCAGCAAAGCGATAGTCTTTTTCATGTTCTCCATCCTTTCCTTTTGTGGCTGCCGGTTTTTCCGGCAGCTAACGCATTGTATATGAATACGGGCAGGAAATCAAGTGCCGTTTTCCCGCTTCCGTTTCCGCAGACGCTCAAAAAGCCAGTAGGCCAGGAGCAGGACCCATACGACGACCAGGGCGCTGAGAAGGAAGACGGCCGTGCCGGGCAGGGGCCCCAGGTCCTTCCGTCCGCCGGTGGAGCCGCTTCCCAGACGATAGAGGGAGTTCACATCCCGGAAAAGCTCGTCCATATAGGCGTCGTCCACCGTTTCCTTCCGGCGCACGGATTTCGCGGTGTTCTCAATGAGCTGCCCCGCCGCGTCCCGAAGGGAGGCGGAGCCGTTGAATACGGGTGTGACGAAGGTGTCCTCCACATGGTCCAGAAGAAGCCGGGAGGCCCGGATCTTTACCTCATAATGCTCCAGATCATCCTCGCCGCAGCGGTCCAGGTAATCCCGGTACTCCGCAGAGGCCTGGGCGGTGCGGGTGACGGGCACGTAACCCTCCGTCTCCGCATAAGCGGTCTGCACCTCGTCGGTGAGCAGGTACTGGGCGAAGAGCCAGGAGGCCAGCACCTCCTGGGGATCCGCCTTGTTGAAGATACAGATGGAAGGCCCCTGGGAGATCATGCGCGGCTCTTGGGGATCGAACTGGGGGATGGGAAGCACCGCCGTTTCAAAGTCTACCACCCGGTCGGCGCTGATGTCCATCAGGGGTGCCCGGGAACCCATCCAGGTGGCTCCGGCGGTGGAATCCACGGCAAAAATGCACTGGCCCGCGTTCAGAAAGTTTCCGGGGTAGCTGGAGATCCTGAAGGTGGAAAAGGCGCCGGTGGCGGCATGCTCCGCTACGGTATACAACAGTTCCCGGGTGGTATCGTTGAACAGGAGGATATCCCCCTCCGGCGTGGAGTAGTCCGCGTCCTTCTGCCGGAGCATCTGGATCATCATGTTGTCCGTGGATTTATAGATGAAGGGGATCATCACCTTCTGACCGTTCACCAGATAGTTCCCCTGGCTGTCCTTTGCCAGAGCCGCCTCGGAAACCTCCCACACGAAATCCCAGGTCAGAGTTTCCGGCAGGGTATAGCCCAAAGCCTCCACAAAAGTCTTGTTAACATAACACGCCTCTGTGGAACGCATGAAGGGGATGGCGTAGTGGTGCTCGGCAAAGGCGCATTCCCCCAGGAACTGGGGAACGACCTCATCCTCCTTCGGGGAAGCAAAGCGCAGCCTGGCGCCTCCCAGACCGTAATCCGGATCCGCGAAGAGCTCATCCAGCGGGACCACCGTACCGCTGCCCGTGAGATAGGTGGCGATATGGTCCGGATAGGTGATGCATACGTTGGGGGTGGTGTTGGTGGAGATATTGGTGATGACGTCGTTATAGATCTTGCTGTAATCCGTATACAGCCGCAGGTTCACGGTGATGTTGGGGTAAAGCGCCTGGAAATCCGCGATGGCTTTCTCATAGATCCGGGTCTGGGTTTTGTTGGTGTCGTTCTTGGCCCAGAAGGTAACGGTGTAGCTGCGGCTTTCATCGAACTCATCGGGAGGCACGAAGTCCGGCAGACTCCGGGAGCCGTGGCAGCCCGTCAGAAGCAGCATCCCCGGGATCATCAGCAGGCAGAGAAACAGGGAGAAGAAGCGTTTCATCCCTTGGTCCCTCCTCTCGATACCCCTTCCATGACCTTCTTCCGGAAGATCAGAAACAGGACGATCAGCGGCAGAGAGATGGCTACCACAGCGGCCATCATGGCGGGGATGTTTTCCCGTCCAAAGCCGTTTTCCCGGATCTCCTGGATGCCGTTGGAGACCAGGAAGCGGGCCTCCCGGTCCGTGATGAGCCGGGGCCACACGTAGCTGTTCCAGCATTCGATGACCTTCAGGATCACCACGGTGATGAGGGTGGGGCGGCAGATGGGGATGAGCACCTTCCACAGGTATTTGAAATCCGAGGTCCCGTCCACCTTGGCGGCGTAGTAAAGTTCATCCGGGACCTGGGCGAAGTTCTCCCGCAGCAGATAGATGTAAAACACGGAGGTGACGCTGGGGAGGATCAGACCGGCAAAGGTATTCCGCAGGCCCCAATCCGTAATGGTGACGAAGTTCGTGATGATCACCAGCTCATTGGGGATCATCATCAGGGCCAGGAAAAGGGAGAACACCAGGTCCCGCCCCCGGAAGGAAAGCCGGGCAAAGGCGAAAGCCGCCAGGGTGATGACGATCAGCATCAAAGCGGTGGTGACCACCGTGAAGATCAGGGTGTTCAGAAAATACCGCCCCAGGGAGACCGTGGTGAAAGCGTCCGCATAGTTCTGCAGGGTGGGGGAGAGTGTGAAGAACTTCGGCACGTATTCCGCGTTGTAAGCGCTGTAGCTCTTCAGGGAGCTGAGGACCATCCAATAGAAGGGGAACAGCACCAGCGCTGCCCACAGGGTGAGCATCAGGTAGGTGAAGCTCTTTTTCAGGATCCGCCGGTTCCGGGCGGCCCGCTCGATGGACTGGAGTTCCGTTTGATGGGACATCTGCTCCGCCTCCTCAGTAATACACATGCTTCTTGCTCACCAGGAGGTTCACGCAGGTGATGGTGAGCACGATGGCAAAGAGGATGACCGCCGCCGCCGAGGCATAGGAGGGCCAGCCGCCGCTGTTGCCGTAGAGCATGTCGTAAACATAGCCCACAATGGTGTTCATCTCCGCCGCGTTCAGGTCCGTGCCGAAGAGAGCGACGGCGTCGCTGTAGGCCTTGAAGGCGCCGATGAAGCCCGTGATGATCAGGTAGGAGATCATGGGGGAGATCATGGGCAGGGTGATGCGGGTGAAGGTGCGCAGGGAGGAGGTGCCGTCGATCCGGGCGGCGTTGTAGTAATCCTGCTTGACGGAGGCCAGAGCGCTGGTGAGGATGAGGATCTTGAAGGGCAGCACCACCCAAACGGTGTAGAAGCAGAGGACGAACATTTTGGCCCAGTGGGGACCGTCGATGAAGTCCACAGTGTTCCCCCCGAACCAGTGCAGGATCAGGTTCACCAGGCCGTCCGTATAGGCGGTCTTTTTGAACAGGATCATAAATACCAGGCCTACCGCCAGAGTGTTGGTCACGTAGGGAAGAAAGTAGATGGTCTGGTACAGGTTCCGCAGAGGCTTGATGGAGCTGAGTCCCAGGGAGATCAGCAGAGCCAGGGCGGTGGACACCGGAACGGTGATGATCACCAGAATGAAGGTGTTCTTCACCGCCTGGAGGAAATAGGCGTCATGCAGGACATAGGAGAAGTTGTACAGGCCCGCCCCAAAATAGGTCTGGGAGGCGGAGTTGTACCCCTCCTCCGCGGAGTATACGAACACGTCGATCAGAGGATAGACCATGAAAAGTCCCAGGAACAGGATGGCGGGCAGGAGATAGAGCCAGGCTTTTCCGTTTCGCTGTTCCATTATCGGCCCTCCTCTCCCCGGAGGATCGCGGGAATGCGCTCCTCCGTTTCCTTGCTGAACAGGAAGACTTTGGCCGGCCGCAGGGAAAAGCGGACCTCCTGACTCTTCCGGTCCACCCGGCTGTCCGAGTCGATGATGGCACGGAAGGTGGGGGTATCGCAGGCCGGATGGGCGGCCAGGACGCTCATGTCCCGCCCCATTACCTCCACTGCCCGCAGGGTACAGCCCATGGGTCCGTCCTCCCGAAGACGGAAGCCCTCAGGCCGGATGCCTGCCCAGACTTCCCCCTCCGGAGCGCCGGAGACCTCCAGCACCGGATCTTCTCCCAGGTACAGGCGGCCGCCCGCCACCCGTCCGGTGAATACGTTGATGGGGGGATTGCCCAGGAATTTCGCCACAAACAGATTCACCGGATCGTCGTAGACCAGCTGAGGCGCGCCGATCTGATGGACGATGCCCTCCTTCATGACGATGATCCGGTCGGTGATGCTCATGGCCTCTTCCTGATCATGGGTCACAAAGATCGTGGTGACGCCGGTCTCCCGCTGGATGCGCCGGATCTCCTCCCGGGTCTGGAGGCGCAGCCGGGCGTCCAGGTTGGAAAGAGGCTCGTCCAGAAGCAGGATCCGGGGCGTCTTTACCAAAGCCCGGGCGATGGCCACGCGCTGCTGCTGTCCGCCGGAGAGCTGACTGGGCTTCCGGTCCATGTACTGCTCGATCTGGACCAGTCGGGCCGCTTCTTCCGCCTTCCGGAGCATTTCCTCCTTGGAAGGGCGTTCCTCTCCTTTCAGGTTCTGCAGGGGGAAGAGGATGTTCTGCCGGACGGTAAGGTGCGGGTACAGAGCATAGTTCTGGAAGACCAGCCCTACCCCCCGGTTTTCCGGGGGAAGATCCGTTACGTCGTCCTCGCCGAAGTAGATCCTGCCCGAAGTGGGTTTTTCCAGTCCGCATATCAGATACAGGGCGGTACTCTTGCCGCAGCCGGAGGGACCCAGCAGGCCTACCAGTTCTCCATCCGGGATCTCAAAGGAGAAATCGTTCACCGCGACGGTTCCCTGCTTGACCTTCCGGTCCCGGGAGGGAAAAACCTTGGTGAGGTGTTCAAGGGTAACGTTCATATCATCGCTTCTTCCGGTTATAAAATAATGTTAAACAGATAATGGAATCATAGCATAATCCGGTCGGCGGAACAAGACCGAGCCCCGTTGGAAAATGCAGAAATCGGGATTGACATTTGCGATTTAAAACGCTATAATCTATCCAACCTGTTTTTGGAGGACGGCTTGATGCGTTTCATCAGCGGCAGCAGCTTTTATTTTGGGTACTATTCCTTTACGGAAAAAAGGAATAGCGCTTTGTGCTGCCGTTTCTGAACCGCCCTTTCCCGTTCGGCCGACTGCACAGCGCGTATGCTGGGCAGTCTTTTTCTTTATCCAAATTTGAAGTAAGGAGAATGCGTTATGATCGCCGTATTGAAGCCCAACACCTCCCCGGAGCAGAGGGAACATCTGATCAAGTGGCTGAAAACCATGGTCACGGACGTGCATATTTCCGAGGGCAAGGCTTACACGGTCCTGGGCCTGGTGGGGGATACCAGCCGCATCGACCCGGAACTGCTGGAAAGCCTGGATATCGTGGAATCCGTCCAGCGGGTCAGTGAACCCTATAAAAAATGCAGCCGCCAGTTCCATCCGGAGGACACGGTGGTGGAAGTGGGGAAGGTGCGGATCGGCGCTGGATTCTGCATCATCGCCGGCCCCTGCTCCGTGGAGAACGAGGCGCAGATCATCGATGTGGCGAAGCGGGTGCAGGACGCCGGAGCCGACGTGCTGCGGGGCGGCGCCTTCAAGCCCCGTACCTCTCCCTATGATTTCCAGGGCCTGAAGGGGGAAGGCCTCCGGCTTCTGAGCGAGGCCAAGAAAGCCACCGGCCTGCCCCTGGTTAGTGAGATCATGAGCATCGATACGCTGGACCTGTTTGAGGACGTGGATATCATCCAGGTTGGAGCCCGGAACATGCAGAACTTCGATCTGCTGAAGGAACTGGGCCATCTGGACCGGCCCATCCTGCTGAAGCGGGGGCTGGCCAGCACCCTGAAGGAGCTTCTGATGAGCGCGGAGTACATCATGGCCGGGGGCAATGAGAAGATCATCCTCTGTGAACGGGGCATCCGCACCTATGAGACCATGACCCGGAATACGCTGGACCTTTCCGCGGTGCCCGTGCTGCAGGAGAAGACCCATCTGCCGGTGATCGTGGATCCCAGCCATGCCACAGGGGTCAGCCGTCTGGTGCCTCCTATGGCCCTGGCTGCCGCGGCAGCGGGAGCGGACGGGATCATGGTGGAGGTGCATAACGATCCGGCTCACGCGCTGTGCGACGGAGCCCAGTCCCTGACGCCGGAGCAGTTTGCGAACCTGAGCGTAAGGATCAGAAAGCTTCTGGAGGCGATGAGCGCATGACGGTTGGCATCGTTGGCCTTGGACTCATCGGAGGTTCCATGGCGAAGGCCTTTTCCCGGGCGGAGG
Organism: Oscillospiraceae bacterium; assembly: GCA_017617795.1. GTDB lineage: Bacteria > Bacillota > Clostridia > Oscillospirales > Oscillospiraceae > UBA1774. The sequence continues at coordinate 7,647 of JAFZVM010000149.1, forward strand.
GAGTCCGGGTGCTGGGGCTGGATACGGACAGGAGTATCCTGGGGTTTGCCATTCTGTCGGGGGCTGTGTCTGAGGAACTCACCCGGGAGAATCAGGCGGACTGCGATCTGCTGCTTCTGGCGACGTACCCGCAGGCTGCGGAGGAGTACCTCCGGAAGGAGGCCCCCTTTCTCCCGAAGGATATGGTGGTGATGGACTGCCTGGGGACCAAACGCCCGATCTGCGCCGCGGCGTTTCCCCTGGCGGAAAAATACGGGTTTACCTTCGTGGGAGGCCATCCCATGGCGGGCACCCATCATTCCGGCTTCAAGTATGCCAGGGAAACCCTGTTCCATGGGGCGCCCATGGTCCTGGTTCCCCCCGAGCATTTCGATATGGAGCTGCTGGAGCGGGTGAAGATGCTCCTGGCCCCTCTGGGTTTCGGCTCTTTCGCCGTCACCACGGCGGAGCAGCATGACGAGGTGATCGCCTTCACCTCCCAGATGCCCCATCTGGTCTCCAACGCCTATATCAAGAGCCCCACGGCTGCGGGGCACAGGGGGTTCTCCGCAGGAAGCTACAAGGATATGACCCGGGTTGCCTGGCTGAAGCCGGAGATGTGGACGGAGCTGTTTCTGGAAAATCGGGATAATCTCCTGCGGGAGCTGGATTCCTTCATCGGGGATCTGGAAAAGTACCGGAAGGCATTGGAATCGCAGGACGGCGAGACCCTGCAGCATCTCCTGGAGGAAGGCTGCAGACGGAAAATGGAGATCGACGGAAGATGAGCACGGTCGTCATCCCCGCATCCCGCACCTATGAGGTGCAGATCGCGGACCGGCTTCCCGCAGATACGGGGGAGCGGGTCCGGACAGCCGTACCCGGCGCAGCCCGGGCGGCGATCCTGGCGGATGATACGGTTTGGAGCCTGTACGGACAGGAGTTGGAGGACCGTCTCGCCGGAGCGGGTCTGACGGTGTTCCGCCATGTCTTTCCCCATGGGGAAGCCTCCAAAAACGCTTCCGTCTATATCGGGATCCTGGAATGGCTCAGCCGATGCCGGATAGACCGGCAGGATGTGCTGCTGGCCCTGGGAGGCGGGGTCACGGGGGATCTGGGGGGCTTCGCCGCCGCCACGTACCTCCGGGGCATCGACTATATCCAGGTACCCACCACGCTGCTGGCCATGGTGGATTCCTCCGTAGGCGGAAAGACAGCCATCGATCTGAGCGCAGGCAAGAACCTGGCAGGGGCTTTCTGGCAGCCCAGTCTGGTCCTGTGCGGTTGCGCAGCGCTGGATACGCTGCCCCGGGAGACCCTGGCGGACGGCTGCGCAGAGGTGGTGAAATACGGCGTCCTCTGCGATCCGGAGCTGTTCCTCCATCTGGAGGAACGGGGACTGGATTTCGACCGTGCCTGGGTGGTGGAGCACTGCGTGCGGGATAAGCAGGGCTTCGTCAGCCGGGATGAATTCGACCGGGGGGCAAGAAAGCTGCTGAACCTGGGCCATACTCTGGGTCATGCCCTGGAGCAGCGCAGCGGCTTCACCCTCAGCCACGGCCGGGGCGTGAGCGTCGGCATGGCGGCAGTGACAAGGGCCGCAGCCGCCCGGGGCTGGTGTCCGGCGGAGCTGCCCGGAAGGCTGGAGCGCCTGCTGGAGAAGCTGGAGCTGCCTGTCCGTTCCCACTGGCCGACGGAGGAACTGGAGGAATTCATGCTGGCGGATAAGAAATGGAGCGGGTCCCGGGTGGATGTGGTCGTACCCGAGGAACTGGGCCGCTGTGGGATCCGGCCCATGGACAGGCGGGAACTCATGGATTTCATGGAAGCGGGGTGCCGGGGATGAAGGTGATCATTCAGCCCGGGCCTCTGGAGGGAGAATTGCGGGCCGTTCCTTCCAAGTCCCAGGCTCACCGTCTCCTGATCTGCGCCGCCCTGGCGGACAGGCCCACGGTGCTGGAGTGCGGCATGCTGAACAAGGATATCGAGGCCACCGCCTCCTGCCTTCAGGCTATGGGGGCGGAGGTGCAGTATCGCTGCGGAGCATTTCGTATCGTCCCCATCCGGACGGTTCCCCGTGGTGCGGTGCTGGACTGCGGGGAAAGCGGCAGTACCCTGCGTTTTCTCCTGCCCGTGGTCTGCGCCCTGGGCGGGGAGGGACGCTTCCTCCTGCGGGGCAGACTGCCCGAGCGGCCCCTCTCCCCCCTGTGGGAGGAACTGGAACGGCACGGAGCGGCGCTGAGCAGGCCCGTCCGGGATGCCGTTGCCTTTTCCGGCAGACTGGGACCGGGCGTTTATTCCATTCCCGGGGATATCTCCTCCCAGTATATCAGCGGCTTGCTCTTTGCCCTGCCCCTGCTGGAAGGGGAGAGCGTTCTGATCCCCACCGGCAGGCTGGAATCCGCCGGGTATCTGAAAATGACGAAACAGGCGCAGGCCCTGTTCGGCCTGAGTTGGTCAGGCGAGCAGGCGGGAGAGAGCTGGCGGCTCGTTTCCGGCGGCGGTTACCGTTCCCCCGGCCAGGCGGAGGTGGAAGGAGACTGGTCCGGCGCGTCCTTCTGGCTGGCGGCGGATGCGCTGAGCAGCCGGAAGATCCGGATCACGGGCCTGGATCCCGATTCCGCCCAGGGGGATCGGGCGGCTGCGGAACTGATCCCCCGTATCCGGCAGGGCGGCGCGGTGATCGACGCGGGAAATATCCCGGATCTGGTGCCTCCGCTGGCGGCGGTGGCTGCCGCCAGCCCGGGGGAGACCCGGTTCATCAACGCCGGCAGGCTCCGGCTGAAGGAGAGCGACCGGCTGCAGAGCGTCTGCGCCATGCTGAACGCCCTGGGGGCGGAGGCGGAGGAAAAGCCGGAGGAACTGATCATCAGGGGAAAAGAGACCCTTCGGGGCGGCGTGGTGGACAGCTGCCGGGATCATCGGATCGCCATGAGCGCCGCCGTGGCGGCGCTGGTCTGCCGGGAACCGGTGACGATCCTGGGGGCGGAGTCGGTGGAGAAATCCTATCCCGCCTTCTGGCAGGATTACCGCCGTCTGGGAGGCAGCATCCGGGAGGAGGAAATATGAGCAACAGCTTCGGCAATCTGTTTCGATTTACGATCTTCGGCCAGTCCCACGCCCCGGCCATCGGGGTGACCATCGAGGGCCTGCCTGCGGGGAGCCCTGTGGATCTGGCGGTCCTGCAGGCCTTCCTTGACCGGCGGGCGCCGGGGAAGAGCCCCCTGTCCACCGCCCGGAAAGAGGCGGATATCCCGGAGCTTCTCTCCGGCCTGGGACCCGAAGGGAGGACCTGCGGCGCACCGCTGACCTTCCTCATCCGCAATGGGGATACCCGATCCGGGGACTATGAGCCGCTTCGGTTTGTCCCTCGGCCGGGACATGCGGATCTCCCCGCCATGCTCCGCTTCGGGGAGGATCGGGATTACCCGGGAGGAGGGCAGTTTTCAGGCCGCCTGACCGCGCCTCTGTGCATCGCCGGCGGGATAGCCATCCAGCAGCTGGAGCTCCTGGGGATCCGGGTGGAGGCGAAGATCCTCAGCATCGGCGGGGAGAAGGACCCGGAGCGGTTCGAGGAGACCATCCTCGCCGCCGCCGGAGAGGGAGACAGCGTGGGCGGTGTGATCGAATGCACGATCCATGGCTGCCCCCCGGGGATCGGCGAGCCCATGTTCGGCGGCCTGGAAAACCGCATTGCCCAGGCGGTGTTCGGGATCCCCGCAGTAAAAGGGATCGAGTTCGGCGCGGGTTTCCTGGCCGCGGAGATGACCGGAAGCGCCTGCAACGACCCCTTTGTTCCCGGACCGGAGGGAAGCATCCGGACGGAGGGCAACAACCACGGCGGCATCCTGGGAGGGATGAGCACTGGGATGCCCATCGTCTTTCGCGCGGCGGTGAAACCTACGCCTTCCATCGCCCTGGAACAGCGCAGCGTGGATATCCGCACCGGGGAAACGGTGCCTCTGCGGATCGGCGGAAGACATGACCCCTGCATCGTGCCCAGAGCCGTACCCTGTATGGAGGCGGCTGCCGCGGCAGCCCTGTATGACGCCATATTGGAAAGGAGATGTTCACAGAATGGATCTTGCTGAGGCCAGAGTGAAGATTGACGAGATCGATAAACAGCTGGTGGACCTGTTCTGCCGGAGGATGACCGTGAGCCGGGACGTGGCGGCCTGGAAGAAGGAAAAGGGCCTGCCTCTGACGGACCCGGAGCGGGAACGGAAAAAGCTGGTGGCGGTCACGCAGCAGGCGGGCGAGGAGTTCCGGGGTTATACTGCCGCCCTGTATTCCCAGCTCTTCGATCTGAGCAAAGCCTATCAGGCCCAGCTGAACCGGGACAAAGCCCCTCTGTGCACCATGATCGAGGAGGCGATCGCAAAAACGCCGGAGGTATTTCCGGAGTTTGCTCCCGTTGCCTGCCAGGGTGTGGAGGGAGCCTATTCCCAGGAAGCCTGCGAGAGACTTTTTTCCGTACCCAATATCCTGTTCTTCAAGAATTTCGAAGGTGTTTTTACCGCCATTGAACAGGGCATGTGCCAATATGGCGTCCTGCCCATCGAAAACAGCACCGCGGGCAGCGTGAACGCGGTGTACGACCTGATGATGCGCCACCGCTTCTACATCGTGCGCAGCGTGCGCCTGAAGGTGGATCACTGCCTCCTGGCCCCCGCCGGGACGGAACTGAAGGATCTGCGGGAGGTGGTCTCCCACGAGCAGGCCCTGAACCAGTGCGCGTCTTTCCTGAAGAGCCTGGGAGACGTGAAGCTCACGACCTTCGAAAACACCGCCGCGGCGGCCAAATACGTTGCCCAGAGCGGCAGGAAGGACGTGGCGGCCCTGTCCTCCCGGCACTGCGCGGCCCTGTACGGCCTCAACTGCCTGCGGGAATCCGTGCAGGATCAAGGCGGCAACTTTACCCGCTTTATCTGCATCGCCCGGGAGCCGGAGATCTATCCGGGAGCGGATAAGACCAGCATCATGGCGGTCACGCCCCATAAGCCCGGATCCCTGTATAAGCTTCTGTCCCGCTTCTTCAGCCTGGGGATCAATCTGACCAAGCTGGAGAGCCGGCCGCTGCCTGAGCGGGAATTCGAGTTCATGTTCTACTTCGATCTGGAGAAGCCCGTCCGGGCTCCTCAGATGATCAGCCTCCTGGGAGATCTGGAGGGGCTCTGCGAGCGCTTCGAGTACCTGGGCAGCTATTCCGAGATCGTATGACGAATCGATTCGGCCTGCTGGGGGAGCATCTGGGCCACAGCTTTTCTCCCCAGATCCATGCCGTCCTGGGCTGCCCGGATTACGGCCTGTATGAGGTCGAGCCGGATCAGCTGGCAGAATTTCTGGAGACCACCCCTCTGCTGGGGATGAACGTCACCATTCCGTATAAGAAGGCGGTAGTCCCCCTGTGCGCCGCTCTGTCCCCGGCGGCAGAGCGCATCGGCAGCGTGAACACGCTTCGCCGCACTTCGGAGGGCTGGTACGGGGACAACACGGATTATGCGGGCTTCCGGTATATGCTCTCCTCCCTCGGCTTCGATCCGGCCGGAGAAAAGGCGGTGGTCTTCGGCACCGGCGGAGCCAGCGTCACCGCCTGCGCCGTGCTCCGGGACCTGGGAGCGGCGGAGGTGACGGCGATATCCCGCACCGGTCCGGATCATTACGGGAATCTGGATCGCCATCGGGATGCCCGGCTGGTGGTGAACGCCACTCCCGTGGGCATGTATCCGGAGAACGGGAAAGCGGCGGCGAGCCTTCGGAGCTTTCCGGAATGCCGGGCCGTGCTGGATCTGATTTACAATCCCGCCCGCACCGCCCTTCTGCTGGAGGCGGAGGCGTTGGGCATCCCCTGCCGGAACGGCCTGGGGATGCTGGCTGCGCAGGCCCACGGCAGCGAGGAGGTTTTCCTGGGTTGTTCCCTGCCGGAGGACCTGATCGAAAAGGCAGCCGACAGCGTGCGGAAGACCACGGAAAACCTGATCCTCATCGGCATGCCGGGCTGCGGAAAGACCCGGCTGGGGAAGCTGCTGGCCAGAGAGATGGACCGTCCCTTCCTGGATGCGGACGAGGTGCTGACCCGGGAAGCCGGGCGAAGCCCGGCGGAGATCATCCGGCAAGAGGGGGAGGCGGTCTTCCGGGACCTGGAGACCCGGGTGCTGGCGGAGCTGGGAAAGGGTTCCGGCGCGGTCATCGCCACGGGAGGGGGCTGCGTGGTGCGGCCGGAGAACCGGAACCTCCTGCGGCAGAACGGCAGGATCTTCTGGATCCGGCGGGATCCGGGCAAACTGCCGGTCTCCGGCCGCCCCCTGAGCCAGAGCGTCGGGCCGGAGGAGCTGTACCGGAGGAGGAAGGATCTGTACGCCGCCTTTGCGGATCACCGGGCAGAGAACAACGGCAGCCCGAAGGCTGCCGCCAAGGAGATACTGGAGCTATGGGAAAAAAGCTGCTGATCATCAACGGGCCCAATCTGAACATGTTGGGTATCCGGGAACCGGAACTCTACGGCAAACAGGATTTCGCCGCCCTGTGTGCCTTTGTCCGGGAGGCCTGCGATCAGGCCGGGGCGGAGGCGACCCTCTATCAGTCCAACCATGAAGGGGAACTGGTAGAGATCATTCAGAGGGCCTACGGCGTTTATGACGGCATCGTCATCAATCCCGCGGCGTACACCCATACCAGCGTGGCCATCCTGGATGCGCTGAAGGCCGTGGCCATACCCGCGGTGGAGGTGCATCTGACGGACGTGCAGTCCCGGGAGGAGTTCCGGCGCATCTCCTATCCCGGAATGGCCTGCCTGAAAACCTTCGCGGGCTTCGGTTTTGACGGATACAGGCTTGCAGTTGACTATCTGATGAGTTATCTTAAAGAAGAGGAAAAGAAAAAGGAGGAATTCGTGTGATCCCATCTGATACCCTGGGCTGGGGCATCGCCCGAAACTGCATCCGTGAGGTATACGAATACGGCCTCCGCCTGAAGGCGGAGATCGGGGAGGACAAGGTCTATGATTTCAGCCTGGGCAATCCCAGCGTGCCGGCTCCGCCTCAGGTAAAAGAGGCGATCCTCAAGGCGCTGGAGGATCCCACCCTCCATGATTATACTGTCGCTCCCGGTCGTCCCAGTCTGCGGAAGGCCATTTCCGACCAGCTGAACGCCCGCTGCGGGGTGAATACGGAATACACGGATATCTATGTCACCTGCGGCGCTTCCGCCGCCGTCACCTCCTCCATCCGGGCCCTGACCCGCATCGGGGAAGAGGTGGTGGCTCTTGCCCCCCATTACCCGGAATATCCGGTGTTCACCCGTACGGCGGGGGGAAAGTTCGTGGTCTGTTCTCTGCGGCGGGAGGATCTGCAGCTGGATGAGGCCGCTTTGGAGGCAGTCCTCACGGAGAAGACCGCCGTGGTGCTGGTGAACTCCCCCAACAACCCCGCCGGCAGCGTGCTGACGGAGGACAGCCTGAAGCGGCTGGCAGCCGTTCTGCACAAGGCGCAGGAGAGATTCGGCCACCCGATTTATATCGTCAGCGACGAGCCCTACCGGGAACTGGAGTACGACGGGAAGCAGGTGCCCAGTCCCATCAGTTTCTACGAGAACACCGTGGTCTGCTATTCCTACAGCAAATCCCTCTCCCTTCCCGGCGAGCGCATCGGCTACTGCGCCGTGAGCGACCGGGCGGCGGAACGGGAGAAGGTCTTTGCCTCTGTGGCAGGCGCGGCCCGATCCTATGGCTATGTGAATCCCCCCAGCCTGATGCAGCGTGTCATCGAGGCCTGTGTGGATCTGAAGCCGGACGTCAGCACTTATAAGGAGAATCGGGATATCCTCTGCAGCATCCTGGACGAAGTGAAGATGCCCTATATCCATCCGGACGGAGCATTCTATCTCTTTATCCGCTGCCCGATCCCGGACGCCAAGGAATTCTGCGAACATGCCCGGAAATACGGCCTGCTCCTGGTGCCCTCCAATGATTTCGGCATCACCGGCTACGCCCGGGCGGCCTACTGCGTGAAGGGAGAAATGATCCGCAGGTCCCTTCCCGCTTTCCGATCTCTGGCACAGGAATACGGCCTCTGCTGACAACAAACGATCAGCCCCCGCATCGGCTTGCTTGATATGCTCCCCTTATGTTTGACGGTGTTTTTCTTTTTCACTGTCTCTCATTGAGGGAGCATATCACTTCCGATGCGGGGGCGTTTTTTCTCTTCTCAGTCGATGCGGTATACCCGTTTATCCAAAGCCGGGACCCGAAGAGTGAAACGGCCCGGCTGGGCCTGGGGCAGGGATTCGGCGTAGATCTCCATCCGGCTGTCGATCCGGTCGATGGCGGAGAGAAGCTCCGCCTCCGCGCATTTCGGGGGGACCGCCGCGCCGAATTCCGGGTCGCCGTGGTGAGAGAGGATCATGTGGGCCAGGAGGGTCAGCTTTTCCTCCGGCAGGCCCAGCTCCTTCCCCGCGGTCTCCACCTCCCGTGCGCCCATATAGATGTGACCCAGCAGATCCCCGGGCACGCTGTATTCCGTCACCAGTCCCAGGGGAGAGAGGCGGAATTCCCAGAGCTTGCCCAGGTCATGGAGCAGCGTGCCCGCCAGGAGCAGGTCCCGGTGGACCACTTCGGCGTACAATCCCGCCATGAAATCCGCCAGGCGAAGCATGTTCAGGGTATGCATCAGCAGACCGTACAGGAAGGCATGGTGCATGCTCTTTGCGGCAGGGAGGCGGGTGAAGGCCGCCTCGTACCGCTCCGTGAGGGCGAGGCACAGCTTTTTGTAATCCTCATCCTCCAATGAGCGGATCAGCTGCCGGACCTCATCCATGGCCGCTGCCGGGTCGATGGGCGCAGCGGGGACCAGGGCCGCAGGATCGTAGTCGTCCTGGTCTCCGGCAAAGCGCATGCGCTGGATGATGAATTGCAGATTGCCGTTGTATTCCGTCACTTCTCCCCGGATGAGAGCGGCCTTGCCGCTGTCCTCCGCGCTTGCCTGGCCGGTGAAATTCCAGAGCTTCGCGTCCACAGAGCCGGTGGCGTCGGAGACGGTGCAGCTGAGGTATGGTTTTCCGGCGGCGCTCTTTTTGAGCTGGATGTTCCCCAGGGCATAGTAGCCCTCCACCTGATCCCCGATATGCAGATCAGAAACCGCTTTGTTGTATTCCATGTTCCGCCTCCTATTTCATCAGTCGACGCAGGGCCGTTTCCCCGGCCTCGGGGAGACAGCTCCGCAGGTGCAGGATGATGGCCTCCCGGGAGTCCGCCGGTTCCTCGGAATACGCGGAGGTGACAGCGTCATATCCCCACCGGGCCTCCGGCGTACAGAGCACCGCGATGTGCCAGCCGTAGGGCTGTCCGGCCTTGTTCAGACGGGAACGGAAATCCCGCACCACCAGATAGGTCAGCATCTGCAGGGCGGTGAGGGTCCCCTCGAAACCGTGTTCCCCCTGGCTGCCGAAGCCTGCCAGACGGCGTACTTCGTTGGAGAACAGCTCCTCCCGGCCCGGGAACAGATCCATGATCCGCTTCATCTTCGCCTTGGCCTTGCCCTCCTCCCAGAGGGCGTCGAAGTCGTATCCGTCCCGCCGGGCGTTGGCGAAGCGGGGGAACCAGTCCAGGGAGACGAAACCCGCCCGTCCGCCGAAGAATTTGCCGTAAACCACCCTGCCCCGTCGGGCCAGCTGTTCCCGCCAGCTCCATGGGTCCCTGGCTTCGTCATCTGTCCACCAATCCGCCGGATCCGTATGCTCTTCCACGGAAAAGCCCTTGATTTCATTCTCAAACAGGGGGAGAAATCCCAGCTCCTCCACCCGCGCCTCCAGTTCCTCCGGGGTCCTGAGCTGACCCGGCCCCGTGCGTCCATGGAGGATCCATTCGCCGTTCTCCTTGCCCATGGCTCAGCCTACGGGGACGACGGGCGTCGCGCCCATGTAACGGCGGAAATAGAAGGCGGAGTCTTCCTCCGAGCAGCCGGGGAGCAGCAGCCCCAGGCCGCCGGCATCCCCAATCCGGTACAGGGAGAGAATCTGCTCGCCGGGCAGCTGGACCAGGGAGAGGGCGTAATCCCCGACCCGGTCGGAATCCCCGCCGCCGGTGCCGCCGATCCAGCTGCTCCAGCTTTCGGAGCCGGCGGTGAGCCGCACCGCGTCCGGAGCCTGGTCCTCCCGGGCGTTCAAGCGGAAGAATTCGCCCTGCAGGCTGTACCAGGTTTCCGCGAGGACGATATCCGCCCTGCCGTCGGCGTAAAACTGGAGGCAGGCCAGGATGTCTTCGTCCCGTTCGTCCGTGAGGAGCCAGGGACTGCCGCTGAGGACGTTCATCAGTTCATCTTCGGTCAGGGGGGAGCAGCCCCGGCCTTCCCCGTCCAGGTCGTGACCGGTGACGAATCGCCGGGTATCCAGTTCCATGGCGGTGTTCCAGTTATCCTGACCGAACCAGTATTCTCCCCAGAAATAGTCCTTGGTGAACTCCAGCCGCAGCCGGGGATACCAGGCCAGATCGACCTCCAGAGCCACCGATTCATTGGCATTCAGCGTGCCGGAGAACAGCACCTGATCCGGGATCTTCGCCCCGATCAGCGCCTCCATGGCGCCCGCGTTCTCCCCGGACATGGAAGCCCGCTGGAGGCTGTACTGCAGGCCCTCCTGCCAGGAGGTGACCACCGCCCAGACCCAGTTGGGCTCGTCGGAATCCAGATGCTCCGTGGGGATGAAGGCGGAGACCCCCGGGACGGCCTCCGCCTCCTCCCGGGTCTCATAGAAGCGGATCATGGCCAGCTTTACCGGGGCGATCCCGCCCGCCTCGGATACGGAGCTGAACACCAGGGGGCAGTCCGCCCGGTCTGCCTGACGAAGCCTGGCCCGGTACACCTGTTCTTCCTTCTCCGGCAGAGTGTAGTAGACGGTCAGACTCGCGCCCCAGCGGTACATGCTCCGAAACTGAACGGGTTCTGCGGCGGCAGGATCCCGGTATCCCATGAAGTGCTCATTATCCGGCGCGAACCACCAGAGGAGCGGGTTCTGGGCCTCCCGGTAGTCCGTATCCGTCTTCCTGTCCGCCAGCTCCGGCAGATCGGCCTGCCGGATGACCATGAGCTCGCCCTCCGGCTCCTCCCGGTACTGCTTCCGCCAGGCCGCCAGCTCCTCCTCCGTGGGCTCCCGGGAAATGCCCGCGCCCCCGGCGCAGACGGCCGCCCAGTCGATCTCCTGGGGATAGGCGAAGCAGGTGCGGAAGAAGCCCCAGTCGGCGGGGCTGAACAGGGATGCGAAGAAGGCCGTTTCCTCCTCGTCCAGGGGACGGCCGTCCTCCTGGGGCGAGACCCGGCTGAACCACAGGGTGCTGCCCCCCGGCGTTCCGTCCGGATTCTCCCAGCTGCAGCTGATCTCCATATCCCATTCGCTCATGGCGGTGACGGTGAAGCGCCGGGTCCCGGCTTCGTTCTCTTCCCGGAAGAAGACCGCGCCCGTCTCGTCCTTCCACAGGCGCATGCATTCGCCGGACCACAGGCCGCCGTCCGAACGCTCGTAAAGATTCACCTCGGCGACGTCGTAGATGAACTCCAGCCATTTCTCGGCGCCGGTTTCCCAGGCCTCCTCATAGCTCCCCTCGACCTCATAGGCGTACAGGCACCAGAGCGTGTTCGCCAGTTCGTCGGGCGAGGTATCGAGCCGCACCGGTTCCGGCGTGGGCTCCGGTGTGGGTTCGGGGGTCGGTTCCGGTGTGGGTTTCGGCGTCGGTTTCGGAGTGGGCACCGGTGTGGGCGCCGCCGTCTCCGGCGGGAACGTAGGCTGAGGCTCCTGGGTGGGGATGGGGGTGACCGTGGCGCAGGCGGTCAGAAGACCCAGGATCAGCAGAATGGCGATTATCCTCAACGCGCTGCATTTTTTCATTGCCGTGCCCTCCTTTCGGGCTGAATGGGCGGAAGAACTTTCGATCCATTATAATGCAAAGGGCAGGCAGATTCAACGCCTTTGCGTTGGGGATACCTGCGTTTGGGATTTGATATTCTTCATCGAGAGTGCTATAATATAAAATTAATAAGAGGAGAATCAAGATACGTACAAGAGGTGAACGCTATGGGAATGCCAACATTGGAAAAGCAGATCAAAGATTTTGTCCTGACCGAGTGTCATCAGGAAAAAGTCGGCATCGCCAGCATCGAGCGCTTCAATTCCGCGCCAAAGGGGATGCATCCCACGGACTTTCTTCCCGGATGTCAGTCGGTGATCATGTTCTGCACGCGTCTGCCGGACGGGGCCGTCAACGCCGCCCTGCGGGCCTATGAGGACCGGAAATTCAACGTACACGGGCAATATGGCATGTTCGGGTACGTGGGCTCTCCAAACTATAACCTGTTGTGGGCGGCCTATCGGCTGGCCCGGTACCTGGAGCAGAACACCGGGGAGATCGCCATGCCCATGACCGCGGGCCCCACCCACGGCTCCGGCATGCTGAGCATGCGCCATTGCGCCGTTGCCGCCGGCCTGGGCCAGTTCGGCTGGCACAGCATCGTCCTCACCCCGGAATTCGGCCCCCGGAACCGCTTCGGCGGGGTGCTCACCACCCTGAAGCTCACTCCGGATCCCATGATGGACGGGGAGCGCCTTTGCGATTACGAGAAGTGCCACATCTGCGAGAAGGTCTGTCCCACCGGGGCCATCCCCCCCTATAAGCCCGGCCAGGAGCGGATCGTGGACTTCGGGGAAGGCCACATTGAGAAGTATTCCGGTCTGAACTGGACCAAGTGCAAGATCGCCTGCGAGGGCTGCTATTCGGATTTCAACTTCAACGGGGATTATAACCTGATGGATCCCATCATGGAGAACCCCATCGACGAGGAGTTTACTCCCGCCCAGCGCTTCCGGGTGAAGAAGGAAAACATCTACCATCATTTCATCCAGCACCAGACCTCCTGGAAATGCGGCAACTGCCTCCAGTACTGCCCCGTAGGCAACTGGAAGGAACGCTTCCATGATACGAAGGTCTCCAGCGTGGACATCAATCAGTACATCGACGACTGCCCGGAAGTGGATGTGGACACCTATAACTGGGAGGAGGCGCGGCACAAATGACCAGATCGGAAATGGTAAAGAACCGCGTCCTCGCCGGTTCGGACATGGACTATGTGGGCCTCTGCCCGGCCTCGGTCCTGGAGGATGAGCCGGTCGGCCGCCGTCCCTCGGATCTGCTTCCCAACGCCAAGTCCGTCATCGTCTTCGGCAGGCGGCTCATCTCCGGCTCCATCCAGACCAAGTTCCGCCAGTTTGAGAACGGCGTGATGAACGTTTCGGGTTCCTATTCCGCCCATTCCTTCGTCCTCAGCGTGAACCACCTGTGCATGAAGGAGACCTACGATATCGCCCAGTGGCTGGAGAACACCTATGGCTGCTTCGCCATGCCCCTGACCAATAACGTACTCCAGGCGGTGCAGCCGGAGGGGAACTACGTCCCCTATTTCGCGGATCCTCTCAAATCGGGTCTGCCCATCGATCTGTACAAGGCCGCCTACTGGGCGGGGATCGGAGAAATGGGCTGGAACCACCGGATCATCACCCCGGATAACGGCCCCCGGGTGTACCTCTGCGCCATCGTAACCAGCCTGGAGTTTGAGGAGTACGATAAGCCCTATTCCGGGGAAAAGCTCTGCGACCCGGAAAAATGCGGCGCCGTCTGCGTGCAGGTCTGCCCCGTCCATGCCCTGGAGGCGGGGGAGGGGATCGAATGGAGATCCGGGGAAGCGAAGGTCAAGGTCGGCAAGCTGGATGTGAACGGCTGCGCCGCCGCCTGCTTCGGCTTCAAGCGGGAGCTGAACCGCTTCGCTTCCAATGCGATCGAAAGCGAGCATCCCAGCGACGAGGAGCTGGCCGCGGCCCTGGAGAAGCAGTTTGAAAGCCCCGGTTTCCAGACCCTGGATCATTTGCCCATGTACCACTGCGACCGCTGCCTGGTCTACTGTCCGGTGGGCAACTGGGCGGAGAAGTTCCGGAAGACCGGATTATCGAATAAGTGAGGGCAGGGAAGATGAAAAAACGGATCAGATTATTGTCCACCGCCCTGCCGGAAGGGTATCTGCCCTATCGGGGGGAGTATGTGTATAAGGTCAAGGCTTTCCGGGAAGGGGCCAGGGGCTTGGGCCCCGGCTTCCCTCAGCCGGAGTTTCTGGAACTGGAGCTGGAGGGGGTCGGCGGCATCGACGGCAAGCTGGAGCGGGTGATCCCGGTCAGCACAGCCAATCCCCTGAACTGCCGCATCCATAAGTATTATCTGCTGGAGCACAACGTCTGGATCAAAAACCTGGGCACCGGCCGGTATGTGTCCGACTGGACCTCCGCCGAGTCCTGGGCTCTGGCGGTGCAGGAGACTTTGGATGACGACGGGAACGTGACGGATGAGCGGGAGCTTGGCTTCAGCATCATCCACAGTGACCGCCGCGCCGGGATCGTGCTTTGAGGAGGGAGAAACGGAACATGGATAAACAGATCATCACCCGAAAAATCAAGAACTTCCTCATTGCGGAACGGGGCATGGACATGGTGGGCGTTTGTCCCGCCTCCGCCCTGGACGCCGAGCCCGAAGGCTACCGCCCGACGGACATCCTTTTCTGCTGCAAAAGCGTCATCGTCTTCGGCCGCCGTCTGCTGAACGGCGCCGTGCAGGCCCAGTTCAGGCGGCTGGAGGACGGTATGGCTTTTGCCGAGTCCATTTACTCCACCTACGGCCTGGAGCTTGTGCCCAACTGGACCATGGCCCTTTCCACCTTCTATCTGGCCGACTATCTGGAAAATACCTTCGGCGCCGCTACCCAGCCCATGGGCTGCGGCCCGGAACAGGGCACCCTGCCGAAAAACACGCCTCTGCCCATGTTTGCCGGTCCCAACAAGGACGGTCTTATCATGAACATCGGCCATGCGGCCATCGCGGCGGGGCTGGCCCAGCCCGGCTGGAACAATTTCCCCATCACGAAGCAGTACGGGCCCCGGGTGCAGTTCGGCTGCCTCCTGACGGATCTGGAGCTGGAGTATGACGAGCCGGACGATGGCCCCCGCCTCTGCGATCCGGAGAAATGTCATGTGTGCAGCGATCTCTGCCCCATGCACGCCCTGCCGGACAAGGCCAGCGGGGAGAGCAGCACCTGGAGCATCGGCGGGAAGGAATACCAGGTCGGCAAGCATAAGGTAAACGCCTGCACCGTCGCCGCTCTGGGCATGCGCAATGAATTCGCCGGGATCCGCAAGCGGGGCGACCTGGTGGACAGCGAGGATCCCACGGACGAGGAGATCGCGGATGCCATGAAGCGGTATGAGATCTCCAACTGCAACCTGGACCACTATCCGAAATGCTACTGCAACCGCTGTCAGATCTACTGCCCCGTGGGCAACTGGCAGGCTACCTTCGGCGATACCGGCCTTTCCAGGCAAAAGGTATAACGACAAGCAAAAAAACGCAGGCGGTGAGGAGCTTTCCTCACCGCCTGATTGATTTGCCGCTTATCTTTTGATGATCCGTTCCTCTGTCTGTTTCAGCCGCCGGATGCGCTCTGCAGTGAAGGCCTCTACCTGTTTCCAGAGGGAATGGAGCTGAGTTTTATGGGTGCATAGTTTTTCCTTGCAGTTCGCACAGTGCAGATAGGCGTTCGTCCGTTCGGAGAACCATTCCGGATGACGGTAGAAGGTGATCTCCCAGCGAAGGAGCAGAATCAAAGACAAAGCGAACAGGCTCCAGCTGTAGGCAGCCCTGACAAAGAACAGGGGAGTGAACATCATGGCATAGTCCCAATTATAGATCCGGCATGCGCTGCAGCATTTGTTCTTCAGAAACCAGGTCTGGAAGGGGCAGAAAAAGAGAATGCAGATCATATCGCATACCGCATAGGCACAGCTGATCAGGACCATGATGCCCACGTCGAACACGCCGGACATGTACAGCACGCCGAAAACACCGTTGAAGCAGATCCAGAGCAGGGCCACCAGCATCGTACCGTGGTTGTCCTGCACGTCGATCTCCGTCTGCCCGGTCTTGATGTAGTTCCGGGCGAACTGCTTCTGACAGCCGGGACTCTCCAGCCTGGAGGGAAAGAACCGCAGGACCATCTCCGTCACGTACACGACCCAAATCACGGCAAGGACCGCGGGGAGCTTGTCCAGATGGACGGAGATGCGTTCGTCATTGGTGAAACGGTAGGCAATATAGAAGACGGCTGCGGCCAGGAAGAGAATGGAGCGGTATACCAACCGGATAAAGTGGAAGGTGCTGATGGCTGTGAGGCGGATCTTTCGCTTCTTCAAGGGAGGACTCCTTTCTGATCACCGATCGTTGGCGGGGGAATCGGCCATGCTTTCCGGCGATCCAAATCGAACAGAGTCATTATATCGCCAAAATATGAATAAATCTATGTGCAAAACAGAAAAAACGACCATGGCGAACGGTTTACCGAGTGCAGAATTTGAAACCCATGAAATCATCGGGATCTTGACCGGAAGCGACGGCCGCATTTGTTCCCAATATGTTCCCAAATGGCGCAATTGCACATTATCTGATAGAATAATGCTCATAAAAAGTTCCTGAAACCACTCGAAACAAGCGATTTCAGGAACATTTGTGGAGCTGCTGACCAGATTCGAACTGGTGACCTCATCCTTACCAAAACGAAAATACCAATTTTAGGTAGTCCTTGCTCATCCCATTAAATCCCCGCAAATCCTTGCAGCGCAAGGGTTTGCGGATTCTTATCCTGTTATGTCGTTTTATCTTTTCCCAGCAAAAACCATGTAATAACCACGTGGTTTTACCACCTTTGTACCCAAATTGTTCCCAAAAGGGTGAAAGCTATGGTCACACTACGTTCAAACGAACAAATGGGAAAATGTGTTATTTCTACCACGCCAAAGCTTCATAAGTCACTCAGAAGATAGGTGAGGGATTGATAAAGACAGACCAGGATTAGGAGGATCAACTGACCAATTCATTTATCCAATGCTCGACACCCCGAACGGTGTCGGGCATTTTTTACGTCAAGGAGATGATAGTGTGCAAGATACAGCTGTGAGCAGTCCCAACATGTTTTGGGATACTGAATTACCTCGCCAGAGACAGGTAGACGTAGTCTGCACAAGTAGGACTGGCAATGTTGGCAGTGTCAGGATAATGGCGAGAGTATATGCCGACCGTTTATTCGACGGCCTTTTGAATGAGTATAAAGATACAAAAAAGGTGATCCAGATTTGTAATCAGCTTATCAGGATCCATGAATACAAGAAAACGCAGTACACACTCGCCGCTATTTGTTTGCAGTTCAATTTGATGAATCTGGATCTACCAGAACCAATATGGGCGATTGTTGGCGACGAGGCCCTGGTAGGACCTTTTGCGGAAGAATTCCTTTCGTTTCTTAAAAAGGCTGTCCATAGTTCAAATCAGACTGCTGGGATGTGGTGTGAGGAGGGGCGGCATGCGAGCAATTAAAGTGTATCAGCTGCCCGGTCAGGCACCACCTTTGGAGCAGTTCCTTTTCACGCTTGAACCCAAGCTCCAAAGGAAGCTTCAAAGGCAGTTTCAACTGCTGGCCAGCACAGATCCCTGCAATTTGAAGGAACCGCATTATAAGCATTTCGTGCTGGAGAAGTACAGTCAGTTCTATGAGCTTCGTGAGAAGAACAAAGTCCTCGTCCGCATC
>JAFZVM010000001.1 GCA_017617795.1 Oscillospiraceae bacterium
GACTCAGTGGAACAGACAAAATAGCCCTGGATGCCGTCCGGCGTGTGATTGGGGCGGATCTCCACCTCCACGGCGGCGGCCACGTTTCCCACAATGGCGCCGACGGCGTTGGCTACCCCGGCGTTCTCCGGGATGAAGCAATCCGTCCCCAGGGCTTTTGCCACATCCGGGAGGAAGATATGGATCGGTGCGCCGATCCCCACCAGGGTCGCTCCGGTCAGGAAGCCGGGATCGAAATACCCGTCGTCCCTACCGGACCGTATATCCTCCCAACGGCTGGAGATCAGCTCTGTCAGGGTATTTCCCAGGCCGTTCTGCAGGGCGGGATACCGATCCTGCAGCAGGATGCGGACCAGATTGCAGTACAGCTTTTTCTTGACGGCGTCGTAGACCTCGTCGCAGAAGCGGTCCAGATCCCGGGCGGGACGGCCCATACACTGGAGCAGGAACAGCGCCGCCAGCCTGGCGGCCTCCGGATCGTAGGAAGTGAAGTCGCCTTTCAGGTGCATGATGTCCGTTGGGGTGAGTCCGGAGCGGAGTACTGCACCCTCCCGCTCCAGCCGCTTGACCTGGAGCTTATAGATATCCGTATCCACGGCGGCGGCGGCGTCCCGGATGGAAAGAGGACCATTTCGCAGCGCCGCGCAAAAGGCCTTTTCCTCCTCTGTCCAGCCCTCGGCGCCGGAGATGTCCCGCACCAGAGTGTAGTACTCGTGGATGGGGCGGGTATGTACGACTTTCCCGTCCACCAGAGCCCGCAGCTCCTCCAGCACCCGGGGATGCTCCTGCGCCAGCAGAGAGATGGGGAGGACCCGTTCCGTACACAGGGCAATGCGTCCTTTTTCCTGCCGGACTGCGCTGTCGCCTCCCAGACCGAAGGTGTCGATGAGCACTCCCTTGACAAAGGTACGCCAGCCGCCGATGCGGATCCCGTCCCGCACCCGAACAGGCAGACCGCCCTTGACCAGGGAAACGTCGGTGGTGGTGCCGCCCATGTCCACGATTATGCTGTTGGGTCTGCCTGCCAGCTCCATGCCGCCCAAAACGCTGGCTGCAGGGCCGCAGAGAATGGTTTCCACCGGCCGGAGGCGGGAGAACCGCTCGTTCATCAGACTGCCGTCCGAGCGTACCACCAGGATCGGCGCGGTGATCCCCATGGCGGAGAACGAGCGCCGGATGGCATCCAGGAATTCCCGGATGATGGGTACCAGTCGGGCGTTCAGCAGGGTGCCGGAAGCCCGCTGGACGCTGTCCAGCCCGCTGAACAGCTCGCTGCCGCAGATGATGGGAATATCCGTAAGCTCGGAAAAGCGCCGCTTTGCCTCCTTTTCCGCTACAGCCCCGTTGTTCATGGCGTATTTCTCCACGATCCCCAGGCCCTCTGCCTGGGACAGCCACTCCCGGGCGTCGGACAGGATGGCATCCCAATCCGGATGCGGCAGGACTTTGCCGTCGTAGGTGCCGCTGCCGGGGCAGGGGTATATGTCCCGGGGGTCCGTGATGCCGTAGGCTGTGCCGACCCGTTCCATGGTTTCCCCGTCCTGGCCGATGAAAAGAAGCCTGGCCCGGCTGCCTTTGCCCTCCACGCAGGCATTGGTGGCCAGGGTGGTCGAGAGCGCAGCTATGTCCGCCTGGCGTAAAAGCGAGGGATCCAGCTTTCCCAAAGCCGCCAGAATGCCCTGGGAGAGATCTTCTTTGGTGGTGAGCGCTTTGGCGGAGGCCAGCACGGCCTTGTCCGCGAAACGATAAACGACGGCGTCCGTATAGGTGCCTCCGGTATCGATCCCGATGCCCAGCTTCATCTTTCGTACGTCCTTTCCCTCTTCTGAATCATGATCCGGATGAAATGACTATACCATATTTCGTTTTTTTCGGTCAACGGGAAGAGGCGCAGGGGACATGCCCGGTTTGGGAGAGCCGGTCGGTAAATAATTCAAAATGCTACTTCTGTCAACCGAATCTTCGACGAATATTCAGACCATATATCCACAATTGACAGAGAGGGAACCGGGAAAACGCTTGAAAAAACGGGGAGTTCTACACAATTTCCACAAAGTTATCCACAAAATACGAGTGAATAGGGAACGGAAAATATCCATTTCCGGTAAACATAATGCGATTCTATACATGTTCAGAATGGCTTCGTGGGACGAAATGGGAAAGGCCTGGGATGGGCCTCCACCTTCGAAAACCGAACAAATGTTCGATAATTTACCGGAAGGCAGGGAAAACCGGCACAAAACTCCTGGATTCCAGACATTTTTTTCTTAAATAAAGAAACAAACCTATTGCAATCAGGATACAGAAACAGTATAATGGGGGACGAAGTGGGACTAAATGGCGGCAAATGAAACGAAGTGGGGGATAACCCTTGACCGGAAAGTACACACACGGACTGGACGCCAAAGGGCGGCTGATCATCCCGGCGCAGATGCGTCGGGAACTGGGAGACGTGTGCTATGTGGTCCGGGGCTCGGACAAATGCCTGCTGGTATATTCCGAGGAGGGCTGGACGAAATTCTGCGCCCAGTTTGAGGGGATCCGCCTCTCCGATTCCAGCGCCATGCGGTATATCTTCGCCAATTCCGCCACCTGCGAGCTGGATGCACAGGGGCGGATCCTTGTTCCCAACGAACTCCGGAAATATGCGGGGATCGAAAAGGACGTCACCATCATCGGCCTCCCCGGCAGAGCGGAGCTGTGGGACAGCGAGGAATACAACCGGGCGGAGGAAGCCTGCTTCGCAGAGAAGAGCATGGCAGAGCTGTATAAGGAACTGGGGCTGTGAGCGGGTTCTCCCACGAGCCGGTCCTGCTGAAGGAGTGCCTGGATGGCCTGAATATCCGGCCGGACGGGATCTATCTGGACGGCACCGTGGGCGGTGCGGGACACTCCGCCGCCATTGCGGCAAAACTCGGCTCCGGGAAACTGATCTGCGTGGATCGGGACGAGACGGCCCTGCAGGCTGCCGGAGAGCGGCTGAAGCCCTGGAAGGAACGGGTGACCCTGGTCCATTCTAATTTCGACCGGGTGCCGGATATCCTGGATGAGCTGGGCATTGACGGCGTGGACGGGATGCTGTTTGACCTGGGCGTCTCTTCTCCCCAGCTGGATGAAGCCGAAAGGGGATTCTCGTATCAGAAGGATGCCCCTTTGGATATGCGGATGGACCGGTCTTCCGCACTTACCGCGGCGGAGATCGTGAATACCTGGCCTGAGGAGGAGCTGAAACGCATCCTCTATACCTACGGGGAAGAGCGTTACGCTCCGCGGATCGCGGCGGCAATAGTCCGGGCCAGAGGACAGGGCGGCATAAACAGCACACTGGAACTGGCGGAGCTGATCCGAAGAGCCATGCCGGCGGCCGCCCTTCGGGAAAAGCAGCATCCGGCGAAACGAAGCTTTCAGGCCATCCGCATTGCGGTGAACGACGAACTGGGCAGCGTGGAACGGCTGTTGGACCGGGCGCCTGATCGTCTGAATCCCGGCGGCAGGATCTGCATCATCAGTTTTCATTCCCTGGAGGACAGGCTGGTGAAGCAGGCCTTTCATAAGCGGGTGGACGGATGCACCTGTCCCAAGAGCTTTCCGGTGTGCGTCTGCGGTTTCAAGCAGACCCTTCGGCTGGCGGGCTCAGTAAAAGCGGGCAAAGAAGAAGTGGAACGGAATCCCCGGGCGCGGAGCGCAAGACTCCGGGCCGCGGAGAGGGTATAGCAGGAGAGGGGAAGAGCAGATTGGCGGAATATCTTTACGGAAGCGCCGCGTATAACTTCGGGACGGCAGCGCCGGCTGAAGTCCCGGTATTTCCGGAAGCCCCGGTAAAAGAACCTGTACCACAGGTCGTGCCCCTGCCCCGGGAGGGGGAACTGGTCCATACAGGCGTAACGGCAGAACCGAGGAGCCGGGTACAGGTCTCCCTGTTCGTTCTGATTTTTATCCCTGTTCTGCTGGCCTGCGCCGTCCTGCTCCTGGGCAGCTATATGCGGCTGAACACGCTGTCGAACGAGTCCGCCTCCATGGCGAAAGAACTCCAGCAGCTGAAGACGGACCATAACCGGCTGGAGATCAAGTATGAGAGCACCTTCGATCTGGCAGAGGTGGAGACCTACGCCAAATCGGCCCTGGGCATGGTAAAGGCCGGCGCGGACCAGACCACCTTCGTGCGCAGTACGGAGGGGGATAAGGCGCAGATCCTGGGAAAGCAGGGCTTCCTTGCCAACTGGGAGAGAAAGCTGGATGGCTTTGCCCGTCGGATACAGGCATACTTCAGCTGAGAAGGAGCGTATAGTTCACCGGGAACAATCAGGCAAAAAACAAACAGCCTCGGAAAAGGAGTGATGATATGGCAGTCATCACGGAACTGAACAGAAGACTGGATCCCAATGCCGTTACAAAGAGGCAAGCGAACCGCCGCACAGCGATCCTTCTGGTGCTGTGCGGTATCGCTGCATTTGCGGCCCTGATCGCGCAGCTCGCGAAGATCATGATCCGGGAGCACGACTACTATGAAAGCGCTGCGGTCGAGAACCAGGTGCGAAGCACCGTTGTGACCGCTTCCCGGGGAACGATCTACGATACCCAGGGAAAGATCCTGGCCCAGAGCGCCACGGTGGAGACCATCTATATCAGTCCGGTGGAAATGCGGAAATACGAAGAGGACCCCGAGCTTATCGCCCGGGGCCTTTCGGATATCCTGGATGTGGATTACGACTGGGTCATGAAAAAATGGGACCACACGGACTCCTGGTACGAGACCGTGATGAAAAAGGTCGAAAAGGAACTGGCGGACGAGGTGCGGAGCTTCAAGAATACCAACAGTCTGAAAAGCCTGCACATCATCGAGGACACCAAACGGTACTATCCCTATGCCAGCCAGGCCGCCCAGGTCATCGGCTTTGTAGGAACGGACAACTATGGACTGGAGGGCATCGAGGCAGTCTACGACTCCACGCTGGAAGGTGAAAACGGGCGCATCGTCCGGGCTACCACCGCAAGGGGCACGGATATGCTGTATACCGGGTATGAGGACTATCAGGACGCGGTGGACGGACAGAGCCTGGAGCTCACCATCGACAATACGATCCAGTACTACCTGAAGAAGCATATGGAGCAGGCCGTCCGGGATAACGAGATCCGCAGCGGCGGCATGGGCATCGTCATGGAAGTGGAGACCGGCGCGATCCTGGGAATGTGCACGCTGCCGGACTACGACTGCAACGATTATCTCACCTTGAACGAGACCTACAGCATTCAGCTGGAGGCGGCCAAAGAGGCGGGGGAGATGACGGAGGAAGAACTGGATGAGCTGACTTACTCCCTGCTCATGAAGCAGTGGCGCAACCGGGCCATCGCGGATACCTATGAACCCGGTTCCACCTTCAAGATCTTCACGCTGGCTTCCGCTTTGGAGGAAGGGATCGTTTCCGAAGGAGATAATTTCCGCTGCGACGGCAGCATCATGGTCAAGGGACGTAAGGAAGCCCTGCATTGCTGGCGGCGTACCGGCCACGGGGATCAGACGCTGACGGAAGCGGCTCAGCATTCCTGCAACGTAGCCTTCGCCACCCTGGGCCTGCGCCTCGGCGCAGCGAAATTCTATGATTATATGGAAGCTTTCGGCTTTTTCGATAAGACGGGCATCGACCTGGGCGGGGGAGAAGCGGAAAGCATCTGGTGGTCCAGAAAGGTGTTTGAGGACCCCAGCAACCATTCTCAGCTGGCTGCCGCGTCCTTCGGCCAGACCTTCAACATCACCCCGATCCAGCTGATCACCGCCGTCTCCGCCGTAGCCAACGGCGGCTACCTCATGAAACCCTATGTGGTAAAGCGGATCCTGAATCCGGACGGCTCTGTGGAAAAAAGCATATCGCCCACGGTGGTCCGGCAGGTCATCAGCGAGGAGACCTCCAAGAAGGTCTGCGAGATCCTGGAGAGCGTTGTGGGCGCACCGGGCGGCACCGGCAAGAATGCCAGCGTCGCGGGATATCGGGTGGCCGGGAAAACGGCTACCTCCGAAAAGGTCGGCCAGGCTTCGGATGAATACATGGTGTCCTTCGTGGGGTTCGCACCCGCGGACGATCCGAAGGTTGCGGTGCTGGTGATCCTGGACAATCCGGATCCCACCTCCGGGATCTACATCAGCGGCGGTCAGATGGCTGCTCCCGTCGTGGGCAACATCCTGGCGGATATCCTGCCCTATCTGGGGGTACAGGAGAACAGCGGCAGCGCGGCGGTGAACGCCATCGTGCCCAATGTGAAATCCCGCAGTGTGGAAGATGCCCGGCGGAAGCTTGAGGACTCCGGCTTCCGGGTGAAGGTCGTGGGGGATGCGGACACGGTTTCCGATCAGGCTCCCATACCCGGGCTGCGCATCACTCTGGGCAGCGAAGTGATCATCTATGCCGGAGAGAGCAAGCCAAGCAATATGATCACGGTACCCAATATGGTGGGCAAAAGCTACCGGGCAGCCGTGCAGTATTTTGAAGCGTTCGGATTGTTCGTGCGGACCTCGGGGGTGCCGCCGACGGACTCCAAGACCATAGAGGTGCAGCGCCAGAGTCTGGAGCCGGGCCTGCAGGTGGCCTTCGGAACGGTGATCGAAGTCGGCCTGATCGATACAGACCGATCTATCATGGAGACACGAGCATGAAACTGAAAGAGATCCTGCGGGATATCCGGGTGCTGGAGCTGCGCGCTTCACCGGAACTGGAGATCACAGACGTCTGCTATGACAGCCGGAAAGTCGGTCCCGGCGCCCTATTCGTGGCGGTGCGGGGATATGAGACAGACGGACACAAATACATTCCCTCCGCCCTGGAGCGGGGAGCCGCGGCGGTGGTATGCGAGGAGATCCCGGAAGCGGAAGGCGCTTTCATCCGTGTGGAAAACAGCCGCAAAGCCCTGGGGCTCCTCTCCGCGAACCTGCTGGATCGGCCTGCGGAAAAACTGAAGATCGTGGGGGTGACCGGAACCAACGGAAAGACCACCACCACCCATCTGATCCACAGCATCCTGGAGACCGTTTGCGGCGCGCCGGTTGGACTCATCGGCACCAACCGGAACATCACCGGAAAGGGCGAGTACGATGCGGTGAACACCACGCCGGAATCCCGGGATCTGCAGGGGTTGTTCCGGGAAATGGTAGACGCAGGCTGCCGTTATGCGGTAATGGAGGTCTCCTCCCATGCCCTGAGCCTGGACCGGGTGGAAGGCGTGCCCTTCCCCGTGGGATGCTTTACCAACCTGAGTCAGGATCATCTGGATTTTTACGGGACCATGGATGCCTATCTGGAGGCCAAGCTTCTGCTGTTCGACCGCTGCGGCGTTGCCGCCGTCAACCTGGATGATCCCGCCGCCTCCCGGGTGCTGGAACGGGCGGGAGACAGAGCTGTGACCTTTGGCCTGAGCCCGGAGGCGGAGCTTCGGGCGGAGGATATCCGCCTGCTGCCGGACCGTGTGGAATTCACCGCCGTGCGGGGAAACCACCGGGCGCCGGCCCTGCTGCATATCCCGGGAAGATTCTCCGTTTATAATGCTCTGGCTGCCCTGGCCTGCTGCCTGGGCCTGGGACTTGAGCTGGAACAGACTGCCGCTGCGCTGGCAGACTGCAGGCCGGTAAAGGGACGCATGGAAGTGGTGCCCACGGGACGTGATTACACCGTTCTCATCGACTATGCCGTTACCCCCGACGCCCTGGACAATATGATCCGCACGGTACGGGATACCGCGGCAGGCAGGGTGGGCGTCCTTTTCGGCTGCGGCGGAGACAGGGACCGTACGAAGCGGCCCAAGATGGGCCGGGTGGTGGCGCAGCTGGCGGATTACGTGATCATCACCTCGGATAACCCCCGCACGGAGGATCCCGATGCGATCATCGCGGATATCCTGCCCGGCCTGGAAGGGCTGGATACCCCCAGGGTGGTGATCCCGGACCGCCGGGCAGCCATCCGATATGCTCTGGAGCACGCTCAGACCGGCGATACTCTGGTGCTCACGGGAAAAGGGCACGAGACCTACCAGATCGTCGGAAAGACGAAGTATCACATGGATGAACGGGAGATCATTGCCGAGGTGCTGGGCACCTGATCACCTGCACGGGAGTGGAACGACCAATGAATCTTACGCGAACCCTGGCGGCCTTTGTCATATCCCTGGCGGTGACGCTGATCGTCGGCCGCTTTCTCATCCCCTTCCTTCGAAAGGTCAAAGCGGGACAGAGCATCAAGCGGGACGGTCCGGTCTGGCACATGAGCAAGGAAGGGACCCCCACCATGGGAGGCCTCATGTTCATTGCCGGCATGCTGGCTGCAGTGCTGATCGCCTGCATCCGGGAGATGCGGGAAGGGGACTGGTCCGCTCCCGCCATGCTGCTTTTCGCCATGGTGCAGGGCGCCATAGGGTTTACCGATGATCTGGAGAAGATCCGAAAACATGGCAACCAGGGACTGACCGGCTGGCAGAAGTCCATGCTGCAGCTGGTGGTGGCGGTGGCTTTCGTCCTGCTGCTCCGATATATCGGCTATCTCAGCCCCAACCTGTACATTCCTTTCTTCAACACGGTCATCCCTCTGCCTGAACCGGTCTACGTGGCCTTCTGCGCCTTCGTGATCCTGGGCACGGTAAACACGGTAAATCTCACGGATGGAGTGGACGGCTTGGTATCGGGCGTCTCCCTGCCGGTGGCTGTTTGCTTTGCCGTTCTGGCGATCACCTGGCGGATGGAGCCGCAGTCCATTTTTGCCGCCGCCCTTGCGGCGGGTCTCATTGGCTTCCTGGTCTATAACCGCCACCCGGCGAAGGTATTCATGGGGGATACGGGCTCCCTGTTTCTGGGCGGCGCGATCTGCGCTCTTGCCTTCGCCATGGATATGCCCCTGGCCCTGGTGCCACTGGGCATCGTATATATCGCGGAGGCCATGAGCGATATCCTGCAGGTGGGGTATTTCAAGCTCACCCACGGGAAACGGATCTTCAAAATGGCCCCCATCCATCATCATTTTGAAAAATGCGGCTGGAGCGAGTGGAAGGTCTTCTGGGTCTTCTCCTGCGTTTCTCTGGCCTTTGCGCTCCTCACCTGGCTTTGCCTGCGGGGGAGATACGGACTCTGATTTCCCGGGAAAGGAAGGACGGACACATGGCGGAATTTACCGAGTTTCCCCTTGATCTGCCCCAGGCAGAGACGCCGAAGCAGCCGGAAACCCCGGAAAAACCGGGGAAGGGAAGACGCAGGAGATCGAGGGAAGGCGTCGATCAGAACAGAGGACGGATCGATCTGACCTTTCTTCTGCTGACCCTGTTTCTTCTGGGCATAGGCCTGGTGATGATGCTCTCCGCCAGCTATGTGAGCGCCTACTATGACACGGTGGGAGGCGGCAATCCCGGCGATCCCCTGTACTATTTCCGCAGACAGGTACTGCTGGCCATCATTGGACTGATCGCAATGGTCTTCCTGGCCAGACTTCCCTATGGCCTGCTGCGTTGGCCGATGCTGCCCTATATCGCTCTGGCTGGGGCAGCGGCCCTGATGATCCTGGTCACAGTGATCGGCAAAGCCTCCCACGGCGCCGTACGCTGGGTGCAGATCGGCGGTATCCGGTTCCAGCCCTCTGAGCTGCTGAAAGCCGCCCTGGTATTCTTCTTTGCGGAATGGGGGAGCCGGCATGCGGACCGGATGGGCTCGTTCAAATACGGGGCGATGCCCCACCTGATCCTCATGCTTTTCTTCGCCGCTCTGCTCATGCTGCAGCCCCATCTTTCCGCCACCATGATCGTGGTGGGGGTCACCCTCATCATGATGTGGGCCTCCGGCACGCGGTGGTACTACGTGATCGGCATCCTTGTGATCATGTGGCTCCTGTATCTTTTCGCCATGGCAAACCGGGAATGGCTCACCTCGCTGGTGGAGAAATTCTCGTATATCTATACCCGGATCGACGCCTGGCAGGACCCGGAAAAGGAAAGACTGGGAGAAGGCTGGCAGATCCTCCAGTCTCTGTATGCCATCGGCTCCGGAGGCCTGCTGGGCCTGGGCCTGGGTCAGAGCCGTCAGAAATACCTGTATCTGCCGGAGGAACATAACGACTATATTTTTTCCATCATCTGCGAGGAGCTGGGCTTCATCGGCGCGGTGCTGATCCTTCTGCTGTTCGCGGTGCTGATCATCCGGGGGTACTGGCTGGCCATGCACTGCCGGAACCGGTTCGACTCTCTGCTGATCACCGGCTTTACCTCTCTGCTGTTTCTGCAGGTGTTCCTGAACGTCGCGGTCGCCACGAACTTTCTGCCCTCCACCGGTATTTCCCTTCCGTTTTTCAGCTATGGCGGGACGGCTCTGATCATGCAGCTGGGCGAGGTGGGCCTGATCCTGCTGGCCTCCCGGGGCATACCGGATAAATAAGAATAAGGGGGAAGCCATGCGATTTCTGTTCACCTGCGGGGGGACCGGGGGACATATCAACCCCGCGGTAGCCGCAGCTCAGCGGCTGAAGACGCTGATGCCGGACTGCGATATCCTCTTTCTGGGTACGGCGGACAATATGGAGATGGACCTGGTGCCCCGGGAGGGCTTCCCCATCCGGGCGATCCCCGCGGGGAATCTGCATCGGAGCCTCAAACCACGGGAAATTGTCCACAATCTCCGATCCGGCGCGCTGCTGCTGGAGGGCATCCGTCAGGCAAAGCGGATCCTGGAGGAATTCCGGCCGGATGCGGTCCTGGGCACCGGGGGCTATGTCTGCTGCCCTGTGCTGATCGCCGCCTCCCGGTTGAAGATCCCCACGCTGCTCCACGAAGCCAACGCGCTCCCGGGTCTCACGACACGCCTGCTGGAGAAGCACACGGACCAGCTCATGGTGGCCTTTGAAGAGAGCCGGAAGTTTTACCGGAAACCGGAGAAGGTCGTATGCACGGGGATGCCCGTGCGCAGCGGCTTCCGGGATCGGGACCGGGCAATGGCCAGGCAAAGCCTGGGCATCCCGGAGGATCTGCCCCTGATCCTTTCCTTCGGAGGATCTCTGGGTGCCGTCCGGATGAACGAAGCCCTGGCCGTGATCGCGGCCGGGCAGGAAAAGGAACCTCGATTCCGCCTCCTCCATGCCACCGGCGGAGGACAGGAGGGATTGGAGAATATGCGCCGCCGCATGGCGGAGCTGGGAGCGGATCAGCCGGAGTATACCCGTCTGGAGCCCTATCTTTATGATATGCCCGCGGCCATGGCGGCGGCAGACCTGGTGATCTGCCGGGCGGGAGCCTCCACCCTGGGCGAACTGGCTGCCGCAGGGAAAGCCGCAATTTTGATCCCCTATCCCTACGCCACCGGAAATCATCAGGAGAAAAACGCCATGATCCCGGAGAACCGCGGCGCCGCGGTCCTGCTTCGGGATGCGGATTGTTCCGCCGAGACCCTGGGGGAGGCGATCCGCCGGCTTCTGGAGGATCCGGCTGCTTTGCCGGAAATGGGCAGAAAGATGAAAAGCCTGGATCGGGCGGACGCCCTGGACGCCATCGTCGATCAGATCCTGCGTCTCTCAGCGTAGAACCCTATTTCGGCCTCCGCATAGGATGGCATGAGATCACCTTTCGGAGGACCGGCCATGAGTTCGATCTATGTGACGGGGGGAAAACCCCTGTTCGGCGCCCTGCGTGTACAGGGCGCAAAAAACAGCGCCCTGCCCATCCTTTCCGCAGCTGTGCTGGCGGAAGGAGTGAGCGTGATCCGAAACTGTCCGAAGCTGACGGATACGGAGGCCGCCGTTCGCATCCTGCGGGAGGTGGGCTGCCGCGTCTGGCAGGATGAAGATGCTTTGTATGTGGATTCCTCCGGCCCCATCCGTCCGGAGATCCCCAGCCGCCTGATGCGGGAGATGCGATCCAGCGTGATCTTTCTGGGCCCGCTTCTGGCCCGGTGCGGAGAGGCGAGGATGTCTGCACCGGGAGGCTGCGAGATCGGCGCCAGACCCATCGACCTGCACCTGAGCGCCCTGCGCAGTCTGGGGGCGGAGATCGATGAGCGGGGAGGCAACCTGGATTGCCGGGCAGCCCGGCTGAGGAGCTGCCGCATCGATCTGCCTTTTCCTAGCGTGGGGGCGACGGAAAATGCGCTTCTTGCCGCCTGCCTTGGAGACGGGGAGACTGTGATCACCAATGCGGCCAGGGAACCGGAACTCCGGGATCTGGAGGCCTTTCTCAATTCGGCCGGGGCGTCAGTGAGCGGCGCGGGCAGCGCCGTGATCCGGGTGCAGGGAAAAGCCGACCTGCACGGAGCGGTGCATCGGATCATGCCGGATCGGATCGCCGCGGCGACCTGGCTCGCCGCCTGTGCCGCCGCAGGCGGAGACGTGCGTTTGTACGATACCGAGTGGAGGGACTATCGCCCGGTCCTGCGCTCTTTGCGGGAAATGGGCTGTGAGCTGCATACCGGGGAAAATCTGGTGCGTATACGCAGTCTGGGCAGGCTGAAGGCGGCAAGCCCCATCGTCACCCGGCCGTATCCGGGTTTCCCCACGGACGCCCAGCCCCCGCTGATGGCGGCAGCCCTGACAGCGGAGGGAACCACGGCATTTCAGGAGACGATCTTCGAAAGCCGCTTCCGCCATATCCCCGAACTGCGGCGCATGGGAGCGGATATCCGTACCGAAGGACGCACCGCGGTGGTCTGGGGCGTGCCGAAGCTCTACGGAGCAGAGATGTGCGCGCCGGATCTTCGGGGAGGCGCGGCATTGATCATCGCCGCCCTGGGGGCAGAAGGGGAGAGCCGCATCTGCGGAGTTCATCACCTGGACCGGGGCTATGCAGCCATAGAAAAGAGCCTGGCTGAGCTGGGCGCGGAAACAGTACGCAAGGAGGACGGAGATGGATAAAGCGTTACCGGCGAGGTACCCGGATGCACAGCGTACCGAGCAGACGGCAAGGATCATTCGATGGATCCTGGCAGCCCTGTGCATTTTCGCGGCGCTGTACGGTTTCTTGAAAATAACCGATGTACAGATCAGCGGCAATATGGTATACTCAAATGAAGAAGTTTTATCTGCTTCCGGCCTGCGCAAGGGAACGCCCCTTTTGCTGACCAGAATGGGAGCGGTGAAGCGGGTCGTGGAATCCAAGCTTCCGGCCGTGGAGAAGGCGGAAGTGCGTATCCGGCTTCCCGGCACCGTGGTCATCCGCATCCGGGAGGGTACGGCCGTGGCCTCCCTCCGGATGGAAGACGGCCGCAATCTCCTGTTGAGCGCCAAGGGAAAAGTGGTGGGGGAGACTGACGACCCATCGGCGTATATCCGGCTGATCGGCATCACTCCGCTGGAGGGGGACGTCGGTCGTCTTCTGAAGCTGGACACCGCAGACACCGCCAAGCTGGAATGCCTTTCAGAATTGTTGACTCTTTTGGAAGAACACGGTAGAATAGGGGAAGTAAGGGAGCTGGATGTGGCCAACCTCACCTCTATCCGTATGAATTATGCGGACCGTTTCCAGGTTCGCCTGGGCGGCGCCGACCGGCTGGCGGAGAAGCTGGATTTCCTGGAGCAGATCCTGGAAGAACTCACCTATGGTGAGACAGGGACCATCGATCTCACCCGGGAGACAGAAGGGCACTACATCCCGCGGTAACAGACAGAAACACGGTTAAGAGCGCAAGAGAGAAGGATGATGAAGAGATGTCTGATGTGGTGAACATGAAAGTCGTCGGCGTCGGCGGCGCGGGAAACAACGTGGTGAGCCGGATGCGCTCTTCCGGGCTGGACGGCGTCACCTATGTGAACATCAACACCGATCGGCCCACGCTGGTGGCTTCCGCCGCCGATGAGCGGGTGCAGATCGGCGAAAAGCTTACCCATGGCCAGGGAGCCGGTTCCAAGCCGGAAGTCGGCCGTATGGCGGCGGAGGAGGATCGCAACAATATCCTGCGGGTGTTTGAGAATACGGACGCCGTCTTCCTCACCGCGGGCATGGGCGGAGGCACAGGCACCGGGGCGATCCCCGTGGTGGCGGATGCCGCCCGGGAACAGGGCGTGCTGACCATCGCCGTCGTTTCCACCCCCTTCAAGTGGGAAGGTCCCCGCAAGATGCGCACCGCTCTGGCCGGGATCGAAACTCTGCGGGAGAAGGTGGATACGCTTTTCGTCATCCCCAATGAGAACATCCGGAAGGTTACGGATCAGAACGTAACCTTTGCCAATGCCTTTTCCGTTTCCGATGAAGTCCTGAACCGGGCGGTGGGCGGCATTGCCGACCTGCTGCGGAGCACCGGCTTCATCAATCTGGACTTTGCCGACCTGAAAGCCATCCTTCGGCAGTCCGGTCTGGCCCACCTGGGCATCAGCGAAGCCAGCGGCAAGGGCAAGGTGGACGAGGCGGCAGCGGCCGCCATCCACAGCGACCTGACGGAGACCAGCGTCAACGGAGCCCGCCGGGTCATTGTCAACATGACGGTTTCTCAGGATCTGCCTATGGAGGACGTGACCACCCTGATGGAAAAGATCCAGGAGGCAGCGCATCCGGATGCCAACATCATCTTCGGCCTGGGTTACGACGAGACTTTGGTGGATGCCCTGCGCCTCATCGTGATCGCAACGGATTTCGCCGGGGAAGAAGGCGCCGATGGAAAGCCTGCCGCTGCGTCGAACGATGCGGCTGCCGCGGCGGTGGAGAAGCAGCGGAGCGGGACCCCGGGCGGAGAAAAGGGCGTCGAAGACGAAGAATGGGACAAATGGCTGAAGGATCTTTTCGGGAAGCAGTAAGCGTCTGAACCGAAGAAGAGGAGGCTGTGCCATGGATATCGTCTTTACTGAGCGTTCCGAGCTGGTGGACTGCGGAAAGCTGTACACCTTTGAGATCGCCATGAAGCCCATTCCGGATGAAAGAAAACGGACCATCCGCGTCTGGCTGCCGGAGATCTATGACGGCGTCAGACGGTTTCCCGTATTGTACATGCATGACGGGCAGTATGTCTTTCCGGAAAACGGCCCCATGCAGGGCATGGGCTCCTGGCAGTTTGCCAGGAAGATCAGCGAGCTGGAACCGGAGCTCCAGTGCATCGTCGTTGCCATCGACACCTCGAGCGACCGGGGCAGCGAGCTGCTCCCGCCCTATAAACGGAATCCTGCCCACCGGATCCCCCGGGACCCCGGCACGCCGGACTATGTCGCCCTGGGCCATCTGTATGCGGACTTCGTGCGGGACACCTTGAAGCCGGTGATCGACCAGCGTTTTCTGACCCTGCCGGACGCGGCCCATACCGGCGTCGGCGGCTCCTCCATGGGCGGCCTTCAGTCCTACTATATGACCATGAAGGATCCGGATGTGTTCGGCCGTTCCCTGGATCTGTCCGCAGGACTGGATATTCTGGACGAAAGCTGCCTGGAGATGATCGACAATTACGATCCCAAGCGGTTGGAGAATGCCCGCTTTTACCTCTACAGCGGCGATCAGGGGATGGATGTGACCATCATGAAGGCCACCATCACCGTATACCTTCGGATGAAGGAAAAACTCGACCTGACGAACCGTCAGATCTGCATGATCATCGACAGCCGGGAATCCCACTGGGGTACTTCCTGGGGTAAATACCTGCAGAGCGGTCTGCGGTATCTGTTCAGCGAGGACA
This sequence comes from Oscillospiraceae bacterium, assembly GCA_017617795.1. Taxonomy (GTDB): domain Bacteria; phylum Bacillota; class Clostridia; order Oscillospirales; family Oscillospiraceae; genus UBA1774. The sequence continues at coordinate 15,599 of JAFZVM010000001.1, forward strand.
ACAGCGTGGAATCGCCTCCCAGATTCACCCAGGATCTTCCCCGGGATAAAGAGCATTCCAGCTGAGTTCAGGACAACAGAAAACGGGACTGACCGGAAAACGTCAGTCCCGTGTGTTTGTTATGGGAGATAAAGCGCTTGCGGGATGACCGGAGAAAGGCGTACAAATGGATGGAAAACTGTTTGCCCAGGCGATGATCAAATTTGTTTTTGGCGTTCTGCTGCTGGGAGCGCTGTTATTCCTGCCCGCAGGGACGTTTGCGTATCCGCAGGGATGGCTCTTCCTGGGGATCCTGTTCATCCCCATGTTTTTCGCCGGGCTGGTCATGATGCGGAAGGATCCCGACCTGCTGCGGAAACGGCTGAACGCGAAAGAAGAGCAGGGGGATCAGAAAACGGTGATCCTCCTCAGCGGACTGATGTTCCTGGCAGCCTTCCTGGCCGCGGGACTGTGCTTTCGCTTCGGCCGGTTTCTTCTGCCCGTCTGGGTATCCCGGGCCGCGGCAGCCGTTTTCCTCCTGGCCTATGCCCTGTACGGGGAGGTCCTGCGGGAAAACAAATACCTTTCCCGGACGATCGGGGTGCAGGAGGGACAAAAGGTAATCGATACCGGCCTGTACGGCGTCATCCGTCATCCCATGTATATGAGCACGCTCCTGCTGTTCCTGGCCATGCCGCTGGTGTTGGGTTCCGTTATCTCCTTTGTGATCATGCTTTTGTATATCCCCATCATCGGGAAGAGGATGCGCGGGGAGGAGCGGGTCCTTGAGGACGAACTGGATGGATACAGGGAATACAAACAGCGGGTGAAATACAAGGTGATCCCGTATATCTGGTAAAACAGAGCAGAAAGAAAAATGGGCCGGCTGATCGTCTGCAGATCAGCCGGCCCGATGCATATGATCAGTCATTGACGATGGGACTGTAATACCAGCCGGTATTTATCACGTTTTCGTAGAAGCGAAGGGCGTCGTCCGCCATGTCCTCCACGATGGGGATGACGTGAGAGACGCCGGAGTGGATGATCAGCTTGCAGTTGGGCAGGCATTTGGCGGTGCGGATCATCAGATCGGGCCGGGAAATGGGATCCTCCATGCCGCCGATGATGAGCACCGGGGTCCTGATGGTCTTCAGGGCCTCCAGAACGTTCTCCTCCGTATGCAGGGCGGCCAGGGGACGGCCGAAGTCTATGGCCTTGGTCTCCGGCGCGTCGTAGATCGCCTCGTAATCCGGCTGCGCCCGTTTCGCCCGTTCCTCTTCCGCCTCGATGGCGTACCGCTCCCGGATCCGGGGATCCGCGGATTCTGTCCGCATCACCGGAAGCTTCACTTTGCCGGACATGGCCAGGCTGCGGATGGACTGCTTCCCCTCGTCCAGGTTATGGGGACCCGGGACCACGGCGAAGAAGCAGATGACCCGCTCCGGATGCCGCAGGACCACGTGCCAGCCGGTGCCCGCCCCGTGGGAAGCGCCGGAATAGGCGAATCTGTCGATGCCCATCCTGTCCGCAAAGGCGATCACGTCGTCCGCGAAACGGTCGTACCAGTGCTCCCCGTAATCCTCCCGGACGTGGGTGGACTGTCCGAAGCCCCGGTTGGTGAGCAGGAAAACGTGAAACCCCCGTTTCGCCAGCTCCCGCTCCAGGCTGAACCGGCTGTGGCTTACCTGGGTGCAGAGCAGATAGCGGTCGCCCTCACCCCACTCCTCATAATGGATGTTTATGCCTGTTTCCACTTCCATGAACGGCATGCTGCATACCTCCTCTATGTGATGACAGATCCTTTCCGGTTTCAAAAGGTCAGCCAATGCGCAGCCAGACGCGCATTTCCCCGGGGCTGCGGTTTGCCCAGGCATAGTAGGGGATCAGCCGGATGCTGACCCGTTCCCGGTCCGGCCCGCCCCAGGGGCGGTACAGAGCGCTTTCGCCGCCGGACCAGTCCCGGTCCCGCCAGCCGGAAACGGTGACAGCTTTCCCCTTTCCCGGGACTTCGGGGTGATGATCCCACGCAGGCTCGGCGGAGGGATCCAGGCTGAGCCTGTGCAGACCGGCGCCGTTGTCCGCCTCCTCTGCGCAGTACACCAGCGGTCCGCAGACGACGGCGGCCTTCCCCGCGTCCTCCGGCACCCTGGGAGAAGCGGCAAACAGACGTGGGCGAAGCTCCAGCTCCAACTCGATCCGATCCCCCTCCGCCCAGGTCCGGTCCAGAATGAGATAACCTTTTTCCGTACGATACGCCGCCTTCTCTCCGTTCACCAGCAGAGCAAAGCGGGGAGACCAGGCGGGAAGCCGCAGGGCAAGCTCCGCCCGCACAGGCGCATCGGCATGCAGGGAATAGAGGATCCTCCCGGCCCACGGATACTCCGTGCGGCAATCCAGGCGGAGCGTACCCCCCGGAAGCCGGAACTCCGCTTCGCCGGAGAGGTACAGGTGGATATATACCCGGCTTTCGGAAACGGAATACAGGTAGTCCTCCAGGGACATCAGCAGCCGGACCAGGTTCGGCGGGCAGCAGGCGCATCCGAACCAGGGCTGACGCCTGTACTGCACATGCCGTTTGGCATTGTCTCTGCTGCAGGCCTCCGGCAATACTTCCAGGGGATTCACGTAGAAAAAGCGCTGACCGTCCAGCTGCATCCCGCTGAGGACGCAGTTGTACAGGGCCCGTTCCAACACGTCCGCATATTTCCCTTCCGGTTCCAGCAGGAGCATCCGCCGGGCGAAAAACACCAGACCGATGGCGGCGCAGGTCTCCGCGTACGCCGTGTCGTTGGGCAGGTCGTAGTCAAAGGTGAAGGCCTCTCCGTAAGGCGAGGATCCGATGCCGCCGGTAATATACATGCGCCTTTCCGTGACGCTGTTCCAAAGCCGGCGGCAGGCGGCGCGAAGACCGGGATCCCCGGTGAGTCGGGCCAGATCCGCCATGGCGCTGTACAGATACATGGCGCGGACCGCGTGCCCCTCCGCTTCCTGCTGTTCTTCAACGGGCCTGTCCGCCTGACAGTACGCGTAACCCAGCGGTCCGTCCGCAAAGTAGTACCGTCCGTTGCCGTTCAGCCGTTCTTCCTCCCGGAAATACAAGGGCTCTCTGCCCCGGGCTTCCACGAAGTACCGGGCCAGACGGAGATATTTCTCCTTTCCGGTGTGGGCGTACAGCCGGATCAGGGCGAGCTCCGCCTCCGGATGGCCGGGGTAACCGTGCTTTTTCTCCGGCTCCGGCCCGAAGGTCCTGTCCGCCAGATCCGCATACCGCTCCGCCGCCTCCAGCAGGGCGGTTTTGCCGGTGGCGCGGTGGTAGGCCACGGCTGCCTCGATCATGTGGCCGAGGCAATACAGCTCATGGTTGTCCCGGAGATTCGTAAAACGCCGGTCCGGCGCGGTAATGGTGTAATAGGTATTCAGATACCCGTCCGGCTGCTGGGCGGATATCATGGTTTCCACCGCTTCATCCGCCTTGCGTTCCAGCTCCGGATCCGGATGGGAAAGAAGGCTGTAAGCGACGCCCTCCAGCCACTTGGAAGCGTCGCTGTCCTGAAAGACAAAGCCATGGTGCTCGCCGGTCTCCTTCCCTGCGGCGATGCGGAAATTCCGCAGACAGCCGCTGGGTTCCGTCCCGGGCAGAGCGTCGTTCAGCGCAAGCCATTGATAGGGAATGGCACGGCTGCGGATGATCTCCCGCAGGGGATCCCAGAAGGGATCCCGGATCATGACCTGCCGAACGCCGTTTTTCGGTTCGGCTCCCGCGAATGGATCCTTCATACCCGTTCCTCCGGACAGGGGGGCCGGATTCCACCGGTCCCGGTTTAAGAAAAGTGTAACAGAATCAATAATGGGATGCAAGAGCCCCGGCGGCTCGGGAAAATGGCCGGAAAAGCGCAAAACTCTTGACAGGAAGCGATTTACCGTGCTAAATTTCTGTGTGTTCCCAGTGTATATTTTGCAGAACAAGGAGATCATGAAAATGAAGAAGTCAGTTGCATTGCTGCTTGCCGCAGCGCTTTGCCTCTGCCTGTTCGTCGGCTGCTCCGGCGGCGGGAACAGCAATACCCCCGCCACCCAGGCTCCGGATAACGGCGCCGCCGCTGCCGCACCCATCAAGATCGGCGGTATCGGGCCCCTCACCGGCGGAGCTGCCATTTACGGCACCGCTGCGAAGAACGGCGCCACCATCGCCGTGGAGGAGATCAACGCCCTGGGCGGTCTGCAGTTCGACCTTCGCTACGAGGACGACGCCCATGACGCGGAAAAGTCCGTCAACGCCTATAACACTCTGAAGGGCTGGGGGATGCAGATCTTCCTGGGCTCCGTCACCTCCACCCCCTGCGTAGCCACTTCCGTGGAGGCCAACAACGATCACATCTTCCTGCTGACTCCCTCCGCCTCCTCTACGGACGTGCTGGGCGGCATCGCCAACCCCCTCACCGGGACTGTGGATATCCCCCGGAAGGACACCGTATTCCAGATGTGCTTCGTGGACCCCAACCAGGGAAGCGCCTCCGCCCAGTACATCGCGGATCAGAAGCTGGGCACCAAGATCGCCGTGATCTATAAGAACGACGACGTATATTCCACCGGCGTGTACAACTCCTTTGCGCCCAAGGCCCAGGAACTGGGTCTGGACATCGTCTCCACCACCACCTTCACGGAGGACACCAAGACCGACTTCTCCGTGCAGCTGAACGACGCCAAGTCCAACGGCGCCGACCTGGTGTTCCTGCCCATGTACTATGACGCCGCCGCCCTGATCCTCACCCAAGCCAACGCCATGGGCTATGCTCCCAAGTGGTTCGGCATCGACGGCATGGACGGCATCCTCTCCGTGGACGGCTTCAATACTGCTCTCGCCGAGGGCGTCATGCTTCTGACCCCCTTCAGCGCGGACTCCTCCGACGCCAAGACCCAGAGCTTCGTGGCCAAGTACCAGGCGGCTTATGGGGAAGTCCCCAACCAGTTCGCCGCCGACGGCTATGACTGCGTCTACGCCATCTACAACGCTCTGACCAAGGCCGGCGTGAAGGATTCCTCCCTCAGCGCCAGCGAGCTCTGCGACAAGCTCATCGCCCAGTTCACCACCATGACCTACGACGGCATCACCGGCACGGGCATGACGTGGGGTGCGGACGGCGCCGTGACCAAGAGCCCGAAGGGCATGTTCATCCAGAACGGCGTCTACGTCGGCATGGACTGAGTTCCAAAACAAATCTGAATCCTGAGGACAGGAGGCTGCCCCATTGACGGCGGCCTCCTGGCCTTCCGCGTTTACCCCCTATCCGGAAATGAGGTGTTGATACATGACCTTCCTGACCCACCTGATCAACGGGATCAGCCTGGGCAGCGTGTATGCCATCATCGCCCTGGGCTACACCATGGTCTACGGCATTGCCAAAATGCTGAACTTTGCCCATGGGGACGTGATCATGGTCGGCGCGTACGTCTGCTTCTTTGCGGTGTCCTCCTACCATCTTCCTCCCATCCTGGGCGTGGTCATCGCCATGCTTCTGTGTACGGCCTTGGGCATGCTCATCGAGCGCCTTGCCTATAAACCGCTTCGGCAGGCTGCCAGTCTGGCGGTGCTGATCACAGCCATCGGCGTGAGCTATTTCCTGCAGAACGGCGCGCAGCTGCTTTGGGGCTCCAACAACAAGATGTTCCCGAGCATCATCCCGGGGGACGGGATCTCCCTCTTCGGCGGCGAGCTCCATATCTCCGCTGCCACCCTGGTGACCATCGCGGCCTGTCTCGTCATCATGCTGGTGCTCACCTGGTTCACCGGCAATACCCGCATCGGCAAGGCCATGCGGGCGGTGAGCGAGGATAAGGGCGCGGCGCAGCTCATGGGCATCAACGTCAACACCACCATCTCCGTAACCTTTGCCATCGGCTCTGCCCTGGCGGCGGTGGCCGGGGTGCTGTATATGTCCAGCTACCCGATCCTGGTCCCCACCACCGGTTCCATGCCCGGCATCAAGGCCTTCACCGCCGCGGTGTTCGGCGGGATCGGCTCCATTCCCGGCGCCCTGCTGGGCGGCATCCTCCTGGGGGTCATCGAGATCTTCGCCGGAGCGTATATCTCCACCCAGCTGGCCAACGCCATCGTCTTTCTGGTGCTCATCATCGTCCTGCTGGTGAAGCCCACCGGCCTGCTGGGCAAGCAGGTCCGGGAGAAGGTTTGAGGAGGGCGGAGAATGAACAGACTGAAACTCGACCGCTCCCTTCGCCGGGATTATCTGACCTACGCCTTTGTGATCGTCGCCTATGTGATCCTGCAGGTGTTCTCCGGAACGAAGGGCTTTTCTCCCACCCTCCGGGGCCAGCTGGTACCCATCTGCGCCTACGTGGTCATGGCCATGAGCCTGAACCTCACCGTGGGCATCCTGGGCGAGCTGAGCCTGGGCCACGCGGGCTTTATGAGCGTGGGCGCCTTTTCCGGAGCCATCGCGGCGGCCGCTTTGCAGAACGCCGTGCCCTCGCCCGGCCTGCGCCTGGCCATTGCCCTGGTGATCGGTGCCATCTTCGCCGGGATCGTGGGCACCGTCATCTCCGTGCCGGTGCTCCGGCTGAACGGAGACTATCTGGCCATCGTTACCCTGGCCTTCGGGCAGATCATCAAATCCCTCATCGAAAACCTCTATGTGGGCGTGGACGCTGCCGGACTGCATTTCAGCTTCCTCAAGCCCCATATCACCCTGGCCCAGGGAGGACGGATGATCCTCAACGGGCCCATGGGGATCCCCAATATCGGCAAGATATCCACCTTTCTGGCGGGCTTTATCCTCATCATGCTCACCCTGTTCATTATCTTCAACCTGGTGCGCAGCCGGGCGGGCCGAGCCATCATGGCCCTGCGGGACAACCGCATCGCCGCGGAGAGCGTGGGCATCAACGTGACCAAGTATAAGATGATGGCTTTCGTTACCTCCGCCGCTCTGGCCGGGGCTGCCGGGGCGCTCTTCGCCCTGGGGCAGAATACCATCGTCGCCGCAAAGTTCGATTTCAACACCTCCATCCTCATCCTGGTCTTTGTGGTGCTGGGCGGACTGGGCAACATGTTCGGCTCCATCATCGCCGCCGCCGCCCTGACCATCCTGCCGGAAGCCCTCCGCGGCTTCGCGGATTACCGGATGCTGATCTATGCCGTGGTGCTGATCCTGGTCATGCTGGGAACCAACAGTCCCCAGCTGAAGGGCCTGTTGAAGAAGCTGGTTCCCGGGAAGAAAGGGGAGGAGGTATAGCCATGCCGAAGAGAGTCGCTTCCGCAAACGACAGTCCCCTGGTGCCCATGCCCACCGAGGCTTATATCCCTCAGCGGGACCTGGGAAAGACTCCCATCCTGGAATGCCGGCATCTGGGCATCGATTTCGGCGGTCTCACCGCCGTGGACGATTTCAATCTGATCCTGGGACGGACGGAGATCGCCGGGCTCATCGGGCCCAACGGGGCGGGGAAGACCACCGTGTTCAACCTGCTGACGAAGATCTACCAGCCCACCCGGGGGACCATCCTCCTGGACGGGCGGGATACCCACAGCATGAGCACCGTGCAGATCAGCAAGATGGGCATCGCCCGTACCTTCCAGAATATCCGCCTGTTCAGCAACCTCTCCGTGGAGGACAACGTCAAGCTGGGCATGCACAATTCCATCCGCTACGGCATGTTCAGCGGCATCTTCCGGCTCCCTTCCTACTGGAAACAGGAAAGGATCGCCCATGACCGGGCCCTGGAGCTGCTGAGCCTCTTCGATATGCAGGATATCGCTGGAGCAAAGGCCGGATCTCTGCCCTACGGCGCCCAGCGCCGGTTGGAGATCGTCCGGGCGCTGGCCACGAATCCCAGCCTCCTGCTGCTGGATGAGCCCGCCGCGGGCATGAATCCCTCGGAGACCTCGGAGCTCATGGAGAATATCGTGAAGATCCGGGATACCTTCAATATCGCCATTCTTCTGATCGAACATGATATGAGCCTGGTCATGGGTATCTGCGAGGGTATCTGCGTGCTGAACTTCGGCAAGGTGATCGCAAAGGGAACGCCGTCGGATATCCAGTCCGACCCGACGGTCATCGAAGCCTACCTGGGCAAGAAGAAGGAGGCGTGAGCATGGAGGAGATCCTGAGCGTTCAGGGCGTCAACGTCTACTACGGGGCCATCCACGCCATCAAGGACGTATCCCTGACCGTGAACGAGGGGGAGATCGTCACCCTCATCGGCGCCAACGGCGCGGGGAAGTCCACCACCCTCCAGACCATCTCCGGACTCCTGCGGTCCAAGACCGGAGATATCCGCTTCTGCGGTCAGAGCATCGTCCATCTGCCCTCCCACAAGATCGTGGAACGGGGGATCGCCCAGGTGCCGGAGGGGCGGCGCATCTTCCTGCAGATGACGGTGCAAGAGAATCTGGAGATGGGCGCCTTCACCCGCTCCGGAGGAGTGGAAAAGGACCTGGAACGGGTCTATGCCCTGTTCCCCCGGCTCCTGGAGCGGAAAAAGCAGATCGCCGGGACCCTGTCCGGCGGCGAACAGCAGATGCTGGCCATGGGCAGGGCGCTTATGAGCCACCCGAAGCTGATGATGCTGGACGAGCCCAGCATGGGCCTGGCCCCCATTCTGGTGGAGCAGGTGTTCTCCATCATCCGCCAGCTCCATGATGAGGGCACCACCATCCTGCTGGTGGAGCAGAACGCGCAGATGGCGCTGTCCGTGGCGGACCGGGCCTACGTGATGGAGACCGGGAAGATCACCCTCCAGGGAACCGGCGCGGAGCTGGCCCAAAGCGACCAGGTGAAAAAAGCCTACCTTGGCGGATAAACTGCCATGATTCGCGGTTTCCGAGCCGCGAACTCTGCGAGGCGTTTCAAAACACATAACCGGAAGGGGATGCGACCCCTTCCGGTGTTTTTGTCGTTGCCTTGTTTACAGCAGCATGACTCCCGCGTCCCTGCAGATCCTCATGGTCTCCTCGTCCCAGATGGAGGCTTGGACCTCGCCGATGTGCGCCTTTCCCAGGAGCAGCATGCTCAGGCGGCTCTGGCCGATGCCGCCGCCGATGGTGAGGGGCAGCTCTCCCGCCAGGAGCATCTTGTGGTAGGGGAGGGTCCTGCGGTCGTCGCAGCCTGCCAGAGTGAGCTGCTTATCCAGGGAAGCCGGATCCACCCGGATGCCCATGCTGCTCAGCTCCATGGCCCGGCCCAGGAGATCGTTCCATACCAGGATGTCCCCGTTCAGATCCCAGTCGTCGTAGTCCGGGGCCCGGCCGTCGTGAGGCTTGCCGGAGCGGAGAGCTCCGCCGATGCCCTGGATGAAGGCTGTGCCGTTCTCCCGGAGATAGGCGTCCTCCCGCTCTTTGGGGGTCTTGTCCGGCCAGCGTTCCTCCAGCTCCAGGGCGGTGACGAAGCTTACCTCCCGCCGGAGCTTGCCCAGGGACTGGAGCTGCGGGTAGATGGCCTGCATGGTGTCCTGGGTGTCGCAGATGGCGGCGACGATGTTCCGGACGGTATCCTGCAGATAGCTCAGGTTCCGGTCCTCCCGGGTGATGACCTTCTCCCAGTCCCACTGGTCCACGTAGACGGAGTGAAGGTTATCCAGCTCGTCCTCGTCCCGGCGGATGGCGTTCATATCCGTGTACAGACCCTTGCCCGGGCGGAAATTGTACCGCTTCAGGGCGTACCGTTTCCATTTGGCCAGGGACTGGACCACCTCGGCCCGGATGTCGGAACGGAGGATATCGAAGGAGACGGGGCGCTCCACCCCGTTCAGGTTGTCGTTCAAGCCGGAGTCCTCCGCCACGAACAGGGGGGCGGAGACCCGGTAGAGATTCAGCAGGGCTCCCAGCCGGTCCTCGAACAGACGCTTCAGCAGGGAGATGGCCTTTTGGGTGTCATAGATGGAAAGCAGGCTTTCGTAGCCCCGGGGGATAAAGGTCTTCATAGCGATTCCCTCGATTCAGGAAAAATGATGCTTCATTGTAGCAGAGAACAAAAGAAAAGAAAAGCGTCTGACGGAAATTTCCTTTCGAACCGGACCCGCTTCGCTGGGCTCCGGTTCGAGAAGGCTTACATCGCCGCTGCGCGCCTTGGCCGAACACTTCGACACTTGCGGCGATAGTGGTATATTCGGCCGGAAATGAATTCCGCCCGAATATGGCTTTCGATCGCTTCGCGCCTGCGGGCGCGAACTCTGCGAGGCTGGGACCAGGGTTATCTGCAGTTTGAGCGTCTGACGAAAATGTTTAGTCAGGCGCTTTGCTTTGGCAGATAAAATTCGATCTCATCCAATCCGCCGGGGTGCCGGATGACGCGCCCGGTGGGGAGGAACCCTTCCCGCCGGTACAGCCGCTCCGCCCCGGTGTTGTTTTCCAGGATCCAGAGGGTGGGGGAGCCTTCGCATCCTTCGATGGCATACCGGAGAAGATACGTACCGTATCCCCGGTTCTGCGCCTCCGGCAGGATATACAGGTCCGCAATGACGCCGTCCGTAACCGTGACCATGCCGACGGGCGTCTCCGCCCGGAGCAGCAGAAAGATCCGGCTGCCCGCCTCCGCCTTCTCCCGGAGATAGCCGTATTGCCGCTCCGGCGTATGGGCCGCCACGAAGTCCGGCGGGCAGAAGGAGCGGTGGGAATCCTGCCAGGCGGCGGCATGGACTTCCGCCGCCTGCCGCAGAAGAGACTCCTCCCGGGCGGGCACGATCTGCAGTTTTTCCATGGCTCCGCCTCCTTTCGGGGGAATATAACACAGAAATTACCCCTTGACAAGCCTCGTTTAACAAAGTATAGTAAGCATAGAAATACAAGGTATAGGAGGTGAGAGGATGAACACCAACCTGAGCATGGCCTGGCTGCGGGAGGCGGTGGGGGGCATCAAGTACCCGCCGGACCGGCGAAGGGTGGAGAAGGAGCTGTACGCCCACGTCATGCAGCGGAACCGGGACTTTCTGAAGGATGGCTGCACGGAGCGGGAGGCGGACGAAAAGGCCTGCGCCGTCATGGGGGACCCGGTGGAGGTCCGCCGGGATCTGGCGGCGATCCACCGCCCCTTCTGGGGGTATACCTATCTCATCCTGCGCCTTCTGCTGTTTGCCATGGCTGTCTGGGGTGTGCTCTTCCACATAGGCGGTTTCCTCAAGCTGGGGCAGTACCTTGTTCCGCTGTCGGCTCAGGCCGGAATGACCCCGGATCATTGGATGTCCCAGAACGGTCAGGCTCACAGCGGAGACTATACCTTCCGCCTGTGCAGGGCCGCTTATGCTGCGGACGAGAGCGGGCAGACCTGGCTTCTGCTGGAACTGAAGGCTACCACCCCGGATCCCCTGCTGGGAGGGCCGTATTATTCCGCCCTGTGGAATCAGGAACTGCAGGACAGCCGGGGAAGGGTGTACTCCGTGAAACCGCTGTCTCAGAAGGAACTGGTGTTCAACACGCGTATTCTGCTGGGCGTGCAGGACCTGGAGCCCGGAGCGGATTGGGCTGTGCTCACCCTGCCGGGGCCGGAGGGCCCTGCCTGGCTTACGGTGCGGCTGAAGGAGGGGAGCGAATGAGGCGGCATTTCTGGCGTTTCTCCCGTCCCGTTGGCTCCCTGGTCTGCGTTCTCCTGCTGATGATCCTCATTTGGTTCATGCGTCTGGGCAGGGGGATCCCACACGGATCTCCGGAGGATGTGCTCCGGCGCATGGAGCGGAAGATGCTCCTTTCCCCGGGGGAGCTGGTGGAGGTGTATGAAGCCCGCTTCAACGCGGCCAACGTGGTCACCTGGCGGGATGGGGAACTGGCGGTATACTACTTCCTTCCCGAGGATGACAACAACAAAAAGCAGTGGAAGCATCGCTATCAGGACGGTTTTCCCCTCTGGCAGGCGCAGCCGGACTTCGACTGGGGCTGCTGCACCGGGATGTTTGTGGATCTGAACGCAAATCGGGAAAACAAAATCGTCACCGCTCACCGGTTCTATGTGCTGGTGAAAAATCCGGACCCGCAGGTTACCCGGGGCAGCCTGACGATCCAGAGCCAGTTGGGGGACTATACCCGCAAGTGGACGGCGAAAGCCGAGCGCACGAATCCCTATTATCTGTCCTTCCGCATGGAGCGCTTCGGCGGAAACGACGCCACGCAGGAGCTGTTTAACGCCCTGTGCAGCGGCTGGAGCAGCCAGGGAGCGGAGGCCGAGGCGGAAGCGGTATTCTATGACGCGGACGGGAACGAAGTGAGTCGACTGCAGTTCAACATGATCGAAGAAGAAAATACGGAAAGGAGCGAGGAAAATGGCGCGTGAACAGGAACCCGGCGGGATGGATCTGCTGATCCTCCACCTGCTGGCGGAACGGGATATGTACGGATATGAAATGGTGACGGAGCTGGCCAGCCGCTCCAACGAGGTTTTCCGGTTGAAGGAGGGGACCCTGTACCCTCTGCTCCACCGGCTGGAAAAGGAAGGCTCCGTCTCCGCCTACGAGGAAAAGAAGGAAGGCCGGGTGAGGCGGTACTACCGCCTCACCCGGAAGGGCGGAGAAAAGCTCCGGGAGCGCACCGAAGCCTGGGAGACCTACTCCGGCGCGGTGAACGCGGTACTGTGCAGAACGCCGGGGTAATTTTCTCCGTCTTGCGGCAGCGGTCTGGCTCCCCTGAAAGGGAAGCTGTCAGCCGCCGTCTCCGCAAGGCGGCTGACTGAGAGGTAAACTCAGCCACAGAACCTCTCCACCGCTGACCTTCCATGAGACGGCCAGCGGTCCCCCTCCCCTTTCAGGGGAGGCTGAATAAGGATGCAGCTGCAGAATACCCGCTGCATCCGCGGTGAACTGCGCCCATTTTTCCCCGAAAACCGAGAAAAATGTCAATAATCTGATGAGAAAGGAAGCGAATGCAGCGTGAAATCTTCTCTTTGGATCAAGACCCTGCTCCGCAGCCCGGTGCGGACTATCGTGACCTGGGTGCTGCTCCTGGCGGCGGCCTTCCAGTTCACCCTGAGCCTCACGGATTACCTCTCCACCCGGAAGGGACTGGAGGAAGCCAAGGACCGGATGAAGGGTGCCCTTTCCCTGGAGCACGCCCCGGGTCTGGATCCCAACGCCCCGGGGATGAAGGCAGGTACAAACCTCTTCCTCATGTACGATCCCACCGGCCCGGGTACGGGCATGGAGCAGTACGACTCTGCGCAATACCATGCGGCGAAGATCACCGATGCTGAGCTGGAGACCCTGGCTGCCTACCCCGGAGTGGCGCAGGTTGAGGTTCGCACCATGGCCGCAGGTGTATCTGAATATATCCGGCCGGACAACGTAGGGGATGTTGTTGTCATCCCATATAAGGATCGGTTGGTGTTGGAGGCCACGGTATCGGAGCGTGTTCAAGCGACCGACAGGGAATTGGATTGGGTAGCTCCACGTCTAGCCAAAGGCTGCGATGCCGAAGCCAGTTGTGTTCTGACTCTCGAAGATATCCGTGTGCTTGGCGGTGATGAAGCGTGTCTGCCCCTGGACAAGGGAGGAGGCAATCAACTTTTCGTCATTGCGGTACCAGAGATTTTCAGGGAACAGGCATCCCTATGGATTTATTCTAACGCTGTATTCTATCGTAACCGTCTGTACGCGGAGGACACAGCCGGCCTGGAGGAAGGAAGACGGTATGTCTTTGTGGTACGGGTAGACAGAAGCAGTCACGATGCCGTCATACCAAGATTGTGCTTCGGAGACGATACCCTACTGAACTGGTGGCCCTATTATACCGATGTCACGGATCTGCCTGATAACTATCTGGAAGGAGAGGACTTTGCCCCCCTTCGGGAGCTCATAAAAATCACCTCCGATGACTGGCATACCCTGGATGTGGTGTACGCAAATGATATGTCCGTCATCCGCCGGGCGGCGGATCTGCGGCTTGTCCCGGTGCAGGGGCGTTTCCTGGAGCCGGAGGACGCAGGGAAGGCGGTGTGTGTGGTGAATGAAGACTTTGCCTACGCCAACGGTCTCAGCTTGGGGGATACCCTGCGCCTGAAGCTGGGGGATTACCCTGTGGAGCAGCATGTGAGTCTGGGGGCCGTGGCTTCCACCCGGGGCCGCTACGCAAAGAACTGGACGGAGCAGGAATTTACCGTTATCGGCACCTGGCGGGACGTGAACCAGGGAAAGTACCTCACGGAGGACTACATCTGGGCCTATTCCGATTCCACGGTCTTTGTCCCCGGTTCCTTCCTGCCGGAGGGGGCGAAGCGGGGCGAGCATACCCCCGGAGACGTGACCCTGCTCATCGACGCTGACGCCATGAATGCCTTTGTGGAGAACGAGCTTCCCCGATTGGAGGCGGAGGGCTGGATCACCTACTGGAACGACCGGGGATGGCCCCAGATGGAGGAGGAGCTGCGGCTGGTGGTCCAGGCAGCCTGGTATAAGCTCCTGGCCTTTGGCGCGGCGACCCTGCTGGTCATTGCCCTGACGGTATACCTCTTCATCAGCCGCCGGAGCCGGGACTACGCCATCCTCCGGGCCCTGGGCATGGAGAAGGGCGGCAGCGGGAAGAGCCTCACCATCCCTCTCCTGTGCCTCACCCTGGCGGCGGTCATCCCCGGGGCAGCGGCAGCCCTGCTGTGGTACAGCCGGGGCGGGGAACAGGTGAAAGCCATGGCCCTGGTGGGCGTGCCCGTCCTGATCCTCCTGCCCATGCTGGCGGCCCTGGTGATGGTGAACCGCATGGGGAACACCTCGCCTCTGGCTCTGCTGCAGTCCAAAAGGAGGCAGAAATGAGTACCTCCATACGCTATACGCTCCGGCACATGCTCCGGGGCGGGGGCAAGACCGTCCTGGCCATTCTTCTGGCCCTCCTTCTCACGGCGGCGGTGGGGCGGCTGGACAGCCTCCGGCAGCACTATGAGGCACTCTCCCGCAGCGTCCTCATCCAGGGCTCCGTCCTGGGCGGCCTTACCGTCTACCGTGCGGAGAAGCTGGCAGCAGCCGAGGAGGTGAAGGACTACTACCTGGAGGAGTCCTGGCAGGATTGCTTGTATCTGACGGAAAAAGCGGATAGACCGGATGAGGCCAGTTTCGTTCTCTATTACACGTCAGACTATACCAAAACCACCGATGCCAATGTGGAGTGGCTTGATGGCTGGGATGGGGAGAGCTTCCAAAAGACGACGAAAATGGTCTGTCTGATGCCCAGAGAACTGGCGGAACATTCTGAACTGGTGCTTGGCGACCGCATCCATATCGCGGAAGCCGGTTACGGCAGCAAGACCTATATGAACCACCCGGAAATGACCGCTGATGAGATTATCGCTCTGTGGAAAAGGAACGTCTCCCCGACTACGGTGGTGGGCTTGGTATCGGAGACAAACGTGAGCAGCCGCCTCTGGCTGCCCATACACGGCATGGACCAATACAGCACCATGTTTCCCGGCTTAAAGGTGGAGACCGCAATATACACACTTCGAGATTATCGGGATGTCCAACCCTTCCGGGAGTACTTTATGGAGGAGACCTCCAGGGAGAAGGGCAACCCCTCCCTGTACCTGGATACGGCGGAGGCGGACCGCATCCGTAAAATGGCAAACCTCCTCAGCACCCTGTATCCCATCGCCCTGGGGGTGGCCCTGCTCCTGGGCGCCGTCCTCCCCGGCCTCATGGTGCTCCAGAACAGCCGGGAAACCGCCATTCTCCGGGTCCTGGGCATGAGCCGAAGAAAAGTCTGCGCAATGCTGACAGGGGAACAGGTTTTGCTCTGTATCCTGGGCCTTATCCTGGGGGTGGCGGCAGCCTTTTTCCTGGGGGCCGGGTGGGAGCTGACCTACCCCGGACTCCACCTGGCCGCCTGTCTCATCGGCAGTATCGTATTCGCCTGGGTCAGCACCGGGAAGGACCTGCTTTCCCTGCTCCAGGCAAAGGAATAATCACGATAAAAGGAGGCAACACAATGAACGCACTTACGCTTGATAACGTATCCTATACCTACCCCGGCGGCACGACCCCCGTGGTGAAGTCCGCATCCTGCAATTTCGAGACCGGGAAGATCTACGCCGTCGTCGGCCCCAGCGGCAGCGGGAAGAGCACCCTGCTGAGCATGCTGGCCGGTTTGGACATTCCCCAGGAGGGAGACGTGATCCTGCAGGAGGAAAATCTGAAAAACCTGGACCTGGATAAATACCGCCGAGAGGGGGTCAGCATCATCTTTCAGGCCTTTTGCCTCCTGCCCCTGCTTACGGTGCGGGAAAACGTCAGCCTCCCCATGGAGATGCAGGGCATCCCGGAAGCGGACGCCCGGCAGCGGGCAGCGGAGGCCCTGGTGAAGGTGGGCATCGAGGAGAGCAAGCACAAGCGTTTTCCCTCCGCCCTCTCCGGCGGGGAGCAGCAGCGTGTGGCCATCGCCCGGAGCCTGTGCAGCGGCGCACCCGTCCTCCTGGCTGACGAACCCACGGGCAATCTGGACGGAGAGAATACGAGGATAGTAATGGACATCCTCCGGCGCTTAGCCCATGAGGAAGGCCGCTGCGTCATCGTGGTCACCCATGACCCGGAGGTGGCGGAGGCGGCGGATCTGATCCTGCGCATGAAGGACGGAGTATTGACTGCAGAATGAAATGAACGAAATATGCGCAGTCGTTTCATTTGGGAATTATCGAATCGCGTTTCTGCAGACGGCGAACCGGATCGGAGGATTACTGGAGCGTCTTTCCGAACAGGAAGGGTTTACGGTCACACTGGCCGGCAGCCCTTGCGCCGCAGGAGAAAAGCGTGTATGCTGTTCCCAACAGATATGAGGAGGGACAGCCATGGAGATATCCGCAAAGAATGCTGTGATCCTGCCGGAGGGCGTGTTCATCATCGGCAGCTATGACGGTAACGGCGTACCCAACGCCATGAACGCCGCCTGGGGCGTGCAGTCCGACTGGACGGAGATCACCCTGATCCTGGGGGAGCACAAAACCACGGAGAATATTCTGAAGACCGGGGCCTTCACCGTGGCATTTGGTACGAAGGACACCGCCCTGATCTCGGACTATTTCGGCATGGAGACCGGCCATCGGGTAAATAAGATCGAGAAGGCGGGCTGCCATACCCACCCCAGCGAAAAGGTGAACGCCCCCATCATCGAGGAATATCCCCTGACCCTGGAGTGCACCTTGAAGAGCTGGGATCCGGAGAGCGGACGTATGATCGGGGAGATCGTGGGCCAGTATGCGGACGAGCGGATCCTGACGAACGGAAAGGTGGACGTGGAGAAGATGGGGCTCATCATTTTTGACCCCGCCTCCCATGCCTACCGCCTGGTGGGACCGGTGGTGGGTCATGCCTACCACGACGGGAAACAGCTGATGAAATAATGCGGACAGAAAAACCGCCGGGAGCCGACTGGCTCCCGGCGGGAACTGTTTTTGCGGGGACGAAACTCACTGCTCGACCTTCTCCTTGGAGAGCATCAGGTTGGTGAGGATGCCCAGGATCAGGGCGCAGGCCACGGTGCGGATCTGCACCGCGCCGAAGGTGACCACCATGCCGCCCACGCCGGTGATGAAGATGATGGAGGCGACGAAGAGGTTCCGGTTCTGGTTCAGGTCCACCTTCTGGAGCATCTTGAAGCCGGACACGGCAATGAAACCATACAGGGCGATGCACACGCCGCCCATGACGCAGGCGGGGATGGTCTCCAGGAAGGCCACCAGGGGGGCGATCAGAGAGAAGATGATGCAGGCCACGGCGGCGCCCCAGATGGAAACGGTGGAGGCGTTCCGGGTGATGGCCACGCAGGCGATGGACTCGCCGTAGGTGGTGTTGGCGCAGCCGCCGAAGAAGGCGCCCACCATGGAGCCGATGCCGTCGCCCAGCAGGGTGCGGGTGAGGCCGGGCTCCTCCAGCAGATCCACGCCCACGATGGTGGAGAGGTTCTTATGGTCGGCCAGGTGCTCCGCGAAGACCACGAAGGCCACGGGCACATAGGCGCTGAAGAGGGTCAGGAAATAAGCGCCGTTCATCTGGGAAAGGTCGCCGCCCAGGAGGAAGGTGAAATCCGGCAGGGCGAAAACGCCGCAGCCCTTGAAGGCGCTGTAGTCGATGACCACCAGCTCGGGGATGTCCGCGCTGTTGCCGATGATGGCGAAGATGGAAGCCAGGATGTAGCCGGCGAGGATGCCGACGATGAAGGGGATGAGCTTGAGGCCGCGCTTGCCGTAGGTGGCGGCCAGCATGGTCACGGCCAGGGTGAAGAGACCGCAGATCAGGGAAACGTAAGAGGTCTCGGTGGGGAGGATCTGGCTGACCGCGTTGGCGGAAAGGCTCAGACCGATGATGGCCACGGTGGGTCCGATGATGACGGGAGGCATGAGCTTGTCGATCCACTTGACGCCGCAGAACTTGATGACGATGGCCAGGATCACGTACACGATACCGGCCATGGCGGCGCCGATGATCAGGCCCCAGTAGCCGATGGCCATGGAGGCGGCGCCGGCGAAGGCGGAGATCATGGAGCCGATGAACGCGAAGGAGCTGCCCAGGAACACGGGGCTGGAGGACTTGGTGAACAGCAGGTAGATGAAGGTGCCGCAGCCCGCGCCGAAGAGAGCGGCGGAAGCGGTGAGAGCGGTGCCGCAGGCCTGGTTGATGACGCTGGGGACCGCAATGGTGGCGGCCATGATGGCCAGGAGCTGCTGCAGGGCAAAGAGGATGATTTCGCTGAATTTGGGCTTGTCTTTGATGTTGTAGATCAGATTCATGCTTTTCCCTCCGCGTTAATATTTATCTTTGCGCGGTCAGCCGCGTTCAGACACAAAAAAACACCTCGCCGGGGACACCGGCAAGGTACCGAACCACACACTTTTCCCGAAGGACGATATCTTATCGGCATCACAGTACCGGCTTAAATCTATCGCCGGTATACTAGCATAGAAGAGCGGAATTTGTCAACCGGAAAGGAAAGAAAAAAACAAAAGTCGGAAGAGAGGGATCTTCGGCCCCCGAACCCGGACTTGCCCCCGGTGGGGATTTGTGATACCCTCAAGAAAAAGGCGTATCTGATCAACACGGATGAGGAGGATGCTTTATGCCCGGTACCGCAAAAACGGCCGGAGGATTGAAGCTGAACGTCAAACGCACCATGCTCATCGGCTTTGCCTTCTTCGGGATCCTGCTTCTTTGGCAGGTATACGATTCCTGGTGCCCCACCTTTCTCACGGATATCTTTGCCAGAAGGATGTACGGCCTGTCCTCCGCGGAGCTGAAGAGCGGAGACCCGGACAAGATCCTGAACGTGCAGTGGATCGTCGGCATCATCATGGCCTGCGATAATCTGGCCGCTCTGATCCTCCTGCCCATCTTCGGCAGCCTTTCGGACCGGACCCGGACGCCCATCGGCAAGCGGATGCCCTTTATTCTGACGGGAACGCTGGTCTCCGCCGTGGCCTTCCCCTTTATCCCGGTGTTCTTCCACCGGAACAACGTGGCGGGCATGGTGATCATGATGGCCGTGGTGCTGCTGTTCATGATGATGTACCGGAATCCCGCCGTCGCCCTGATGCCGGATATCACCCCCAAGCCCCTGCGGGCCAAGGCCAACGGCCTCATCAATATCATGGGATACCTGGGCGGAGCCTTTGCCACGGTGCTGGGCATCTTCCTGAAACTCTCGGATTACATCAATGCGGCGGACGAAGCCAGAAAGGCCTGGATCATTGAGATCCCCTTCATCGTGGCTTCCGTCCTGATGGTCGTCTCCGCCCTCATCCTCTTCGCCACCATCAAGGAGAACCGGCTGGCGGAGGAACTGAAGGAGGAGCTGGAACTGGGCGAGCGGCTTGCCGCCACCGCCGACCCGGTGGAGGACGAAGGGCCTATGAGCCGGGCAAACAAGCAGATGCTTCTGGCGATCCTGGGAGCGGAATTCCTCTGGTTCATGGCGGATAACGCCCTGGGGACCTACATCGGCAACTACGTCATCTATTATCTCAACTCCGCCTCCAGCGCCACCATGGTCCTGACCATCATCGGCGGCGTGGGCAGCGTGGCAGGCTTTGCCATTGCCGGTTCCATCGCGGACCGGATCGGGAGGAAATGGACCATTTCCTGCGGCCTGGGCATCACCGTGCTGGGGCTTCTGGTCATGTGCCTGATCCGGCCCAGCGGAAGGGAACTGGCGAACGGACTCCATGCCTTCCCGCCTCTCCTCTATCTCTTCGGCGTCCTGCGGGGCTTCGGCATGGCGCTGGTCCATAACTGCTCCTTCCCCATGGTGGTGGAGCTCTGCACCGGCAAAAAGATCGGCCGGTTCACCGGGTACTATTACGCTGCCAGCATGTCCGCCCAGACCATCACCCCGGTCCTGCTGGGACTGGTCTTCCGCATGACGCTGGCCTGGCGCACGCTGCCCGTATACGCCCTGATCATCTGCGTGCTGAGCCTGATCCTGTTCACCGCTCGGGTGAAGAACATCAAGGCCAGAAAGGTGGAGAACGCCCACGGCCTGGAAGCCCTGGACGGGGATTGACGGAGAAAGGACGGAACCATGAAAAAAAGCGGCTTTGTCGCTCTCGGTCTCCTTGCGCTGCCGATATGGCTCCTTGCGCCGGGCCGGGGCGGGAAAAAGAACGACCCGTTCCGGGGGCGCAATTTCGCGCATAGAGGCCTGCATACGCCGGATAAGCAGATCCCGGAAAACTCCCTGGCAGCCTTTGGACGGGCTGCGGACGCGGGTTACGGGATGGAGCTGGACGTGCAGCTCAGCCGGGACGGGCAGGTTGTGGTGTTCCATGACGACGATCTGCTGCGGGTCTGCGGCAGGGAAGAGCGGGTGGACGAACTGACCTGGCCGGAGCTCCATGCCCTGTCCCTCTGCGGAACGGATGAACGGATCCCCCTGTTTTCCCGGATGCTGGAGCTGGTAAACGGAAGGACTCCGCTGATCGTGGAACTGAAGAGCGGAAAACGGAACCGGGAGCTGTGCCGAAAGACCCTGGCGCTGCTCCGGGAGTATCGGGGGGAAGTCTGCATCGAGAGCTTCGATCCCCGGATCGTCGCTTGGTTCCGGTTCCACGCCCCGGAGCTCCTCCGGGGGCAGCTTGCCCAGCCGCCGGAGCTGTATAAAAACCAGCCTCTGCCTGCCCGCTATTTCCTGGGGTATACTCTGCTGAATTTCCTTTCGCGTCCCCAGTTTATCGCCTACAAGATCGGACCCAGACCGTTCACCGTAAGGCTGGCGGAAAAGCTCGGAGCGATGCGGGTGGGGTGGACCAGCCATGATCCGGCGAACGAGGCTGGACGGGACGCGGTGATCTTTGAATTTTACCGGCCGGATACTCATTTCGGATCGGACCCGCACGATCACAGATAAATGGAATCAAACAAAAAACAGGCGCCTGCTTCGGCAGACGCCTGTTCCGTTGTGCGGAACTCTCAGAAATTGAAGCTCTCGAAGCCGCCGCCCATGTCGGCGATCTCCGCATAGCCGTTTTCCACGGCCACGATGCCCAGCTTGTTGCCGGTCTGCTCGTTGTACAGGGTCTTCAGGAAGGGGCCCTTCGCGAAGGCGGCCTCCAGGGCCTCGGCGCTGTCGTCCACCACGGCGGTGCCGCGGATGCGGATCCACTGGCGCTTCGCGTTCATGGCGCAGACCTCGATATTGGGGTTGGCCACGGTCTGAGCGAAGGACTGCTTCTGCTTGCCCATGCCGAAGTACAGCTTGTCCTTGAACAGCATGTAGAAGCCGAAGGGGCGGACCCGGGGCTTATCTCCATCCGTAGTGGTGTAGAAGAAGGTGCCGGCGTCCTTCAGAAAGGCGTCCACTTTTTCCAGATTGCTCATGTTCAGAACCTCCTTAAAGATTGAGTGTGTACAGTATACACCAAGAGCCCGGGAGAATCAACCGGCGAACCGGATTCTCCCGGAATAAGGCTCAAAGGGTGAAGCGCAGGCCGCAGCCCAGATACTCCAGCCGGCCGCCCAGGATCTCCTTCAGGATCCGGTAAGGCCCTTCGCCGGTGCAGTGGCCCGTGAAATACCGGGAGGGGAAGCCCTCCAGCGCTTCGCCCACGCGGCGGACCAGGTCCTCCGGCTCATCCCGCTTCAGCCCGGGATTTGTCAGATGGAACCCGGAGAACACCGCGTCCGGCGCTCTTCCGGCCAGCGCCTCACCCCGGCGCAGGATATTCACGATGCCCCGGTGGGCGCAGCCGCCGAAGAGAAAGAGCTTTTCCCCCTCCCGGATCAGCAGGTCCTGCTCATGGAGAAAGCGGTCGGGGATCAGGGAATCCCCTGCCTGTTCATACAAAGTGCCGTTGGAGCCGGGGGAGAGGTCGCTGTCCCCCGGGTCCGAAAACAGCGTCAGACCCTCGTCGGGGGAAAAGACACCGTCCGTGAGATGCAGGCGTGTTCCGTACCGCTCCAACAGCTCCGGATCGGGGGAGATGCGCTTCAGCCCCTCCTGCCGCTGGGAAAAATGCGGTTCGAAGGCCAGCCTGTGGAGATACACGGGCGCATGATCGTTATTTTGGAGAAAGGCTTCCAGCCCGCCGGAATGGTCGTCGTGCCCATGGGACAGGATCGCCAGGTCGACCCGGGCGAGGTCGATCCCAAGGGTCCGGGCGTTACGCAGCAGCAGATCTCCGTCCGGTCCGAAATCGAAAAGGATATTCCGGGATCCGGTCACCGCATGCAGACTGAGCCCGTGGGCGCAGTCCGCCGGACCGCAGGCCCGATTCTCCGTCAGTACCGTGACGGTCATGGCTCAATCCGGATTGCGGCCGCTGCAGAGGTAGAATACCGTCAGCAGACCGGGGCCGCAGTGGGCGCCGATGACGACGCCCAGTTGGGTGATGGTGATCTCGCCCACCTGGGGATAGGCGCTTTTGATCTCATCCCGGATATATTCGGCGTCTGCCAGGCAGTCCGCGTGGAGGATATGGACCTCCGTTCCCGCGGGATCCGATTTGGAAAAATCGTTGAGGATCCCGTCCCGGATGGATTTCAGCGCCGCCTTGCGGCCCCGCGCCTTTTTCACCACGTCCAGGGTGCCCCGGTCAGGTACGTACAGGACGGGCTTGATGCCCAGGAGAGAGCCCACCAGGGCGGAGGCGTTGGAGACCCGGCCGCCCATCTTCAGGTATTTCATATCGTCCACGGTGAAGCGGTGTGCGATCCGCAGCTTGTTTTCCTCGCCCCAGGCGATGACGTCCCGGTAGCTTGCCCCGTCTTCCATGCGCCGGACCATGTTGACCACCAGGGTGCCGAGACCGCCGGAGATGCAGCGGGTATCCATGATATACAGCTCCTGGTCCGGGTACAGGGGACGGACCGCCTCAGCGGCGCTCATGCTGTTCTGGTAGGAAGCGGACATCTCCCGGGACATATCCAGGAAGATCACGTTTTTCCCGGTATCCAGCAGCTTCCTGAAGAACTCGGAATAGGTGAATTCGTTGATCATGGAGGTCTTCGGCAGCGCGCCGTCACGCATTTTGGCATACATGGCCGTCCGACTCTCCTCCCGACAATCGTCCTCCTGCAATTCATCGTTCACGGTGAAGCTGTAGGGGATAAAGGGAATGCTGTGCTGATCCAGCCAGGTGCGGGGGAGATCGGAGGTGGAAGAGGTGGCAATAAGATAATCCGGCATATCGGCATCTCCTTGTCTGTCAGATTTCAACATGGATTATAGCATATCCCGTATGAAAATACCATACACAATTGACATAGAAAAATGACTTCCGCAAATCAAAATCCTGTGGTAAAATCCAGTCGGATAAAAAAGCAGTTGGGAGGGATGTCGGGATGGACGGCTGGATTTTTCACCCTTTCAATGCGCTGTATCTTCTGGTATTCGGCGCATTCATCCTTCTGCTCGTTCTTCTCAGCCTGATCCTGCGGGGGAAGAGTGAGAAGGCAAAGTCGGCGGTGCTTCTGGCCCTCTGCTTCATTACCCTGGTGGGCTTTATTTTGTACAAGGCGTTCATGTCCCGGGACGGCAGCTACGCTGTACTGACCGCGGAGATGGGCGGTTTCAACTGGTGGGGCGAGCTGCCCCTGCAGCTCTGCAACATCAACATGCTTCTGATCCCGTTTGCCATACTGAAAAAGAACCGGCCGGTCATGAGCTTCGCCTTTTTCGTCGCCCCCCTTGGCGCGCTGATGGCGCTGATCATGCCCGCGAACGGCTTCGACGGATATTCTCTGCTCCTTCCCCGGATGCTGGGATATTATGGGACCCATTTTATGATCCTGGTGGAGGGGCTGGCTCTGGCGGCCTTCGGCCTTTATCGGCCAAGGTTCCGGGATTTTCCCGGTGCCCTCCTCACGATCCTGCTGGTCGCCCTGTCGGCATTCCTCCTCAATCTGCTCCTTCGCTGGACCGGCCTGCACCCAAAGGCCAACTATTTCTACTCCGTGGAAACGGAAGGAAATTTCCTGCTGGAGATCTTCCACCGCCTGATCCCGGTTCCGTTCCTGTATCTGATCCCCAGCTATGTGATCCTCCTGCCCTATATGTTCCTGGTGACCATTCCCTTCGAAGCGGCGGAACGGGCAAGGCGAAAGAAAGCGAAAAACTGCGCATCCATGAAATGAATGCTGAAGACTTAAGATTGAAAAAAGAAGGATACAAGGGAAAATCCTGCCGCGACAGCGACAGGATTTTCCTTTTGCGAGAGAACGCACAAACGTACCGTTTTCAAGGCAGGAAAGGACAAACGGAATGTCCGCCGACTCGGCGAACGCGAATTTGCCGCACTGACTTTACTGTGTCAGCTTCCTGATTGCATATTCGGCATAGCGTTTGGCAAGGGCGTCATCATAGACGCTCTCCGCGTTTTCGGTATACTCACGCAAGGCGTTCGTTATCAGTGGACGGTACTCTGAAGGCAGGTGTTGGAGCGCCCATTCGCCGCCTTCCTTTTTTGAGAGCACCAGCCCCCCTTCTTTATAAGCCAGCACCCTTGCAAGGTTCAGGGTCAAATACAGAGGGTATTCCGTGATTTCCTCTGCGGCGCCTTCAACGTCAAACCAGATGGAATCCATATAATCGCTGCTCGGAACTTCGGCGAACACGTCTTCGATCGGCGCGCCGTAAAGGCACCTGCCCCTTTTGTTTATGATCGTAAAGTGAGCCGCGAGGTCTCTGTCCGTGCCGTTCATCCTGCGGATATAATCATCGGGATCATCCCTGTACCAATCCAGATGCCCTGCCGAAAAATGAAGCTCATAGGGCGTGGGATAAACGAAGGGCTTGCAAACCTCCCGCAGGACGATGCTCATTTCGATCCCCTTCGCAGGACCCATCGCATTGGCTGCTGCCACCATGTCCATGTACTTCCTTTTTGTTGAATCGGACAGAGGCTGATCGACCACGATGATAAGATCGATATCGCTCTTTTGAGGATTGAAGCAACCCATGACCGAAGAACCGTGCAAGTATACTCCGACCAGGTTGTCCCGCAGGATCTCCTTTGATCGTTCAACAAATCCATTGATCAGGTTGTCATATTGCAGCATGATCATATGTTTCCTTTCCGCGACCCAATTTGTTGAAATAATAATACCACACGTCAAAAAGCAGCAGCAAGAAAACCGCTCTTGTCCCGGCGGGTTTGCCCTCACGTGCCGAACGCACACATCATTGCCGCAGGCAACATCATCAGCGAAGCGACATCATTTGCCCGACAGGGCAAACATCGTTGCAAAAAGCACTTGCCGAAGCAAGTGCTTTTTGCTGGTGGAGTCGGGGGGAGTCGACCTGCCCTGCGGGGCAGGCCGGGTCACGGCTCTGACATGCCACTGGCATGTCATTCACTCCCGCTCCCGTCCGACTCCCCCCTTGATCCAAATGAAAAGCCCCGCCCGAATGGGCGGAGCTTTCCCTTTGGTGGAGCAGATGCAACCATAGATGAACACATCGAGTGGTTGGATACGGTTTCTTCAAAATGCTCGTCTACTTCATCCAGCAGTATATCATCAATGGTGATCGGTTTATTACCACCGTTTAAAATCAGCGTCATTCTGTCATCGTAAAGATAGATGGCACTGACAAAGATGTTGATCAGACCGTGGCGCGTCGTTTCCTCATCAATACTACCAAGTTTCAGAGCGTTAAGAAAAGCTTGGATCTGTGGGGCGGAGAAGGTGACATGCTTGCTCATTTCCAAGGCAAGACTCGCTTGCAGCTCATTCTTATCCTTTTGCCGCTTTTCGATACGCTCTGTGATTATATCCGCAGCTTGACCAAGCTCTAAGGCCTTCCAGAGGTTTTCGATAGCAACGTCTGTTTCCTTTATGGCGGCCTTGATGCGGCGGATCGCAGAAGTGTCGTAGTCTGCTTCACAGGCTGTGGCGACCGCAGCGGATATCTTCTCAATATTGCTGTCAGTAAGCAGTTTCCGGCACTCGGAAACGACTCGGTCTTCAATCCACTGTTTGTTGACTATCTTCTTCGAACACAGCTTTTCTTTCACGTTCTTACAGGCATAATAGCGGTACGCTTTTCCGGATTTACCCCTGCCACCGTAACCGGTCATCATACCTCGGCAATAACCGCAAAACAGCTTTGTCGTAAGCAAGTATTCTTCCCGGCCTCGACTTCTTGCAGGAGCTGCCTTGTTTTTGTCTAGGATGTGCTGTACCCGATCAAACAGCTCATCTTCGATAATACGGGGCATTCCACCGGGCGTTTCCGTATCCTTGTAGATATAATACCCGATATACCGTTTGTTCCGCAAGAGACGGTGCAGGCTGTTTTTGTTGAATTCTTTGCCCAGCGAAGTCCTAACCTGCTTGCCATTGAGATACGTAATAATCTCTGCGACAGTCTTGCCGCTTGCATACAGCTCGAAAACCTCCCGAACCGTAGTTGCGCCTTCAGGGTCAATATGAAATCGCCTTTCCTTGTCCACATAATATCCAAGGCCGGGATTGCTGCCGTTGGACAGACACTTTTCGGCATTGATGCTCATGCCTCTGCGGATCTTTTGCGACAGTTCTGCGGAGTAGTATTCTGCCATGCTCTCTAAAACGCCCTCGACCAGGATGCCGCTGGCATCGTTACTGATATTCTCTCTTGCAGAGATAACCCGGACCCCGTTCTTTTTAAGCTTGGCCTTATTGATAGCGCTGTCATAACGGTTACGAGCAAAGCGGTCCAACTGATAAACAAGGACGGCCTCAAAGGCATGCCTGTCGCTGTCGGCAATCATACGCTGGAACTCTGCACGACTGTCCGTCGTGCCGCTCTGCGCCCGGTCTATATATTCGCCGATCACCTTATGTCCGTTACCTTTGGCGTATTCATAGCAGGTCTGAAGCTGTCCCTCGATGGACTGTTCCGTCTGGCTATGACTGGAATACCGGGCATAGATCACGACATTCATTATTAAGTCTCCTTCATCATTCGCAGCACAGTTTCTTTCAGCCTTTCGTTCGTCGGCGAATTCGGGTCAAAACACATTTCAACGAACTTTTCCATCTCCGGAATGGACTGTGTGATCTTGGGCTTGCATTCGTAAAGTCTGCCCTGAGGATTCTCTGTCCGTCCGAAAATATAATCCAACGATACGTCAAAGTAATCAGCATATTTTCTCAGCGTTTCAAGTGAGGGGGACGCCTGATCCAGTTCGTGAAGATTAAGAGTCGATTGTTCCACTCCGACGATCTCTGCCATCCTGCCCTGTGAAAGCTTTGCGCTCTCCCTTAGGAAACGCAGTCTTTTTGCGACTTCTTCCAAAATGCCACCTCCTGTCTGAAAAGTGATTACCAATACGAAAACTCCGTTGTTGGGTTATCCTTTTACTTCAATCCCAGATGCTCCTTAACACGCCCGGAACAAAGCACTTTTCCCTTGACACTAATCTCTTCTATGGTATCCAGCGCCAGCTCATCTAGACTTTTGTCTATCACAGCTACGCCATAACCTCTGAGTTTTATCTTTTTACCATTTTCCTGTGCATGACGGAGTTGTGCCTCTGTAAAAACATAGATGCCCGTAAACCAGTCCTCGTTATAGGCTCGATGGCGCTGATTCTCACTTTCTACGATTGAACGCTTCTTTTCCAAAACTTGTCGTACCGCCTGATTGATAAAGTCGCTACGATTAGAATAATAACCCAAATCTACAAGCAGATCAATTTGAGAAAGCGTTCCAATGTTCATATTGACAGATACCTTTTCCGTTGAATCCATCGTGATCCCTTCCTTCTGCAATGCATGCTCTGTTTGGAGCATATATAGAACATCACAACTTGCTGTGCTTGTCAAGCACTTTTTGGAGATACTCAGCTTTTTCAGGCGATTAGGCCTGCGGCGGAGAATGCTCCTTGCACAAATCGACGGATTGCACACAGGGTATATTGTTCGCAGCCAGTGAGGCTTTCAATCACTATGAATGAGGGATACAACATATCAACCTATCTAGTAATCCGATACTCGGTGCCCAATGAGGTGCCGGGTATTTTTGCAGCCAAGGAGATGATACTGTGCAAAAAACATATGTGTGTTGGCCCAGCCTGTATTTGAAAGAGTTTGTCCATAGTTCAAATCAGATTGCAGGGATGTGGTGTGAGGAGGGGCGGCATGCGAACAATTAAAGTGTATCAGCTGCCCGGTCAGA
Organism: Oscillospiraceae bacterium; assembly: GCA_017617795.1. Classification (GTDB taxonomy): domain Bacteria; phylum Bacillota; class Clostridia; order Oscillospirales; family Oscillospiraceae; genus UBA1774. Next base: position 44,139 of record JAFZVM010000001.1, read on the forward strand.
CACCACCTTTGGAGCAGTTCCTTTTCACGCTTGAACCCAAGCTCCAGAGGAAGCTTCAAAGGCAGTTTCAACTGCTGGCCAGCACAGATCCCTGCAATTTGAAGGAACCGCATTATAAGCATTTCGTGCTGGAGAAGTACAGTCAGTTCTATGAGCTTCGTGAGAAGAACAAAGTCCTCGTCCGCATC
>JAFZVM010000150.1 GCA_017617795.1 Oscillospiraceae bacterium
CGTCGTGCCCAACGCCCGCGAGGCGATGGACCGCTTCAAGATGGAAGCCGCCGGCGAAGTCGGCGTCAGCCTGAAGCAGGGCTACAACGGCGACATCTCCGCCAAGCAGGCCGGCAGCATCGGCGGCCAGATGGTGAAGAAGATGATCGAGGCCTACGAGAACGGCCTGAAGTAACCTTCTGACGAAAAGACCGCGGCAGGTCCATCGGGATCTGTCGCGGTCTGCATTTGTTCTGTTTATAATCTGCGGCGTTTCTTTTTGCCCTTGAAATCCTCTCCCAGGGTCTCTCCGAACTGACGAAGGATATCCTTCTGTTCACCCGTCAGGTTCTTGGGCGTCTCCACCGTTACGGTGACGAACTGGTCTCCCCTGCCGCCGCCATGGAGATGCGGAACGCCTTTTCCCCGCAGGCGGAATACCGTTCCGCTCTGGGTCCCCTCCGGTATGTTGTACTTGACCTTCCCGTCCAGGGTAGGCACCTCCACCGTATCCCCCAGCGCCGCCTGAACGAAATTGATAGGGAGCTCATAGAGGATGGAGAAGCCGTCCCGGGAGAACTGGTTGGAGGGGGTCACGCTCACGGTGATCAGCAGATCTCCCGCCGGGCCGCCGTTTGCGCCTTTGTGCCCCTGACCGTGTACGGACAGGGTCTGTCCATCGTCGATGCCCGCAGGGATATCCACGGTGGTGCGGGTGTTCTTCCGCACGCTCCCCTTGCCCTTGCATTTGGGGCAGGGACTGTGTATGATCCTGCCGCTGCCGACGCAGTCCGGACAGGCGGTGGTGGTGGACATGACGCCGAAGGCTGTGCGGCTCTGGGTACGGATACTGCCGCTGCCGCCGCAGCGCTTGCAGATCTCCGGCGTGGTGCCGCTGGCGCAGCCGCTGCCCTGGCAATCCGGGCAGTCCTCTATGCGGGAGATGGGGATCTCCTTGGAACAGCCGAAGGCCGCCTCTTCAAAGGTGAGCTCCAGGCTGACCCGGAGGTTCTCTCCCCGCCGGGGAGCCGTTGCATTGCTGCTCCTGGTCCTGCCGCCGCCGCCGAAGAAGGAATCGAAAATATCCCCCAGGTCAAAGTCGCCGAAGCCTGCTCCTCCGAAGCCGCCGAAGCCGCCGCCCTGCTGAGCCGCATAGCTGGGATCCACGCCGGCAAAGCCAAACTGATCGTAGTTCTGGCGCTTCTCCGGATCGTTCAGGATCTCATAGGCCTCATTGATCTCCTTGAACCGGTTTTCCGCTTCTTTATCCCCCGGATGCAGGTCGGGGTGGTTTTCCTTGGCCAGGCGCCGGTAGGCCTTTTTGATCTCGTCCTCCGATGCGCCTTTTTTCAGACCCAGGACCTCATAATAATCCCGTTTATCTGCCATAATCCTTACCTCGAACTCAGTGTCTGCGCGTCATGCAATCAAGCGGGAGCCGATGCTCCCGCTCGATCGCCCATGGGGCGTTATTTCTGATCGTCGTCGTCCACGACCTCGTAGTCCGCATCCTGATAGCCCTGGCCGCCGGGATTGCCGCTGCCCGCGGCGCCGCCGCTCACATCCGGGCCGGCTGCGCCGGGATTGGCGCCGTTTGCCTGATAAAGCTTCTCGGAGAGCTTGTAGAAGGCCTGGGTCAGTGCCTCGGTGGCGCTCTTGATGGCCGCGGTATCCGTGCCCTTCAGAGCGTTCTTGACGTTCTCCACCGCGGACTTCACTTCGCTCTTGTCCGCCTCGCTGAGCTTATCCCCCACTTCCTCCAGGGTCCGCTCGGACTGGTAGACCATCTGATCCGCCTGGTTGCGGGTATCCACCTCGTCCTTGCGCTTGGCGTCCTCGGCGGCATACTGCTCGGCTTCCTTCACCGCCCGCTCGATATCCTCCTTGGACATGTTGGAGGAGCTGGTGACGGTGATGTGCTGCTCGCGGCCGGTGCCCAGGTCCTTGGCGGAGACGTTCACGATGCCGTTGGCGTCGATATCGAAGCTGACCTCGATCTGAGGCACGCCCCGGCGGGCCGGAGCGATGCCGTCCAGATGGAAGCGGCCCAGAGACTTGTTGTAAGCCGCCATCTCCCGCTCGCCCTGGAGCACGTTGACCTCCACGCTGGTCTGGTTATCCGCCGCGGTGGAGAACACCTGGCTCTTCTTGGTGGGGATGGTGGTGTTCCGCTCGATGAGCTTGGTGAACACGCCGCCCAGGGTCTCGATGCCCAGGCTCAGGGGGGTCACGTCCAGCAGCAGGATGCCTTCCACATCGCCGCCCAGAACGCCGCCCTGGATGCAGGCGCCCACGGCCACGCACTCATCCGGGTTGATGCCCTTGAAAGGCTCCTTGCCGGTGAGCTTCTTGACCTCTTCCTGCACGGCGGGGATCCGGGTGGAGCCGCCCACCAGCAGGACCTTGTTCAGCTTATCCGGGGTGAGGCCGGCGTCGGACAGAGCCTGCTTCACGGGGCCCGTGGTCCGGTTCACCAGATGGGCGGTGAGCTCATTGAACTTCGCCCGGGTGAGGGTCAGATCCAGATGCTTGGGGCCGGTGGCGTCCGCCGTGATATAGGGCAGGTTGATGTTGGTGCTGGTCACGCCGCTGAGCTCGATCTTGGCCTTCTCGGCGGCCTCACGCAGACGCTGCATGGCAACGCGGTCCGTGCTCAGATCGATGCCGTTTTCCCGCTTGAACTCGCTGACCATATACTGCATGACGCATTCGTCGAAGTCGTCGCCGCCCAGATGGGTGTCGCCCGCGGTAGCCAGGACCTCGATGACCCCGTCGCCGATCTCCAGCACGGAGACGTCGAAGGTACCGCCGCCCAGGTCGTAGACCATGATCTTCTGGTCGTTTTCCTTGTCCAGCCCATAGGCCAGCGCCGCCGCAGTGGGCTCGTTGATGATCCGCTTCACTTCCAGGCCCGCGATCTTGCCCGCGTCCTTGGTGGCCTGACGCTGACTGTCGCTGAAATACGCGGGAACGGTGATGACCGCCTCGGTCACGGGGCCGCCCAAATAGCTCTCGGCGTCCGCCTTCAGCTTGGACAGGATCATGGCGCTGATCTCGGGGGGAGTATACTGTTTGTCATCGATGGTGACTTTGTGGTTCGTGCCCATCTGCCGTTTGATGGAGCTGATGGTCCGATCCGGATTGGTAACGGCCTGGCGCTTTGCCACCTGGCCTACCATACGCTCGCCGGTCTTGGAGAAGGCCACCACGGAGGGGGTGGTCCGGTTGCCCTCGGCGTTGGCGATCACGACGGGTTCTCCGCCTTCCATGACCGCTACGCAGCTGTTGGTCGTGCCCAAATCTATACCAATGATCTTTCCCATTGTAATGATCCTCCTTTAATTCACTCTATCGTCAGTTTGCCACTTTGACCATGGCAAAACGAATGACCTTGCCATTCAGGGTGAAGCCCTTCTGGAATTCCTCCGCTACGACGTTTTCGCCCAGGCTTTCATCCTCCACATGGATCACGGCGTTATGCAGAGCCGGGTCAAAGGTCTGACCTGCGGTCTGGATGACCTCCACCCCCAGCTTGGCGAAGATGCCCATGAGCTGATCCATGATCATCTCCACGCCCTTGTAGAAGGCGCCGTCGCTGCATTCCGCCTTCAGCGCACGCTCCAGATTGTCGTACACCGGCAGGAGCTGCAGAACGGTGTCCGCCTTGGCGTCCGCATAGACGGTTTCCCGCTCCTTCTGACTGCGCTTGCGGTAGTTATCATACTCCGCCGCCAGGCGAAGATATTTATCCTTCTCCGCACCGAGAGCGGCGTCCCGTTCCTCCTTCAGCTGCTCCAGTTCCTTTTTCAGCTCCGCTTCCCGGCGGGCTGCCCTGGCGCCGCGGAAGCCCTTTTCCTTGCCGTGCTCCGGTCCAGCCGCTTCCGTCTCCGCCGGGGATCCCTCCTCCGCCGCAGCCTGCTCTTCCGCGATATCTTCCGCTTCGGCTTCCGGTTCACGCAGTTCTTCGTCTTTCCGTTCGTCCATATCCCTGTCTCCTAACGACTTTCATCCTGATCATCCATCGGGCGCAGTTCCGGGAGCTGGGGAGGCGATGTGCCCTGTGAGATCTGCTGCATGCCTCCGGCGATATAGGAGAGGTAAGCCGCCACCTTCGCATAATCCATCCGGGTGGGCCCCACCACGCCGATCACGCCCTGCATATTGTTCCCCAGGGGGTAGGTCGCAAGTACCACGCCGCTGTCCTTCAGTTCCTCGGCAACGTTCTCCGGTCCGATCAGGATCTGAACGCCTTCCTGGCCCTGGGGCATTTCCATCTGTTCCAGTTCATTGCCCTCCGCCAGGAAATCCATGAGCTTGTGCGCTTTGTTCACATCCTGGTATTCCGGAAGGGTCAGCAGATTGGAGACGCCGCTCAGCACCTTCTTCGAGCCGCCGGATTCCAGCGTGCTGATGGTGAAGCTGGCCAGGGCCGCCGCTGCGCCGATCTCGTCTCCCAGGGTGCGTTCCGCAGCCCGGATCATGGCGCTGTCGATCTCCTGGGCGGTGAGGTTCGTAAACCCTGCGTTGAACACCGTTCCCATCCGCTGGACCAGATCCTTCTCAATGCCCCCGGGGAATTTCATCACCCGGTTGCAGGCGGTGCCGTCCTCCAGCAAAAGCACGGCGATCACGGTCTCCCCATCCACCTGGATGAGATCGTAACGCTGTACCGTCCTCCGCCCCACCTGGGTGGTCAGGGCATAGGCCGGATAGCTGGTGAGCTCGGAAACCACCTTGCCCGCGTCCGCCAGGAGGCTGTCCAGCTGGCTCATTTTCTGCTTCAGGGCCCGGTTGATCTCCTGGGTCTCTTCCAGGCTCAGCCGATGCTCGTTCATCAGCTCATTCACATAGATCCGGTAGCCCTGGGGCGAGGGAATGCGGCCCGCGGAGGTATGAGGCTGTTCCAGAAGGCCCATGGCGGTCAGATCGGCCATCTCGTTGCGGATGGTGGCGCTGCTGAGATTCATCTCCGGGTCGGCGGCGATGGCCTTGCTGCCCACCGGTTCCGCCGTGGAGATGTACTGCTCCACGATGGCCTTCAGGATCCTGCGTTTCCGTTCGCTCAGTTCCATGCTTCCCGCCTCTGCGCCGTTTTGGCGCTCGTCCTTCCCGAGTGCTTAGCACTCTAGCTCCCTGAGTGCTAAAGCAAATATAAACCTGTCGGTCATGCTTGTCAATAGCTATTTTTGAACGATTTGTAAATCCTTGCGCAGACCGCTTTTGGGCAAATCTGCACCCATGCTCCGATTCCTGTGAGCTCCCTTGCAGCGTGTTCCCGGATGTGGTACTATGCAGAAAGGATCCTGCTTTTGGGAGGTTGGCCGCCAAATGGTAAACGCTGTGCTTTTTGACCTGGACGGGACGCTGGTGGACACCAGCGAGGGTGTGGTGGAATGCGTGAGCTATGCTGCAGAAGTCCTGGGATATCCCCTGCTGCCCCGTGAAGAACTGCTCACCTTCATCGGCCCGCCCCTGACCCTTTCCTTTCCCCGGCATTATAATATGGATGAGGCGGCCACCTGGGAGGCCATCCGGCTTTTCCGGGAACACTACAAAGCCGGAGCCATGTTCAAGGCCAAGCCCTACGACGGCATACCCGAGCTTTGTCAGACTCTGGAGCGCCGGGGCATATCCATGGCCGTCGCCACCAACAAGGTCGAGGCCCAGGCAAAGCGGCTTCTGGCCCACTTCGGCCTGGATCGCTGGTGCTCCCCCATCCGCGGCGCGGATCCCGAGGGCAGGCTGAAGAAGGCGGACTGCATCCGTCTCTGTCTGGAGGAGCTCCGGCTCTCCCCGGAGCAGGCGGTACTCATAGGGGACACGGAATTTGACGCGGAGGGCGCCGAAACCGCCGGCGTACCCTTTCTGGCCGTGACCTACGGCTTTGGCTTCCGCGGTCCGGAGGATACGGCCGGGCGTTCGTTTTTCGGCACGGCAGCCTCCCCCATGGAGGCGGCGGAGATCCTCCTGGGAGAATGATCCCGGCGGAAAGGGGCAAGTCCGCGATCGGTCAAAACAATGGGGATTGCATTTTCATTTTCACCTGTCTATAATAATCAATAGGAAAGCATACACAACTAAACTGAAATAAAGGAGAGGTTAGCATGGGTCTGATTCAAGCTGCGCTGGGCGCCGCAGGCGGCGTTCTTGCGGACCAGTGGAAAGAGTATTTTTATTGTGAGGCTCTTCCGGAGAACGTCCTTCTGACCAAGGGCAAGAAGCGGGTCTCCAGCCGTTCCAGCAACACGAAGGGCAGTGACAACATCATCTCCAACGGCTCCATCATCGCCGTGGCCGACGGACAGTGCATGCTCATCGTGGAGCAGGGCAAGGTCGTTGATATCTGCGCGGAGCCCGGTGAATTCGTCTATGATCTTTCCACCGAGCCTTCCATCTTCTACGGCAAGCTGAGCCAGAGCATCCCCGCGGTGCTGAAAGAGATCGGCAAGCGCTTCACCTTCGGCGGCGAAGCCCCCAAGGATCAGCGGGTCTACTACGTGAACACCAAGGAACTGGTGGGCAACAAGTACGGCACCCCCTCCCCGGTCCCCTTCCGCGTCGTGGACAAGAACATCGGTCTGGACGTGGATATCGCCATCCGCTGCTTCGGCGAATACAGCTACAAGATCACGAACCCCGTTCTGTTCTACACCAACGTCTGCGGCAACGTGTCTGACGAATATACCCGGGAACGGATCGACAGCCAGCTGAAGAGCGAGCTGCTCACCGCCCTCCAGCCCGCTTTCGCCAAGATCAGCGATATGGGCATCCGGTATTCCTCCCTGCCCGGCCACACCCTGGAGATGGCCGATGCGCTGAATGAAGTTCTCTCCAAGAAGTGGGGCGAGCTCCGCGGCATCGAGGTCGCTTCCTTCGGCGTCAACAGCGTGAAGGCCTCCGAGGAAGACGAGCAGATGATCAAGGAGCTGCAGCGGAACGCCGCCCTGCGTGATCCCAACCTGGCCGCCGCCACCCTGGTGAACGCCCAGGCTCAGGCCATGCAGGATGCCGCGAAGAACACCGCCGGCGCGCCCATGGCGTTCATGGGCATGGGCATGGCTCAGAATGCCGGCGGGGTCAACGCCGCCTCTCTGTTCCAGATGGGCCAGCAGCAGGCTGCTGCCGCCCCCGCAGCACCGGCAGCTCCGGCTGCGCCGGCAGCGGCTCCCGCCGCCGGGTGGACCTGCCCCAAGTGCGGCTCCACCGGCAACA
>JAFZVM010000151.1 GCA_017617795.1 Oscillospiraceae bacterium
AACTGCCAGTGGGAATGCCCGAAGCGCCTGGTCAAGAAGGACGGCGACGTCATCCACTACGGCAACAAGATCGGCGGCTTCCACTATGGCTCCGCCGTGGTCACCGGCAACTGCCCCAACGTGGAGCTGGCTGCCAGCTGGCTGGACTGGTGGATGAGCGAATGGGGCTCCTGGTGGACCTCCTGGGGTCCCGAGGGCACCCTGTGGGAGTACAACGAGAATGGCGAAATGCGCCTCACCGACTGGTGCATGAACCATGAGATGGGCATGGCCTGGTGCATGTGCCTGTACGGCTGCAACGGCCTCGTTGAGTTCTGCCTGCAGATCCACAAGCGCAACTACTACTACGACGGCGGCGAGCGCGCTCTGACCGCTTTCGACATCTTCACTCCCACCGGCTACTACGACGGCGCCTGGGAGTGGGCCTCTTCCATCAAGCAGACCGACGAAGAGCGCGAAGAAGTCACCCAGATCATGAGCGACCTGAGCACCTACTATGAGGAGAACTACATCCAGTTCGTAGACGGCACCAAGCCCATGAGCGAGTGGGATTCCTACATCAACGACCTGAACAGCTTCGGCTATGAGCGGGTGCAGGAGATCTACCAGGGTGCCTACGACCGCTACATGTCCCAGCAGTAAAAGCCTGAGCCCTCAGCGCTCCGGCTGCTGAATCCAACCGCGAACATCTCTCCGCCCCTTCGGGGGCGGGGAGTTTTTTCGGCTTGACAAGGCCGACTCCCTCGGCTAAGATAGGCCTGCCGCCGTGCTTCGGCACGGCGGCAGAACTGCGCAAAGGCGGCGAAAAGCATGGAAAAGGAAAAATGGCACATCCTCACCCGGCGCATCCTGTATATCCTGGCGGGGAACCTGTGCAACGCCCTGGCCCTGAACCTGTTTCTCACGGAGAACGAGATCGCAGCCGGGGGCTTCTTCGGCATCGCCATCGTTCTGAACCATTTCTTCTACGTTCCCGTGGGTGCCTTCGTCCTGGTCCTGACGATCCCCCTGCTCATCTGGGCCTGGTTCGTCCACGGCTGGAAATACGTGCTGAATACTCTGATCACCACCGCCAGTTACTCCCTGTTCGTGGACGGTTCGGCCCTGTTCCTGCACCGGGTAACGGAGAATCCGGCTCTGGCTGCGGTATGCGGCGGGGCGCTGGTGGGCCTGGGGGCGGTATTCTATCTCCAGGGGGAAAGCTCCAGCGGCGGCACGGACCTTCTGGCCCGGCTGCTGGTCACCTGCCGGCGGGAGATTTCCCTGGGCACCATGTTCATGATCGTGGACGGAGCGGTGATCCTGGCCTCCATCCTGGTCACCGGGGATATCGAGCTGGGCCTGTACGCTGCCATCAGCCTGGGGGTCTGCTCCTATGTGAACGACCTGCTGATCCACGGCATGAACAAAGCGGAGGTGTTCTTCATCATCCCCTCCGGTGATCCGGAGCGGATCTCCCAGGCCATCATCCACGGCCTGGACCGGGGCGTCACCAGCCTCAGCGGCCGGGGCATGTACGGCCATGAGGCGAAGCAGGTGCTCATGACGGTGGTGAAGCCCCGGCAGAGCCACCGGGTCAAAGCCCTGGTGAAGGAGATCGACCCCGCCGCCTTCGTCTTCCGCGCCCAGGCCAACGAAGTGGTGGGAGAAGGCTTCCTGGATGTGGACGCGGGGGAATCGCAAAAAAACAAATAACATTCAAAAATCGGCTCCGGGCGATCTGCCCGGAGCCGCTCTGGTTCTATTCCTACTATTGCTCATTCCGCCGCTGCAGCAGCTTCCGTCTTTTCCTCTGCCTTCTTCGGCGGTCCCTCCAGCTGCTCCGGCTTCGCCAGATACTGGCGGAAGCGGTTGAAGGCCAGGGCAAAATAATGGCCCGTTGCGATGCGCTCGTCCATCACGATCCCCAGGGGGAGGCACCGGTCGAACACGATCCCGTCCTTGGAGCGGCGGGGGACCTCATGCATGTTTCCCATGGTGATGGCCAGGCTGGTGGAGCCGAAATCGTAGATATGGTGATAAATATGGTTGGTGCGGATGCTGGCCAGATTGGAGATCAGCAGGCTGGCGTGGAAGGGGCTGGCCTTCACCAGGGCCATGGGCAGGAGACCGTGCCGGTCCATGAAGCGGACCAGGGCCAGGAAAATGCTCATCAGCAGCTTCATGCGCACGATGCGGGCCATCCATTTATCCAGCAGGTTCTGCTCCTCAACGCTCCGGTTCTCGCTGATATAGGAAGTGATCTTTTCCTGGATGGAAAAAACGTCGTCGCCAGCATCCAGATAGATCTTGCTCATGGCGTCCTCCCCGTTGGGCCGGAGCACCACCATGGAGACGGTTTTATCCTTGTGCTCATAAATGGTCTTGTTCCCCACGAAGCGGTTCAGGGCGGGGTATTCGTCCAGCACCCGCAGATAGGCGGTGATCACCAGGGCCAGATGGCTCACGGGCCTGCCCTCCCGCCGCTTCTCGTTCATATAACGGCGCATGGGCTCCTCCGGCACGTCCACCGTGATCATATTCATGGCGTCGTATCTCCGGGTGAGGAAATACGGGATGAGGAAATACATCGGATCCGCTTCTTTTACCTTGATGCCGTCCGGGCGCATGGCTGACTCCCCCTCATTTCTATCCCAATCCCGCTCTTCGGCGGGTCTCAGATGCGTTTACAATTTATTCACATGTTAACCGAAACCGGCTCTTTTGTCAATGCTTGTCCTCTCTCGTCAACTGCGCATTCCTTGGGCAAAACCCACGAATCTTCCGGTCCGATATGGGCAAATTTCGTGTTTTTTCGGCGGCTTTTCCCTTCTTTTCCCGATACTTTTCCCATATAATAGGGAATCAGTGCGGCCGAAGCCGCCGGAAAAGAGGATCAACATGAACGCCGTTTTATCCGTGGGAGTGGCGTTGCTGGCCGGCCTGCTCCTCACCCGTCTTTTTACCCGTCTGAAGCTGCCTGACGTGACCGCCTACCTGGTGGCCGGCGTCCTGGTAGGCCCCTATGTGCTGGGCAGGCTGGGGATCCCCGGCCTGGGCTTCGCAACCTCCGAAGAGGTGGATGGACTCCGGTTCCTCTCGGATATTGCCCTGGGCTTCATCGCCTTCGCCATCGGCAGCGAGTTCCGGCTCAGCAGTCTGAAAAAGATCGGGAAGCAGGCTGTGGTGGTGGGTATCGTCCAGGCGGTTTTCACCACGCTCCTGGTCTGCGTGTTTCTATTCATCCTCCATCTGTTCCTGGGGGAAAAGCTCCCGGTGCCCATGGTCCTCACCCTCTCCGCCATCGCCGCGGCCACCGCTCCCGCTGCCACCCTCATGGTGGTGCGCCAGTACAAGGCCAAGGGCGTGGTGACGGAGATGCTCCTGCCGGTGGTGGCCCTGGACGACGCGGTAGGCCTGGTGCTCTTCGCCGTGAATTTCGGCATCGCCATGGCCATGGTGAGCGGCACCGCCTCCCTGGGCTCCATGCTCCTGGCTCCCATTCTGGAGATCGTATTCAGCCTGATCCTGGGCACCCTGCTGGGCTGGTTCCTCACCTTCCTGGAGCGCTTTTTCAATTCCAACAAAAACCGACTCTGTCTCATGACCGGCATCGTGGTGCTCTCCGTGGGTCTTTCCCAGCTGAAGGTCCATCTGGGAGGCGTCACGGCGGGCATGTCCCCCCTGCTGGTATGCATGATGCTGGGCACGGTGTTCTGCAATGCCTGTCCCCTGTCCGAGGATCTGATGGAACGGGAGGACCACTGGACCGCCCCCATCTACACCCTGTTCTTCGTCATCAGCGGCGCCGCTCTGCAGCTGGACGTGTTCCGGGACGTGGCCTGCGTGGGGATCGGCATCGTGTATATTCTTTCCCGCTGCCTGGGGAAATACTTCGGCGCCCGGCTGAGCACCGGCGCGGTCCACTGCGACCCCCGGGTCCAGAAATATCTGGGCGTGGCCCTCTTTCCCCAGGCGGGAGTCGCCCTGGGCATGTGTCTCCAGGCCACCGCATTGGGCGCCCAGGGTCAGCTGATCCGCAGCATCATCCTCTTCAGCGTGCTGATCTATGAGCTCACCGGCCCCATGATGACCAAGATCGTGCTCACCAAAAGCGGAGATATCCAGCCCAAAAGCCCCGAGGTGGAACACCGCCGCCAGCTCAAGCTGGAAAAGGCGGAGGGCAAACGCTGAGGTTCGTTTTTCTTGCCGGGAAGGCTGCGGCCTTCCCGGTTTTTTGTTCCTTTGCGGCCTTTTCTCTTGCTTTCTCTCCGCCTTTGGGCTACAATATCAGCAGAATAAACAAATCAGGCCCTCTCTCCGGGCCGGAAAGAGGATAACATGACGAAGCGCAGCATGAGGCAGATGTATCTGGATATGCTGGAGGGGATCGAACCGGATTTCCTTCTGCAGTATTCCTATGGCCGCAACCCCTATTCCCAGCGGGATCCCCTGGTCATGGGCTACGGTCCCTCCGTCGTCCGCAGCAGGGAGAAGGGCAAGGATATCTGGGGCGTGTCCTACGTGGCCAACCGGGAGGCGGGTTTTGCTTCCCTCCCCGAGCCGGGCAACTTCATCCTGGACGATATCACCAAGTGGCGGGACGTGATCAAGGCGCCGGATATCTCCGGCGTGGACTGGGAGCAGATGGCCAAAAAAGATATGGAGATGGCCGCCAATTTCGGCATGGATCGGACCAAGTCCGCCGTGACCTACGGGATCCACATGGGCTATTTCCAGACCCTCATGGCCTTCATGGGCTTTGTGGAGGGCCTGTGCGCCATCCAGGAGGAGCCGGAGGAGGTCTACGCCCTGTTCGACTATCTCTGCAGCTTCTATGAATCCGTCACGGAGAAGTGCATCGACTACTATAAGCCGGATATCATCCAGCTGACGGACGACATCGCAGCCTTTGCCATGCCCTTCGTTTCCCCGGATCAATATCGCACCCTGATCAAGCCCTTCCAGGAGCGGGACGCCAAATTCGGCAACGACCGGGGGCTGCCCATCGCCATGCACTGCTGCGGCAAGTGCGACATGTTTGTGGAGGACTGGGTCGGTTTCGGCGTACGGTACTGGGATCCTCCCCAGACCAGCAACGATCTGGTGGCGGTGCAGAAGAAATTCGGCAACCGGATCATCCTGGAGGGGTGCTTCGATATCCTTGGCGAACTCATCAGCGAGAGCTGCACGGAGGAGGCCTTCAAGGACGCCGTGCGCCAGGCCATCGACACCTATTCCAAGGACGCCATCTTCGTCTTCAACCACTGGCTCTTCGGAGATCCGGACAACGAGCTGTTCAACCAGCGCAACCGCTGGATGACCGAGGTGGTGGAGGACTACGGTCTCCATTGCTACGGAGGCAGGGGCTGACCTGCTTTCCTGCCGACCCGACCGGACTGCCGCGCATGCGGCAGTCTCTCTTTTTCCTTGCCCCGGGCGGAAAAAGCGGGTATAGTATGCTCAGAATGATTTGCGGAGGCGTACCATGAGTGAATTTTCCGTTTATCCCGGGTCTGTCCGCCCCCATGGCTGCGGCAAGGCCTATATGCTGCGGGACAATCAGGGCAAGGAATGGTTTGTGAATTGCGGCATCACCCACCCCTTGGATCACAAGACCGCGGTGATGCTCCGCCGGGAATTTCCCTGGACTGCCCCATCCCGGGTGCTTGCCCTGCGGAAGACGGTGGGGATCGGAGATCGGCTGGATCTCTGCGCTCCGGGGATCCTGGAGGGTTTCCGGGACTCCGACGCCGTCCCCTTGCCGGTGCAGCAGTCCCCCCGGGAACTGAACCTCAGCGGCAGGACCTGGGAGGAAGCCCTGGACGCCGCCACCTTCGCCGTCTATCGGGAGGGTTATCTCGGGCCCTGGGGCGCCTGCGCGGATCGGCTCCAGAGCTTTCAGGAGATCGAGGCCGCTCTGGCGGCAGGCTATACCTGCCTGAGTGTGGACTGCGCCCCTCTCCTGGGCCAGGGAGACGCCCCGACGGATGAGCTGCGGGAACAGTATCAGGGCCGCACCTTCTCCGTAGAGGGAAAACAGATCGTCTTTGACCGTCTCACCCTGGAGGATTGCTGCCGGGAATACGGTCAGGTCGTCATCCTCCTGTCCGAGATATACTATTCCTATGCCCAGCGTTCCGAAGCGGACCTGGAGGTCCTGCTGAACGAGGCGGATACCCCCACCGGCGGTGCGGGACTCTATTTTCTTGCAAACGAGCTCTGCCGCCGGGGCATATCCTTCCAGGCTGTCTGTCCCCGGCTGGAGATGCCACTGGAGGCCGCCGCGCCTTTGGAGGAAGAGGCGGAATCCCTGCGGAAGGAGCTGGAGCTGCTCAACGCGGTTTCCCGGAGCTTCGGCTTCAAGCTGAGCTTCCGGAACCTGGAGCATAAGCCGGAACTGCTCTCCCTTCTGGGGGAGATCACCGGAGACCGGTTCCATGGCGGACTGGGCGGACTGTGCTGGCTGGAGGCCATGCGGCTCCTGGCCCGGGAGGAGCCGGTCCTCTTCCGTCTGGTCTATGGGCTCTCCCTCACCGCTCTCCCCGTGGCCCGGCAGGTCTTTCCCTCCAGCCTGGACGAGACCGCCATCCCCTCCCTGGATGAACGGACGGATGAGGAGCTGCCCTCCCTGCTCTCCCGGCCTCCCGTGATCCGGCTGCTGGACCTCACCTATGGCCAGGTGCTCCATTCCCAGCTGAAGGAGCGGCTCCTGGCCTTCCTTCGGAGCCATGCCTCCAGGCTGGAAGAACAGATGAAAAGCCAGGTCCGGGCGAATCTGGACAGATTGAAATAAGGCGCAGACCCGGAGCCGGTCTCCCGGCTCCGGGTCAATGTTTACAGCGTCAGGGTCCCGTCCTCGTCCTCCAGCAGGAGCAGGACCTTTGCCTCCTCCCCGGTGCGGGCGTCAACATATACCAGACATTTCCCTCCGGACGGCGTATCGCAGAGGAATTCCCGGCAGTAACGCTCTTCCTTCCCTTCGGTGGGGATCACCGCCAGTCTGTCCGACCGGATGGCCAGGCCGGGAGCCACCCGGGCCGCCGCTTCCTCCCGGCTCACCGGCGGGGGAAGATCCCGACGGGTATGATTCAGAAGATACCCTTCGGCATCGAAACCCACCACATGCCCCTTCTCCAGGTCGATCCGCACCTTGATCAGATCCGGGTAGCACAGGACCTCGTCCTGGAGGGGGGCAAAATTAATGAGCACCGTATTGCCTTCCCGCCGCCAGTAGCTCTCCCGCATATTGCCGTAACCCCGGCTTTCCAGAAAGGCCGCCGCCCGTTCCACCGCATCCTCCGGGGCAAGCCGGGCTTCCCGCGTCTCCCCTGCCGCCACCATATCCAGGATCCTGCCGCCCTGCACTGTCACGCGAAAGGTCAGCTCCGTCCCATCCCGATCGGCAGACAGGAGGTAGCAGGGCAGTCTTCCCTCACTCCTGCCCAGGGATCTCACCCTGCTCTGGGATACGCCTGCAAAGGCCACGACTGCCCATACCGCTTCTTTTTCGTTTACCTCCGGCAGTCCGGCCAGAAATCTGGCCTCCCCCAGATCCACGCTGTCCGAATAAGGACCGTCGTAGATCAGCGCGGGCAGCTCGGGAAAGGCGTCCTCGATCTCCATCATCCCGGATCCCAGATCCGGGATCGCCTCCTCCACCCGGTCCGGATCCTCCGCCAGCTGTCGGATGCTGATCATCCCCTGTTCCAACTGGGACTGGAGCTCCGTCAGGCTCTTGTCCAGGCTTTCCGCCGCCCGGGAAAGGGCTTCCAGCGTCTCCCGTTCCGGATCCCCGGGCAGGGAGGCGTAAGCTCCCTGGGCCAGCACCCGGGAGTAGTCCCCCAGTCTGCCCAGGAACCCGGAGGTCTTCTCCAGCAGCAGTCCGGAAAAGGGCAGCTCGCCCATATTCAGCTGCGCTTCCTGGGCCCGTGCGCTGATCTCCGCGCAGGCGGAACCCACCAGCCCGGGTGAGGAGGAGCAGAGGCATTTGGTCAGGGCGGTGCGGAGCTGCGCCGCATCGGAGGTCAGCGCCGCGAAGGATCTGCGCCAGCCCGCTTCCAGCTGCCGCCTGTTTTCCCGCGTTTCTCCCACGGCACGGGCGGTGAAGCCGCCCATCACCAGCAGCGCCGCGGCGCAGAAGCTGAGGAGCCGCACGGCCGTTCTGCGTTTTCGCATAATGATCACCCCATGCCGCTAGTATGGCATGGGGTGATCTGAATATGTTCGGTTTGATTTTCCAGACTCACATGGTCAGGCTCAGGGTATCCAGCATGGCGCTCAGGAGGCCCAGATCCGCATCCAGCCGGTCCAGAGGGCAGCTGAGGACCACGGTGAATACCCCCTCGGGCACATTCAGGAGCCAGGCTTTCACCAGCAGATCGGTGCCGGAGGCGGTGATCGTCTCGTCCATGGAGATCCGTCCCAGCTTTGAGGCGCCGGAAAACTCGATCTCTGTGAATTCCAGATAGGCATTGATGAAATCCGGCAGCAGGTCATCGGCGTCGGTGCCGTAGATGAAGCTCATCTCCAGCCAGGCGGGAGTCTCCGATCCCGTCAGGACGGGAAAATACCAGGCGTTCGTCAGATACAGGGTGGACATCGATTCCTTGGGCGCCATCATGCTGAAGCCCAGGTGCGGCTCCTCCCGCAGAAGGTACTCCCGGCCATAGGCGGGGATATGCTGTTCCTCCCCGTCGATGCGGATGATCAGTTCGCCCTCTTCCCCCTGGGTCCAGTCCGGCGTGGGGCTGGGAGAGATCTCCGGGATCACAGCGGGGGTGGCGGAGGGGACGGGGGCTTCCGAAGGAGTGGGCTCGGGGGCGGCGGTACCGTCAGCGGGCCCCGGTGCTGCGGAGGCAGCGGGGGAGGCAGGCCCGCCGGTGACCGCAGGTTCGGCAGGTCCTGCGCAGGCGGAAAGGAGCAGAGCCAGGATCAGCAGCCCGGCAAGCAGAAGCGGGCGGCGCAAGGTTCAGCCCTCCTGCCCGGCCTTGAGCCGGGCAAGTCCCAGCCGCAGACGGCGAAGGGCCTCCTCCCGTCCCAGCAGGCAGCAGATCTCCACCGCTCCGCCGGGGGTGACCGCCTGTCCGGAGAGGGCGATGCGCACCGGCCACAGGAGTTTTGCGTTTTTGACGCCCAGCTCCTCCGCCAGTCCCATGAGCCCGTCGTGCACGGCATCCTTCGTCCAGGGGGAGAGCTGCTCCACCCGGGGAATGGCGGCCTCCAGCATTTCGACGGAGGACGCGGCGTCCGACTTGGATTTCTTGTTGATAAACAGCTCCAATTCGTATTCCGGCAGCTCCTTCAGGAAGCCCAGCTGCCCGGGGATATCGGAGAGCTTCTCGCACCGTTGCTGCAGCAGGGAGGCGATGAGGGCGGTGTCCATCCCGGCAGCCGCCTGCTGGATATAGGGCTTGGCCGCTGCGTGGAAGTCCTCCGGGCTCATGCCCCGGAGATAGGCGCTGTTGAAATAAGTGAGCTTCACCGGATCGAAAATGGCGGGGGATTTGCTCATCCCCTTCAGGTCAAAGGCCTCCACCAGCTCCGGCAGGGTGAAGAACTCCCGCTCCCCCGCAGGGCTCCAGCCCAGAAGGGCGATATAGTTGAGAATGGCCTCCTTCAGATACCCCTGGTTCAGCAGGTCGTCGTAGGTGG
>JAFZVM010000152.1 GCA_017617795.1 Oscillospiraceae bacterium
ATACCTGCGGGCTCGAAGATATAGCCGTTGATGTTCTTCTTCTCCAGGGCCTCATACAGGTCCGGGGGAGCCATGGTCACGGGGGAAGCGCCCCATTCGTTCAGCACGTCCGTGATGGCGCCGGAGGGGCAGCGGATGGTCATGCCCTTCAAATCGGAGATGCCCTGGATGGGCTTCTCACCGGAGCAGAGGATCATGCCGGGGTTGCCGTACAGCATGAGGAGCTTGAAGTCTCCCCACTCCTTTTCCACCTGGGGATACTTCTCCGCCAGGGCCCAGAGTACCTCGGTGCTCACCACGGGGTCTCCGAAGCCCTGCATGGGCATGTTGATGACATCGGAGAGCGGGAATTGACCGGCATAGTAGGAGGTATAGAGCCAGCCAATGTCCACGGCGGCGCTCTTTACGTTATCCCCGATATCCGTTGCGGCGGAGAGAGTGGCGTTGTCATACAGGGTGATTTTCACATGGCCATTCGTGGCCTTGTCCACGGCATCGATCCAACTCTGAATGTAGATTGCGTTGGCGGTAGTCTTGGGGTCGTGCATGGACAGGGTGAAGGTGTATACCTTATCCGTATCTCCACCTTGAACGGTGCCGCCGGAACTGCCGCAGCCCATGAGCCCAAGGCTCAGGGAGAGAAGCAGGAGCAGCGTAAGGAGAAGGAAAATGCGCTTTTTCATGTTGAACAGCCTCCTTATCGGTCCGTGGGATAGCCCAGCTTCTTCGTCTGGTAGGTGATCCATTTCGTCTCCGTGTACTCGTCAATGGAGAACTGACCGTTCTCCCTGCCCATACCGGAGCCCTTCACCCCGCCGAAGGGAGCCCGCATGGCGCCCATGATGGTGGAGTCGTTCACATGGACCATGCCTGCTTCGATCCTGGGAGCCAGGTCCATGGCCAGGCGCAGATCGTTGGTGAGCAGGGAGGCGGCGAGGCCATACGTATTGTCGTTGCAGAGCCGCAGGGCGTCTTCTGCGTCCTTCGCCTTGACGATGCTGGTGAGGGGGCCGAAGCTCTCCTCGTGGAAGACCGTCATCTCCGGGGTCACGTCCGCCAGGACGGAGGGCTCGAACCAGCAGCCCTCATGCCCTCCGCCGCAGAGGAGCCGGGCACCCTTGCTGACGGCGTCTTTGATGTGTCCGTCCAGGACCTGCCACTGGGTGTTGTTGATGAGCGGGCCGATGGTAACGGAGGGATCGTGGGTATCCCCCATCTTCTGGGCCTTTGCCAGGGCGGTAAACTTCTCGCAGAAGGCATCGTAGATGGGCTCCTCCACGATCAGGCGGCTGGCGCACATGCACACCTGACCCTGGTGGAAGAAAGCCCCGAAGCCCGCGATGGAAACCGCCTCGTCCACATCGTAGTCCTTCAACACGATGGTGGGGTTCTTGCCGCCCATCTCCAGAGTAGTGCGCTTCAGCAGCTCCGCGCAGCGTTTCTGGATGCCCATGCCCACCTTGGTAGAGCCGGTAAAGGTGACCATCTTCACCCGGGGGTCCTCGATCAGGCTGTCCCCGATGACGTTGCCGCGGCCCACGATCATGTTGAAGACCCCGGCGGGGAGACCTGCCGCCTCAAAGCATTCTGCGATGGTGACTCCGGCCAGGGGGGTATCCGTGGCGGGCTTCAGAATGAAGGTGTTTCCCACGGCCAGGGCCAGGGCGACCTTGTTGAGGGCCAGGAGCACCGGGAAATTGAAGGGGGAAAGACCGACGATCACACCCAGAGGCTGGCGGATATAGGTATTCACCTGTCCGTCCGCCTCGGGCTGGCAGACGCCGCCCTCCACGTGGAGGCACTCCCCGGCAGCTGCCCGGAGAATGGCGGCGCAGCGGTCGATCTCGTAATAGGACTTGCCAAGGGTGGAGCCGCTCTCATCCATCATCCAGCCCGCAAAGCGGTCGATGTTATTCTCCATGTGATCCGCTGCCCTGAGCAGGTATTTCTGCCGCTCAATTGCGGGGAGGGAGGACCAGAGGGGAAAGGCCTCGTGGGCCGCCCCGATGGCGGACCGGACCTCCGCAGGCCCCGCCAGCTGTACCGTGCCGATGGGTTTTCCGTCCGCCGGATTCAGGTTCCTTTCCACGCTGCCGCTCTGCGTATTGAGCCACTGTCCATTGATGAATAATTGAGAATCCCGCATTTGTCCTCTTCCTTTCTATTGTGCTGTGTGATATATTATCCTTGATTGAGGATAACATAGAAGGGATGAAGGGGAAAAACAGTAAATCCCTGTCTGCCGCTACAAGCTGAACTTGTATCCTGGTGAGCAGCGGATACAGGTAAAACCTGGAATACGGGATAAAGGGGAAATATCATATGCTGACCGTTCTGACGCCGGAGGAGGCGCTGGGCATGATAGCGGAGCGCTTCGGGCCCTGCATGGCTCCGGAGCTTGTTTCCGCCGAAGCTGCCTGCGGACGTGTACTGTGCCGGACTGTGGTTTCTGCCGAAGCCGTTCCGTCCTTCGACCGCAGCACGGTGGACGGGTATGCTCTAATGGCCTCCGATACCTTCGGCTGCTCGGATGCCCTGCCCGCCATCCTGCGTTTGCAGGCGGAGGTCCTCATGGGGGAAGTCCAAGGAGAGACACTGAGCCCTGGCTGCTGCATGGCCATCCCAACTGGTGGCGCTCTGCCCCCCGGAGCGGATGCCTGCGTCATGCTGGAGTATGCGGAGGACTATGGGGACGGCACAGTGGGTGTACTGAAGCCTGCCGCGCCGGGGGAAAACCTGATCCTTATGGGAGATGACGCAAAACCGGGGCAAACTATCCTTTCCGCCGGTCGGAGGTTGACGCCCCAGGATGTCGGCGCATTGGCTGCCCTTGGCATTTCGGAGGTCACGGTCTGCAAAAAACCGACGGTGGGGGTAATCTCCACCGGTGACGAGCTGGTTCCCGCGGAGCAGATGCCGGGACCGGGCCAGGTGCGGGACGTGAATACCTCCATGCTGAGCGCACTGCTGCGTGCTGCCGGCGCGGAGGTCTGCACCTATGGTATCGTTCGGGATGAGGAGACGCTTTTGAGGGAGGCACTGGATAGGGCGCTTCGGGAGTGTGACGTGGTTTTAATCTCCGGGGGCAGCTCTGTGGGGCAGAGGGACGCGGCCTGCAGGGTCATCGAAGGCCGGGGGGAGCTGCTCTTCCACGGTGTCGCCATGAAGCCGGGCAAACCCACCATGCTGGGCAAGGCCGGAGACAAGGCGGTCTTCGGCCTGCCGGGACACCCTGCGGCAGCTTCCTTTGCCGCGCAGCTCTTCGTGCTGCCCATGCTGGACCGGCTGATGGGGCGGAGTGAGGAAAGGCATCCCACGTCTGCCGTGCTCACCGATCCGGTAAGCGCCAACCACGGGCGGGCGCAGTATATGGGGGTGACCCTGAACCGCAGGGGTGACACGCTGTATGCCAGTCCGGTGCGGAGCAAATCCGGGCTCATCACCGCCCTGGCGGGTACGGACGGATGGTTCTGTATTCCGAGAGATCGGGAGGGAGTGCCCGCCGGGGAAATCATCGAAGTCTATCCTTTTGAGCAATGAGAGGTGCTGAATTTGGCGTTTCAATTTTTGACCAATACTCCCCTGGAGCAGGCACGGGAGAATTACCGTATACAGATGCACGGCAAGGGCTTTGCCGCCCGGACCGAAATGATCCCCGTTCAAGCTGCCTGCGGAAGGATCACCGCAAAAGCCGTCTATGCCGCCATTTGTGCCCCTCACTATCCGGCCAGCGCTATGGATGGCATCGCCCTGGAGGCCAGACGGACCTTCAGAGCAGGGGAGACCACACCGGTGACCCTGGGGGAAGGGGAGTATATGACGGTGGATACCGGCGACCCCATCCCGGAGGGCTGCGACGCTGTGGTGATGGTGGAAGAGCTGGTGCCCTGTGAGGGCGGCGTCCGCCTCTACGCCCCTGCCGCTCCCTGGCAGAACATCCGCCAGGTAGGTGAGGACATTTGCGCGGGAGAGATGATCCTGCCCTCCCACGCAGAGATCAGTCCTGCGGCCATTGGTGCGATGCTTGCCGCCGGGGTGATGTCCGTATCTGTGCTGACGCGTCCGAGGGTGGGCATCGTCCCAACGGGGGATGAGGTGGTGCCGCCCACGGAGGATCCCGGTCCCGGAGATGTGGTGGAGTTCAATTCAGCCATCTTCTCCGCCATGCTGACTCAGTGGGGCGCAGAGCCGCGCACCTATCCCATCGTGCCGGATAAGAAGGAGGCCATCCGCACTGCCCTGGAGCGGGCTTTGGAGGAATGTGACGTCGTTCTCCTCAACGCGGGCTCCTCCGCTGGACGAGAGGACTACTCCGCCGAGGTGATCGGTGAGCTGGGGGAGGTGCTTACCCACGGCATAGCCATGAAGCCCGGAAAACCCGCCATTCTTGGCTGCCGGGGACAAAAGCCGGTTCTGGGGGTGCCGGGGTATCCGGTCTCCGGTATCCTGGCGCTCACGGAACTGCTGAAGCCGCTGCTGGATGACTGGTACGCCTCCGCCCCCGCCGAGTCGGAGTATCGGGAGGCGATCCTTAGCCGGGGACTTGTCTCCAGCCTGAAGTACAAGGAGTTTGTGCGGGTCCGGCTGGGGTTGGTGGATGGGAAGCTCATGGCCTCCCCCCTGAACCGGGGCAGCGGCGTGGTTTCCTCCTTCATGAAGGCGGACGGGATACTGGAGGTACCTCAGGGCACGGAAGGCTATGAGGCGGGATCGCGGGTAAACGTGCGTCTGCTTCGCTCCATGTCTCAACTCTCCAGAACGCTGGTGGTCATCGGCAGCCATGACCCGCTGCTGGATGAGGCGGCGGACCTGCTGCACCTGGCCGATCCCTCCCTCTACATGAGTTCCACCCATGTGGGCTCCATGGGGGGGATCATGGCGGTACGCAGGGGAGAGACCCATGCAGCCGGAGTGCATCTGCTGGATGAGACAGATGGCAGCTACAACACATCCTATATCCGCAAGCACTTCCCCCAGGGCGGCGTTCGGCTGGTGGAATGCGTGGGCCGCACTCAGGGACTTATGCTGGCTCCCGGCAATCCCCTGGGCATCCGGGATTTGGAGGACCTTTCCCGTGCGGGGCTTCGCTATGTGAACCGCCAGAAGGGCTCCGGCACCCGCATCCTCATCGACTATCTCTGCAGGAAGAACGGTATTGATACCGCCGCGATTTACGGCTATGACCGGGAGGAGTTCACCCATACCTCCGTTGCGGCGCAGATCGCCTCCGGCTCGGCAGATGCGGGCATGGGGATTTGGTCTGCTGCTCGGCTCTACGGGCTGGATTTCCTGCCCATTTGCATGGAGCAGTATGATCTGCTGATCCCGGACGCCGCCTTTGATACCCCCATGGTGCAGCTCCTGCTGGAGGTCCTGCAGGGTCCCGCCTTCCGGGATCGCATCGAAGCCTTGGGCGGTTATCGCCTGGATCATCCCGGCAAGGTGCGGGAGCATTTTTGAGCAAAACGCAAAAAAGCAGGGTCCGAAACGCTCGAACCCTGCCGATTGGGCATACTGTTATTCAGATATCAGACTGCCTGTTCCTCCGGATATAAGGCCTGAATGACGGTTTCCATGCCGCCGTAGCTCTCCAGTACTTCCTTGGGGATCATACCCGTCTCCACATCCCAGCCCAGGGTGCGGTAGAAGTTGTCCGCCAGCATCTCCGTATCCACCGTGACCCCGGCGTTGGGTCCCTCCGTCAGCGGCGGCCTGCCTTCCATGCGGGGGGATAGAGTGGCGTCCTTGCGGCGGAAGCCCTCCCGGAGATTGAAGGCATGGCGCATGGCAAAGAGCCGGGAGCCCAGCTTTTCCACCTCTTCCTCCGTATAGCGGTAGCCGCAGACAGCGTCCAGATAGTTCACATACTGGCGGGCGGGATGACCAAAGTCGGTCATGGTACAGAAGCCCGCCGCGTTGATAATCTCTTGATCCACTACGCCCCTCACGTCCCGTTCCCCCGTATTGGTATAGTTGAAGCGCACCTCCGGGGGCTCGTTGCCGTAGTGGATGCTCAGACCTCCCTTCACATGGCGCCCTGGGGTGGGGTCGTACTTGTACGTCCGGGTTAGGCCCGTGGACCAGCGCCCGTCGTGCTGGGGAAGCTCGATGCCCCCGGCCTCCGCCAGACAGTCGAAGCCCTTGCCAAAGTGGCGGGCGGCGTAGCGGGAGCCGTTGAGCAGGATCTTGCCGATCCCCTCATAGAAACACATCTTCTCCAACATGGTCCGCATGGCCACCGGGTCGCCGAATTTCAAGTCCACCCCATCCAATTCCTCCAGGGTGAATTCGCCGTGCTCATGGGCGTCTGCCAGCCAGGCGATGGTGGCCCCGGCGGAAATGGTGTCCAGGCCGTACTCATTGCACAGGTAATTGCACTCATTCAGGATAACAGGATCACTGCACAGCATGATGGAGCCGAACATCCCCATGGTCTCATATTCCGGCCTGCCGGTCTCTGAGAGGTCGTACTTCTCGCTCTTCACGCTGTAGATCGCGCCGCAGCCCACGGGGCAGGCGTTGCAGGCAAACTTCTTCTTCCGGTACAGCTTGTCCATGACCTGGGAGGTCAGGGCGGAAAGCTGCTCCTCCGTCAGTTCCCCGGCGGAGCCCCGCCAGTTGCGCACGCCCCCGTCCCCACTAAGTACGCTGGAATCATAGCTGCCCCCGGTCCCGTAGTGGGTAAAGAGATCGAAAACCGGCTGGACGGGGCCGTGCATCCATTCGTTTGTGTCCTTGTTGACCTGAACAAGCTTTGCCTTATCGGCGACCTCCAGGGGAACGCTGCCCCGAACCACCAGGGCCTTGAGCTTTTTGGAGCCCATCACTGCGCCGGAGCCTCCACGTCCGGCGGCCCTGTGGCTGTCGTTCATGATGGCGGCCATATAGCTCAGGTGTTCTCCGGCGGGGCCGATCAGGGCGATGCCCGCCTTGTTATCCCCCACTTCTTCCCAGATGGCCTTTTCCGTCTGCATGGTGGTCATACCCCAGAGCCGGGAGGCGTCCCGGAACTCCACCTTGCCGTTATCCACGAAAACATACACCGGCGTTTCAGAGATGCCGGTGACGAATACCCCGTCGAAGCCCGCTTTTTTCAGCCTGGCGCCGAAGTTGCCGCCGGAGCTGGAGTCGTTCCAGCCATCCGTCACGGGGCTCTTGGAGACAACGGTATACCGGCCGCCCAGAAAAGCGGCGTTCCCATTCGTGGGGCCGGTCACAAAGCCGATCATGCTCTCCGGCGCAAAGACAGGGGTATGCGCAGGCATATGGTCAAAGAGGATCTTCGCCCCCAGGGCGGGCCCTCCGATGAAGTTCCGGGCGACCTCCTCCGGGAGTTCCTCAATGCTGTAGGTCTTGTCGGTGAGATTGACGAACAGGAGCTTTC
This sequence comes from Oscillospiraceae bacterium, assembly GCA_017617795.1. Lineage (GTDB taxonomy): Bacteria > Bacillota > Clostridia > Oscillospirales > Oscillospiraceae > UBA1774. Next base: position 7,385 of record JAFZVM010000152.1, read on the forward strand.
CCGCATAGCCGAACATATCTGTACCCATCCTTTCTGCTGAGGATCTTTGCGCTTTTCAAAACCCTGCGCTTACGATATAATCCATCTTAGCGGGGGCAAAGAAAGCTGTCAACCGTGTACTCATTCCCATATACCGAATTTTCGTTCGGGAAAGGTGGCCGGCATCCATGCAAATCAATGTCAGGTTCGTCTGCCGGGAGATCGTCGGAGCTGCCAGAAGCGGCGTGTATACCCTGGGGGAGCAGGGGACCGTTTCGGAGCTGATGGACTCTGCGGCGGCGGAGAACGGGAGCTTCATCCCGGACTATGCGCGGTTTGTGGTCTATCTGGTCAACGACAGACCGGCAGCGGAACAAACTATGCTGAAGGAAGGAGATCGGCTGACCGTTCTTCGGAAGGCACATGGAGGATAAGGGCGTGAGTATTCCTGAGCGTTATGTGCGCAACCGCCAGGCCATGACGGAAGCACAGCAGAAGAGACTGGCGGAAGCCTCCGTCCTGGTCCTGGGCTGTGGAGGCCTCGGAGGCTGTGTGATCGAGCATCTGGCCCGCATGGGAGTGGGGCATATCGCCGCCGTG
>JAFZVM010000153.1 GCA_017617795.1 Oscillospiraceae bacterium
CGACGGCAGCGATGATATCCATGGCGCAAAGCCACCATTTGGCTGTCTCCTCGTCCCATACTGAGCGAACCGGAGCCGTATCAAAGAACCGGATCGATGTTTTGACCTGACCTGCCATATCTCCCCCTTTCCCTGTCACCCTCACAGCTCCTGGGAGGTCCTTTCGATCACCTCGTCCTGGATGGACTCCGGCAGGCGGGTGAAATAGGCGCTGTACCCCGCCACCCGGACCACCAGCTCGGGATGCTCCTCCGGCCGGACCTTGGCGTCCTCCATCTCCTCCCGGTCCACCACGTTGAACTGCACGTGCTTGCCCCCGTGGGTCAGGTAGGTCTTCACCATGCTGCTGAGCTTTTCCAGGTCGGCCCGGGTCTTCATGTTGGAGGGGTGGAACTTCATGTTCATCAGGGTCCCCTGATAGGGGTCCTGGTTCACCTCCATGGCGGAGAGGAACACCGCCAGCGGGCCGTGGGTATCCTGCCCGTGGTCCGGGGAAAGGGAGGCGTCCGCCAGGATCTCGCCGCCCTTCCGTCCGTCCGGCGTGGCCCCGGTGAGGGCGCCCCCCGGCTGATGGGCGGAGATGGAGATGGCGTTGGGCTTCAGGGTATCCCCGTAGGCGCAGGGGAGGGAGTGGCAGATATCCGCGTGGAGCTGATACACCTCCGCCACCATGTCGTCCACCTCTTTCACGGCGTTGCCGTACTTGGGCTGGTCCCGGAAATCCCGCTGCATGTCCTCGTAGCCCACCCAGTCCGCGTCCAGGGCCTCCAGGAGCTGGGCCATGGTATACTTCTTCTCGTCAAAAACAAGCTTCTTGATGGCGTAAAGGCCGTTGCCCGCGTTCACGCCTCCCACGGCCCCCAGCACGGCGCCGTTCTCGAAGGGGAAGCGGCGGGAGAACATATCCTTTCCGGATTTCACCCCGTCCCGCATGAGGGCGGAGCGGAACACGTCCGGGAACAGCTCCTTTTCCGCGATCATCTCCACGTTGATGCGCTCGTTGGCCATGGCCATGAGGTGCCGCACCTCCCGGTACACCGCGTCCTTGAATTCCTCAAAGGTCTTCATCTCCCGCACGTCTCCCACCTTCAGGCCGAAGTCCTCCTTCGTATACCGGCAGTAGCCGTTGTGCAGGGCGATATCCATGGCGTGGGGGATGATGAAGAAAATGGCGACCTGGGTGCGGGTCTCCGCCTGGATGTTCCCGTCCACGCAGCCGGTGGCGCAGTAATCCCTGGCGATCTCCACCGGGACCCGGTTCGATTCACTCTGCCCGGCAAAGAAATTGATATAGGAATCGTCCCCCAGGAAGGCGGGCATCCCCAGGCCGGAGCGGACGCACTCCATGGCCTTTACCATCAGGTCCATGGGGGTATCCTTATGCACCCGGAGGGTGACGGTGTGGTGAGGCAGGTGGGTCTCCTGCGCCGCCTCCAGCAGGAGATAGCTCAGCTCGTTGGTGGCGTCACTGCCGTCCGCCTTCTGGCCGCCGATGGTCCAGTTGTACCACTTGGCCATGCCTGCGTTTTTCGCCCGGTTGGCCTTGCCGGAGACCCGGTTCAGCTTCATCACCTTGCAGCGCATGATCTCCAGCAGCTCCAGGACCTCCTCGTCCGTGATCCGGCCCTCGTCCCTGTCCTTCCGGTAATAGGGATACATGTACTGATCGAAGCGGCCCGCGGTGGAGGTGGGGGAGGGGCAGACCATGAGGAAGGTGAACCAGAAGCTCTGCAGCGCCTCCCGGAAGGTCTCCGCCGGGTATTCTGGCACCTTCCGGCAGATCCGGGCCATCTCCCGCAGCTCGGCGGCCCGGGCTTCGTCCTTCTCCTCTCCCGCCAGTTTCTCGCACAGGTCCGCGTACCGGTGGGCAAAGCGCACCCAGGCCTCGAAGACGATGACGACGCCCTCCCAGAAGTTCCGCTTCTCCACCGCGTCCGCGCTGTCGTACCGCAGATCCCGGAGACACTGCTTCGCCTCGTCGATGATCCCCCGGGCGCCCCGCTGCAGGATGGCGGCGTAATCCACGCACACCAGGGAGAAGCCGGGTCCCAGGCCGTATCCGCTCATGGCGAAGCCGCCGCCGGAGCCGCCCTTCTTGTCCTTCCAGGGGGGCAGGATGACGCCGGATTTCATAAAGGGCCAGAGCCGGTCGTTTTCACCCAGGCTCTTGCCCATGGCCTCCACCAGGTTCTGGTTGGAGGCGTTCCCCGCGAAGCGGTCGTTCAGCCGGTACAGCTCCTCCTCGTCTTCGGGACTGATGGTGTAGAGCTCGCTTTTCAGGGATTCCACCTCGTCCTTCGTCCAGACCCCGTATTCATACTGCATCTCCAGGCCGAAGGGCTTGCTGGCCCCGGAGCCGCAGAGCAGATCCTCCGGCTCGATGAAAATGGTGATGTTGTCCAGGATATGGGCATGGAGCTTGCTGCGCCGCAGGAGCATGGGTTCTCCCCCGGTCTCATCCAGGGATTCGTTGGCCAGGCGGAACAGCTCCACGCACAGGGGGTATTTGTTGATCCGAAGGCTTTCCTTCATTCGACGGACCCGATCGGTCATCCTCTTATCCTCCGCGTCAAGTATTCTGTATGGGTTTATTCTCCCCTCTTTTCCGCTCCTTGTCAAGAGCATGCCGGGACCCTCGACATCCGTCCGCTGGGACGGTATAATGGAAGCAGTCTAAAAAGAGCGGGTGCGTTTGATGAGAGAGAAACTGTCCATGGCTGCCAAACTGGCCACGGGGATCCTGGTTTTCGGCGCCTGGATCCTGATGATCCGTTCCGTCGCCGGGACCCTGAGCGATACGGGGGTCCGGAGCCTGCGGTATTTCACGGTGCTGTCCAACTTCCTCTGCGGCATCGCGGCGCTGATCCATTTCTGCTTCCTGGCTGTCCGGAAGTCCGCCCCCCGCTGGGTCCTGCGCCTGAGCTATATGGGCGCCGCCGCCGTGGGCGTCACGCTGATGGTGATCATGCTGTTCCTGGGGCCCCTGTACGGCTACCGGGAGATGCTGAAGGGGGCGAACCTCTGGTTCCATCTGCTCATCCCCCTTCTGGCCATCCTGGACCATATCCTCCTGGAGCCGGGGGAGCGGCCCTCCTTCCGGGATACCTTCCTTTGCCTGATCCCCGTTGTGCTCTATGGCGCAGGCTATGTGGCGAACCTTCTGATCAACGGGGTGGGGGAGTGGCCGGATACCAACGACTGGTACCTGTTCACCATCTGGGGTACCCCCGTGGCCGCCTGCATCGCTATGGGCATCCTGCTTCTCGCCTGGGGCATCGCCCTGGCCCTCCGGGCCCTGGGCCGGGTTAGAACCCGTTATAGATGAATAGCACCCGTTGGGTGCGTGAATTGTTCCTGCGGAACGTGAATTGACGCTCCGCGTCATGAATTGCGCTGCGGCGCATGGGGATTTGGACATACCAACAGATATCCAAAACCTTCATGCGCCGCAGCGCTATTCACGTGCCGCAAAGCACAATTCACAGCGAAGCCAATTCGCGCACCCGAAGGGTGCAATTCATTTTTCTCCGAAAACGTCCCGAAGGAAGGCGTCCGCGTGGGTGACCCAGAGATCGAAGTTGGGGAAGCCCACCCCGTCCATGATCTTCCAGCCCGCGTAGCCGTGGGGGTGGCCGGCAAAGGTGTGCACCTCCAGGGGCACGCCCCGGGCCAGCAGGTCCGGATACAGGGCGTGGAGGTTCTCCATGCCGTCGTCCAACCGTCCCACGGCGAAAAAGGTGGGAGGATACACCGCGCCGGTATAGTCATATTCCGTTCCCTTGTGCCGGGAACCGTAGATGCTCAGCTGGGCGTCCGGTCCCCCGGGGAGCGCATCCAGCTCATCCGGCCGGTAGTCCGGGAAGCGGTCCGCCACCTTCTGGTCCCCGGAGAAGGACTCGATGCAGAAGTCGATGGTGATGCCCCCGTTGGAGAAGCCCGCCATGGCGATGCGGTCCGGCCGGATCCGGTATTTCTCCGCGTCCCGGCGCAGGATGCGCAGGCAGCGGGCGGCGTCCGCCCCTGTCTCATACCGGCTCCAGGGGCAGCCGTTGGGGCGGCACTGGAGGATGAAGCACTGGTAGCCCAGGGCGTTGAATTCCTTCCCCGTCTGGTAGCATTCGTTGATGGTCCCGGCCCCGTGGCTGCCCCCGGCGATGAGCACGATCGCCCCGACGGGGGTCACGGTCTCCGGCAGGAGCATCTCCAGGAAATAGGGGAGAAAGTCCGGCTCGTGGTCGTTCTGATGTCCTGGGTTTTCCCGGTAATCCGTATCCTTCGGCATGTTTCCCGGCTCCCACAGGTAGATGCGCTCCGGAGCGCCCGGCAGAGGACGGATGGCCTTCCGCATTTCGGCAAACCGCGCCTTCAGGGCGGCCCGGGCCTCCGGCTCCTCCGTATCCATCATCTGCTGCTGAAGCTTGAACAGGGCGATGAGCTCCTCCACCGGGTAGCGGGTGGGATCCTCGTACAGGGGGATGGCCTTGTTTACCTCATCCCCGCAGGCCAGGGCAAATGCCCGCCGCTTCCGCATGAGTTCCCGGAATTCCGGACTGTCCATAAGTTTGTCTCCTTGAATGGAAAATGGGGAGCCGTATGGCTCCCCATTATTTTATCATCCCGGCTGACTGGTTTCAACCATAAGCGGTACGGCGGCGGAGAGGACCGGCCCCTTTTTCTCTGCGGGCTCCCCGAGACAGGTCTCCCCTTCGGTGTGGAGGACGATGCCCTTTTTCGCCAGCCAGGCGTTGGTGCGCCGGGAGGTGACCAGGGGGTGGGTATAGAAATCCGCGGAACGGCGATAGCCGGATTTGCTGTTCTGCTGTTCCTCTTCACAGGAGATGGAGATCATGGCGGAATACACCTGGGCATAGTAGTCCTTGTCGGAGATCAGCCAGATCCGGCCCAGAGTCCCGTCCTGGATATCCGGCAGGATGCAGTCCCGGTAGAAGGCCTCCGCTTCCGCATCCGTCAGGCTGAGATTGTAGGTGATGAATACGCCCTCCAGATCCCGGGGGCCCGTATACTCGGCCCCGTAATCCCAGCCGGATTCGGCAAAATCGTTCAGGACCTCTTCGACCCTCTCCCGGCGCTTTTCCGGATCCAGTATGGGCAGCTCTGCCGGGGAATAGCCCGCATAGGCAGCCAGCAGATAATCCTCCGGATCGGAGAGGCCGGCTGCCCTGGCGCACTCCTCCACGGTCATGGAGGCGGTGACCACGGCATAGACGATGTTTTCCCGGGTGACGGGAACTGCGATCTCCTTCCGGGCGGCGGTGGCCTCGGCGCAGTTCAGAAGCTCCTGAACCTTGCCCAGCTCTCCCGTTTCGTTCAGGTCATACCAGTAGGCAAGAGGATAGGACCGGTCCATATGCAGGCCGTTATTCAGCTCGTAGCTCAGGTGGAGATCCATCCGCGCATGTTCAGGATCCTGGTTCAGGGCCTTGTCCGCCAGGATCTCCCGGTGCAGCTCCAGGACCCGGGCGACGTTCTCCGGCTCCGCCAGGACGGCGGATTCCCCGCTGCAGGAGAGGGAGACGCTTTTCACCTGCTCCGCTCTCGGGATGCGCCGCTCATAGCCGAAGAGATCGAAGCGCATGCCCAGCATCAGGACCAGGATCACGGCGCAGCAGATCCCGAAGCCCGCCCAGTTCTTTTTCCCGAAGACCCGTAAGGTCTTTTTCATGAGCATTTCCGCGGCAAACCAGCCGATGAAGGCGCCCAGGAGGAAGAAGACCAGCAGGGTGGCGAAGGAGGAGGCCGCGTCCTGGCTCCAGTAGAGGATGGCCTGCATCAGGCAGGCGAGGCACAGGCCGCAGCCCAGGGCCATGCACCAGCGGAACACGGGGCGCAGGAAATCCACCGCCACCACGTCCCCGGCGGACTCCATCTTCCGGCGGCGGAACAGGAGCAGGGCGGCGACGATGCAGAGGATGCCCACCGCGGCGTAGATCAGCAGCAGCCCCCAGCCGCGGAAAACCACCTGCTGGACCACGTATTCCCCCTGGAGGGTCTGCCCGTAGATGCTCTCCGTGTCCAGCCGGATGATCATCCCCACGGCGGGAGAGAGGTAGCAGGCCAGGTCGCTCACCATAGAATCCCTGTACATACCGTAGACGAAATAACCCAGCACCAGATGCAGAAGGAAATCCACCGCCACCGCCACGAAGTTCAGGATCCCGTACACCACGGGGAGGATCAGGACGTTCCCCGTGAGCTGGGCGCAGAGGGTGGCGAAGCCGTAGAAGAACAGGAGCATCAGTACCGAGATGCAGAAGAATTCCCCCAGGACTGCGGGGCTGAAGCCCCCGGCGAGGCACACGGGCAGGGTGAGGAGGGCGACGATCAGGTTCCCCGCCGCCAGGGGCAGAAAGCCTGCCAGCAGAGCGGAGAAGAACTGTCCCTCCCGTCGCACGGGGAGGCAGGCCATGCCGCTGGCGCTGCGGCCGGCATACAGAAAACTCCACACCGCCATGGCGGAGAAAACGGCGAAGATCGCCCCCATGATCTCCCCGCCGAACCGGGCCAGGTTCAGCACCCATTCCCGGAACTCCATGGCCGAGATGCCGGGATACCGCAGGCCCCGCAGCAGGGGCAGGGGCATGACCAGGATCCAGATGAGCAGATATCCGGCCCAGAGCGGCCAGAAGCGCTTCATGCCGCTGCGCAGCAGAGCGCCGTTAAAGCAGGATGTCTTTGACCGCATAGTCGTTCCCTCCCAGTTCGTAGATGAAGATCTCCTCCAGGCTCAGGGGCAGGGCGTCCATGTACAGGGGCTCCAGCTCCTGGAGCCTCGCCAGGATCTCCCGGGTATCTCCCCGAAGGATCAGGGTATGGAGCCTGCCGCTGACGGATTCGTGCACCAGGTTGAGTCCCGCAGGCAGGGGTTTTTCCTCCTTCAGGGCCAGCTGCACCTTGGTGATGTTTTCCTGCAGCTCGCTGAGGCTGCGTTCCAGCAGGAGCTTTCCGTGGTCCAGGATGCCCACGTGGTCGCATACGTCCTCCAGCTCCCGGAGGTTGTGGCTGGAGACCAGCACCGTGATCCCCCGCTCCGCCGCGTCCGCCATGAGCAGGCTCCAGATCTGGCGGCGCATCACCGGGTCCAGACCGTCCACCGGCTCGTCCAGCACCAGGATCTCCGGGCGCATGCACAGGCTGAGCCAGAAGGCCGCCTGCTTCTGCATGCCCTTGGACATGCGGCGGATGGGCATCCGCTCATCCAGGGGGAAGACCTCTTTCAGCTTTTCGTACCGGTTCAGGTCGAAGGCGGGGTACACGCCCCGGTAGAAGTCCCGCATGTCCCGGATCCCTGCGGAGCTGAAGTAGAAGATCTCGTCCGGGATATAGGCCATCCTGCCCTTGATCTCCGGATTTTCGTAAATGGGCTCTCCGTCCGCCAGGATCTCTCCGGAATCCGGCCGGTAGATGCCCATGATATGGCGGATGATGGTGCTCTTGCCGCTGCCGTTGGGACCCACCAGACCGTATACCGCCCCGGTGGGAACGGTCATGCTCAGCCCGTCCAGGGCTTTGAAATCCCCGAAGGTCTTGGTGACGTTTTTCACTTCGATCATGTCTTCTCTCCTCCTTCGCGCACACAGGCCAGGAGTTCTTCTTCTCCCGCGCCCAGGCTGCGCAGTTCCGCGGCGGTCTCCCGCAGCCGGGTCATCAGCTCGTCCTTCCGCTGGGAAGCGGCCTCCTGTTTCAGGGCCGCGAAATTCCCCTTGCCGGGGACGGAGTCGATGAATCCCCCCTGTTCCAGCTCCCGGTAGGCCCGCTGGATGGTGTTGGGGTTGATGGCCAGCTCCTGGGCCAGTTCCCGCACGCTGGGGAGCTTTTCCCCCGGGGGCAGTACCCCGGTGAGGATCAGCATCCGCAGCTCATCCCGGATCTGTTCATATATGGGCCTGGGGTCCCGGTAATTGATGGAGATCAAATCCCTCACCTCGCTCAAGACGGCAGGGCCGAAAGGGCCTCGCCAAACTGTATTAGCTGTATTAGTACAGTTACAATATAACAGCCGGATCGGTTTGTCAAGAGGGGTTTGGAAAAAATCCGGCATTGTGGAAAAGGCCGAAAAACCGCCGGAGTACTTGACACCCGCCTCCGGAAGTTGTTGAATACAGATGTGTCGCATCTGATATACCGGATTACTTATAAAGGACAGAGAGATGGAGAAAGACCTGCGCACCTACCGGGCCGGGATCGACGTGGGCTCCACCACGGTGAAGCTGGCCGTCCTGAACGAGGAAGGAAAGGCGATATTCGGGGAATACCGCCGTCATCATGCCCAGACCCAGGAAACCCTGGGGGAGCTGCTCGCCCTGGCGGCGGAGCGGCTGGGGCCCTGCGCCCTGCGTCTGTGCATCACCGGCTCCGGCTCCATGGGGCTGAGCAAAGCCCTGGGGATCCCCTTCGTCCAGGAGGTGGTGGCGGTGGCGGATGCGCTCCGTTCCTCCTGGCCCCAGACGGACGTGGCCATCGAGCTGGGGGGCGAGGACGCAAAGATCATCTATTTCCGCGGAGGTCTGGACGAGCGGATGAACGGCGTCTGCGCCGGCGGCACCGGTTCCTTCATCGATCAGATGGCCTCCCTGCTGCAGATGGACGCGGCGGGGCTGAACGAGGCCGCGAAGGAGTATAAGGAGATCTATACCATCGCCGCCCGCTGCGGCGTGTTTGCCAAGACGGATATACAGCCCCTGATCAACGACGGGGCCTCCCGGGCGGATCTGGCCGCCTCCATTTTCCAGTCCGTGGTGAACCAGACCATCTCCGGTCTGGCCTGCGGCAAGCCCATCCGGGGCTGCGTGGCTTTCCTGGGCGGGCCGCTGCATTTCCTCACGGAGCTGAAGGCCGCCTTCATCCGCACCCTGAAGCTTACGCCGGAGAACATCGTGGATCCGCCGGATTCCCATCTCTTCGCCGCCATGGGAGCGGCCATGCAGGAGGGGGGCGCGGTCTTCGATCCTCTGGCGCTCCGGGAGAAGCTGGCCCGGGGCGTGGAGACGGAGCAGGCCACCAAGCGGCTGGAGCCTCTCTTTGCCGATCGGGCGGAGTATGACGCCTTTGCCGCCCGGCATGCCCGGGCGAAGGTCCGCAGACGGGAGCTGAAGGACTATGCCGGCCCCTGTTATCTGGGGATCGACGCAGGCTCCACCACCACCAAGCTGGCCCTCGTTTCCCGGGAGGGGGAGCTGCTGTATTCCACCTATGCCGGGAACAAGGGCAATCCCATCGAGACCGCCCGGGCCGCCTTGGGGGAGATCTCCGCCGCCATGCCGGAGGGAGCGTATATCGCCCGCTCCTGCTCCACGGGTTATGGGGAAGCCCTGCTGAAAGCCGCTTTCCGCCTGGACGAGGGGGAAGTGGAGACCGTGGCCCACAGCACCGCGGCCGCCTTCTTCGATCCGGAGGTGGACTGCGTGCTGGATATCGGCGGGCAGGATATGAAGTGCATCCGTCTGAAGGACGGCGTGGTGGATACGGTGATGCTCAACGAGGCCTGTTCCTCCGGCTGTGGCTCGTTTATTGAAAACTTTGCCTCCTCCCTGGGCTACACGGCGGAGGCCTTTGCCCGGGAAGCCCTGTTCGCCGCCTCTCCCATCGACCTGGGCACCCGCTGCACCGTGTTTATGAACTCCAATGTCAAGCAGGCCCAGAAGGAAGGGGCCCCGGTTTCGGATATCTCTGCCGGCCTGGCCTACAGCGTCATCAAAAACGCCCTGTACAAGGTCATCAAGCTGGCGGACGCCAGCGACCTGGGGGAGCATATCGTGGTCCAGGGAGGCACCTTCTTCAACCAGGCCGTGCTTCGGGCCTTCGAACGCATCGCCGGGACGGAGGCGGTGTGCCCGGATATCGCCGGGATCATGGGCGCCTTCGGGGCCGCCCTCATCGCCCGGTCCCGGGACAAGGGGGAAAGATCCGGCATGCTCACCCTGCCGGAGATCCGGGATCTGAAATACACCGCCCGGGCCGCCCGCTGCGGCGGCTGCGAGAATAACTGCATGCTCACCGTCAACACCTTCGAGGGGGTGGGGCGGTACATCAGCGGCAACCGCTGCGAAAAGAAGATCTCCTCCCATACCGGCGTCCGCAAGGGAGAGGATCTGGCAGCCTGGAAGCTCAAACGCATCTTCGATTACGAGCCTCTTCCGGAGGAGGAGGCTCCCCGGGGCGTCCTGGGTCTGCCCAGGGTGCTGAATATGTATGAAAATTACCCCTACTGGGCGGTGTTCTTCCGGGAGCTGGGCTTCCGCACCGTCCTTTCCCCTCTGTCCAGCCGGAGCATCTTCGAGCTGGGCATGGAGTCCATCCCCAGCGAGTCCGAATGTTACCCCGCCAAGCTGGCCCACGGCCATGTGCAGTGGCTCTGCGACCGGGGGATCCGCACCATCTTCCACCCCTGCGTGTTCTATGAGTATCAGGAGACGCCTGATGCCCAGAACCATTTCAACTGCCCCATGGTGGTCTCCTACCCGGAGAACCTGAAGAACAACGTGGAGGCGGTCTCCTCCGGGGAAGTGGAGTATATCCGCCCCTTCCTGGCCTTTACGGATGAGAAGACCGCGGCGGACCGGCTGGTGCAGGTCTGCCGGGAGCATTGGGGCATCCCCGCCCGGGAGGTCCGGGCCGCCGCGGCCAAAGCCTGGGCGGAGCAGCGGAAGGTGAAGGCGGAGCTCCGGGCAAAGGGCGCGGAGGTGCTGGCGAAGATGGAAGCGGAGGGCAGGAAGGGCATCGTCCTGGCGGGACGGCCCTACCACATGGATCCGGAGATCCACCACGGGATCCCGGAGCTCATCGCCTCCTATGGGCTGGATGTGTTCACGGAGGATTCTCTGCCCCTGGACTATCGGCCCCAGCGGCCCCTGCGGGTGGTGGACCAGTGGGTCTTCCATTCCCGCCTGTATCAGGCGGCGGAGTTCGTGGGGAAGCATCCGGACCTGGAGCTGGTGCAGCTCTTTTCCTTCGGCTGCGGCCTGGACGCCGTCACCACGGATCAGGTGCAGGAGATCCTGGAGAAGTACGGCAAGCTGTATACCCTTCTGAAGATCGACGAGGTGAACAACCTGGGCGCCGCCCGGATCCGGATCCGGAGCCTCCTGGCCGCCGTGGCCATGCGGGAAGGGCGCGCTATGCCCGAGCCGCCGGAGTCCATCCGCTATGAGCGGCGGGAATTCACGAAGCAGATGTACGACGAGGGCTGGACCATCCTGGCCCCGGATATGAGCCCCATCCATTTCGACCTGCTGGTGCCGGTGTTCCAGCGGGCGGGCTACCGCATCGTCATCCTCCCGGGAGAATCCCGGAAGGCGGTGGACGTGGGCCTGAAATACGTAAACAACGACGCCTGCTATCCCTCCATCGTGGTGACGGGGCAGATGCTGGAGGCGGTGAGATCCGGCCGGTACGACGTGGACCGGCTGGCCCTCCTCATGAGCCAGACCGGCGGCTGCTGCCGGGCCAGCAACTATGTGAGCTTCATCCGCCGGGCGCTGGAAAAGGCGGGCTATCCCCAGATCCCCGTCATCAGCCTGAATTTCAACGGCATGGAGAAGAACGAAGGCTTCCATATCTCCGCCGGCACCCTGATGGAGGCCCTCCGGGCCCTGGTGCTGGGGGATCTGATGATGCGATGCCTGTACCGCACCCGGCCCTATGAGCAGGTGCCCGGATCCGCCAACGCGCTGCACGACCGGCTGAACAAGCTCTGCCTGGATTACCTCCGGGGAGAGAAAGGAGCGCCCGGCTACCGGCAGCTCTGCCGGGAGATCGTGGAGGAATTCGACGCCCTGCCCCTCCGGGAGGGGCGGCGGAAGCCCCGGGTAGGCATCGTAGGGGAGATCCTGGTAAAATATATGCCCATCGCCAACAACCACCTGGTGGATCTGCTGGAGCGGGAAGGGGCCGAAGCCGTGGTGCCGGAGCTCCTGGATTTCTTCAGCATGATCCTCTATAATCAGGAGTATAAACATAAATATCTGGGTACGGGCTTCTGGACGGCCCTCCTGTCCCGGATCGGGATCGAGGGGATCGAGGCCGTGCGCCGCCCGGCGGTGGAGGCGTTGGAAAAGAGCGGCCGCTTCGGCGCCCCGAAGCATATACGGAAGGTGGCAGAGCCCACGAAGCCCTTCCTCTCCATCGGCAACCAATACGGAGAGGGCTGGTTCCTCTGCGGCGAGATGGTGGAGCTGCTGGAGGAGGGAGTCAACAACATCGTATGCATCCAGCCCTTCGCCTGTCTGCCCAACCATGTCATGGGCAAGGGGGTCATCAAGGCGCTGAAAAAGGCCTACCCCAAGGCCAATATCGCCGCTGTTGACTATGATCCCGGCGCCAGCGAGGTCAATCAGCTGAACCGGCTGAAGCTCATGCTCACTGCCGCCCGGCGGGAGCTGGCTGAGGAGAAAAGGGACGCATGAAGGATCTGAAGCATCTGGATGACAAGCCCATATCCCCCCTGTACCGGTTCATCCGATGGGCGGTGTGGAAGCTGTCTCCCGTTTACACCCTCCGGGGGGAAGAGAACCTGCCGGAAGGCCCCTGCGTCATCGTGGGGAACCACAGCCAGATGTACGGTCCCATCGCCGGAGAGCTGTATGTTCCGGGGAAGCACAGCACCTGGTGCGCCGGGGAGATGATGCACCGCCGGGAGGTGGCGGAGTACGCCTTCCGGGATTTCTGGTCCCGCAAGCCGAAGTCCGTGCGGTGGCTGTATCGTCTGTTCAGCCGAATGATCCCGTCCCTGAGCCAGCTGGTGTTCACCAGCGCCCACACCATCCCGGTCTACCATGACGCCCGGCTCATGACGACCTTCCGGGAGTCCCTGGCCAGGCTGCAGGAGGGGGAAAAGCTGGTGATTTTCCCGGAGCAGGACCGGCGTTTCAACAATATTCTCTACGCCTTTCAGGAAAAATTTATCGATGTGGCCCGCCTCTACCGGCGGAAAACAGGGGAGGAGCTGGATTTCGTTCCCCTGTACCTGTCCCCGGCCCTGAAGACCATGACCTTCGGCCCTCCCGTCCGGTTCCGGGGAGAGGAGCCCATCGAGGCGGAGCGGAGCCGGATCTGCCGGTATCTGACGGATGAGATCACGGGCATGGCTCTGGCCCAGCCGAAGCACCGGGTGGTGCCCTACGCCAATATGCCCAAAAGGCAGTATCCCCAAAGCCTTCCTCTGGAGGTATACGATGAAGAAGCCCGTTGACTACAGCGGTTTTTCTCTGAAAAGACTGGGAGAACCCAGGTTCCGGCATATCCTGCTGGCCCTGGGCTGGGTCTGGTATTTTCTGATGTATTTCCTGACGGAAAACCTGATCCCGGCGGAAAACTGTACCGTCGTCCACATCTTTCTGGATGATCTGATCCCCTTCTGCGAATACTTCGCCGTTTTCTACGTGGCCTGGTTCCCCCTGATCTTCTTCTCCCTGCTCTTTGCCCTGCTGTACGACGTGGACAAATTCACCCATATGCAGAAGTTCATCATCGTCACCCAGGTGGTCGCCATTGCCTGCTACATCCTCTGGCCCAGCCGCCAGGACCTGCGGCCGGAGCAGTTTCCCAGGGAGAACGTCTTCACCTGGATCCTGGGGCTGATCTACTCCGTGGATACCCCCACGGGGGTCTGCCCGTCTCTCCACGTGGCCTATGCCCTGGGCATCCTTTCGGCGGATCTGAAGGACCGGGAGATGGGGCGGGTGTGGAAGGTGCTGCTGACCCTGCTGGTGGTGATGATCTCCCTCTCCGTGTGCTTTGTAAAGCAGCATTCCGCCCTGGATGTGCTGGCGGCCTTGCCCCTGTGCCTCCTGGCGGAGATCGTGTCCTACGGCAGGGACTGGTGGCTGCCCCGGCTGCGGGGGAAGAAGGAGGCTGCCCATGGAGAAAAATGACCGGCGGAAGGAGCTTCTTCGGGCTGTAAAGTTCACCCTGTTCTCCATCAGCGCGGGACTCATCGAAATGGCGGTCTTCGCCCTGCTGAACGAGATCACCCCCTGGTCCTACTGGCCCTGCTACCTCATCGCTCTGGTGCTTTCCGTGCTTTGGAATTTCACTCTGAACCGGAACATCACCTTCCGTTCCGCAGCCAATATCCCCCTGGCCATGCTGAAGGTGGCCCTGTATTACGCCGTGTTCACCCCCCTGAGCACCGTCGTCGGGAACTGGCTGGCGGAGGACCTGGGCTGGAACGAATATCTGGTGACCGCCCTGAACATGATCGTGAACTTCGTCACGGAGTTCCTGTACCAGCGCTTTTTCGTCTTCGGCAAAAGCATCGACACGAAGCAGAAATCCCCGTAAGATCCAACGGATACGCCGACCTCCGGCCTCCACGGCCGGAGGTCCTTGTCTTTACCGTTCTGAAAAAACATATTAACATATAAAATTTATAGGAAAATACTTGACAAGACGAAAAAAACGTTGTATCCTTCCGGTAATTTCCCGCGGAAAGAAGAGAGAATATGAAAAAAGCGGACAGAACCACCCGGCGGATCGCCATTGCGGCCATATTCATGGCCATGAATATCATCCTGAGCTCCTTCAGCATCCCCGTGCCCGGCGGGCACCTGTATCTCTGCGATATCCCCATCTGTCTGGCGGCGATCCTGCTGGATCCCTTCTCCGCCTTCGTGGTGGGGGGCGTAGGCTCCTTCCTGGGGGATATGCTCTTCTATCCGGCTCCCATGTTCGTATCCCTGGTGACCCACGGGATCCAGGCGGCGGTGATCTCCCTGATCTCCCACAGGCTGCTGAAGGGGAAGCCGAAGCTGGCCTCCGGTATCGGTGTGAGCGTGGGCGTGGTGATCCTGGTGGTGGGCTATACCCTGGGCCGGGCCTACGTATACAGCACCCCGGAATATGCTCTCATCAAGCTGCCCTTCGAGTTCCTCCAGGGGATCGTGGGGGCGGTGGTCGGCATGATCCTGTGCTGGCGCTGCGGCATCCGGAAGCTGTATCTGAAGATGATGGGAGAATAGAAGAAAGCAAACGCAAAGATCCCGCGGGACCGATGGTCCCGCGGGATCTCAGACTGTCAAAGAAGTCCGCCGAAAGGCGGGCTTTTCTGGTATAATAGGAGTGAGAAAGCGGGGGGAGTAAAGGGAGAACTGGACGAAAGACGCGAGACGCGACTTAGTCATGGTGGTTATAGATGCACTAGTCCCGAAAGACCACCTGCTGAGAAAGATAGAAAAGGTGATGGACTACGACTGGCTATATGAACGTCTGGATCCCTACTATAACCATGAAACAGGACGACCTGGAGAAGATCCGGTCGTAATCATAA
>JAFZVM010000154.1 GCA_017617795.1 Oscillospiraceae bacterium
CACACCGCGCCTCCCGACTGCGGAAACAGCCCTCGGCAGAGTTCGCGCCCGCAGGCGCGAATAAATCAGGATTATTTTCGGTCGGAATTCATTTCCGGCCGAAAATACTGCTATCGCCGCAAGTGTCGAAGTGTGCGCCCGAGGCGCGCAGCGGCGATGTGAGCCTTCTCAACGCGAAGCCCAGCGAAGCGGGTTCGCGTTGAATCACTTTATCCGCATGTCCGCGTCCGCCAGGCGGAGCAGGATGGCCGCCGCCTCGGACCGGCGGAGGTTATTCTGAGGATAAAAGTCCCCCGCCTCGTTCATGCCGTTCAGCACCCCCGCCCGATACAGGAGATAGATCTCCTCCCCGGCGTAATCCCCCCGGGCCACGTCCGGGATCTGCCGGACGTCCCGGAGCGCGGGAAGCTCCTCCGTCTCCAGGGCGTGGGCCAGCACCCGGGCGGCCTGGGCCCGGGTGGCGGGCTGATTCAGGTCCCGGAAGTCCCGCTTGCCGATGAGACCGTTATCCGTGCAGTACTTGTAATAGACGTCGTACCAGCGGCTGCCGTAGCTCTGGTCGAACTGAGCGGTCCCCCCGTGCCGGAGGCTGTGGAGCCGGGCGGCCAGAGCCAGGACCTGGGCGATGGTCAGCAGCCCCTCCGGGTCGAAGCGCCCGTCCTCCATGCCCTGCATGAGTCCCAGGGCGGTGACGCCGCCGATGGCCTCCCGGGCCCAGGCCTCCCGGGGGAAGTCCGGGTACCGGGCCTCCGCCTCTGCGACCTGACGGACGGACAGGAGCCGCCGGAAGATCAGGGCGTGGCCTGCCGGATCCGGGTGGGGATCCAGGTCAAAGCCGGTGAGATCCCGGGGGGAGAAGCACACGTTGGTGCTCACGTCCCGGATGTCTGCGATCCGGTATTCCCCGGCGCTGGGGCTCTCCTCCAGCCAGGCGTTCATCTGGTCCAGATAGGTCTGGGCCACGCTGCCCACGTGGAGGGAGAAAAAGCCCAGGGTGTATTCCAGCATGCCGTAGGGATTGTAGAAGTTCGTCACATAGATCTCCGCCGTGGGGTTCAGAGCCCGGATGCGGGAGATGATGGCCTCCCAGTTGTCCCTGAAGCGGGTGACGTGCCGGGCATATTCCTCCTGGGCCTCCGCAGAGGTGAGGACGTTCCCCGCCCCGGTCAGGTCTGTCAGCAGTCCGCTCAGGTCTCCTTCCGCCACGGACTGCCCCAGGGAGGTGAGCCGGTCGATGGCGGGGTGGAGAAGATCGTTGGAGCCGATGGTAAGAGTGATGGTATCCGCCTTCGCCACTGCCGAGCGGTAGGTCTGGGTATCCAGGGCCCGGAGGAGCCCGTCCGTATCCATGCCGCTCACCGCCAGAGGGATGAGCCGCGCCTCCATGGCGTTTGCCAGAAGGACGGGGAAGCTTTCCGCCGGGGCGGAGCCGGGAGCGGTATAGCCCGCCAGACGGTAGCCGTCGGCGATGCTGTCTCCCAGGGCGACATATACCGGTTCCTCCGCGGCGGCGGGGAAGAACCCCGCGGTAAGGACCAGGCACAGCAGCAGGCAGAGAATGCGGGTAAAGGTCTTCATTTCATACCTCCTTGGAGCGTTCGCCGGGACTTGCCTCCGGCGGCTTCTTGGTTTATAGTGAGGAAAAGAAATCGGATGCAGCACAGAAAGGAGCGGCATAGAAAGGAGCGGCATATGACCAGCATTGAGCAGATCAGCGGCTTTTCCATGGAACTGTTCAGCCTGAAGGGGAAATCGGCCATCGTCACCGGGGCCAACAAAGGCCTGGGGATGGGCTATGCCCTGGCCCTGGCCCGGGCGGGAGCGGACCTGTTCATCCCCTATCGTTCCGGGGATACGGAGGATATCCGCCGCCTCATCGAAGAATCCGGCAGGCGGGTGGAGTTCTATCGGGGAGATCTGATGGATATGGCTTACCTGAAGTCCATCCCCGGCAAATGCCTGGAGACCTATGGGAAGATCGATATCCTGGTGAACAACGCGGGGACCAACTGCTTCGAGGATTTTCTGGAGTTTCCGGACGAGGGCTGGGACCGGGTGATCCGGGTGAACCTGGAGGCCGTGTACTACCTGGGCCACGAGGTGGCGAAGATCATGGCGAAGCAGGGCCACGGGAAGATCATCAATGTGGGCTCCGCCCTGAGCTATACAGCGGACGCCAAGTGTCCCGCCTACGTTACCGCGAAGCATGGGGTCATCGGCATCACCCGGAGCTTTGCCAACGAGCTGGGGAAGTACAACATCCAGTGCAACGCCATCTGCCCGGGCTTCATCCAGACGGACGTCATCAAGGACATCGCCCAGGACCCGGCGTTCATCCAGCATATCGCGGACCGCATCGCCCAGGGCCGCTGGGGCACCCTGGGGGACATGATGGGAACCATCGTATTTCTGGCCAGCGCCGCCAGCGATTATGTGAGCGGCGCGGATATCAAGGTGGACGGAGGTTTTTCCACCGTCCTGTAAGGAAGCGAACAGAGTGGAAGCAAGGGAATACTGCGAATGTCACGGCCACATCTTCATGGATGGGACCAACTATAAGAACGCAATGGCCCGGCACCGGCCGGAACCGGACAGGGCTCTGATCCGGGACCGTCTGGCGGCCCTGCAGGCTGCCGGGGTGGTGTATTACCGGGACGGGGGAGATATCCTGGGGGCTTCCGCCTATGCCCGGGAGATCGCCGGGGAATACGGGATCGAGTACCGTACCTGCGTCTTTGCCACCCATAAAAGGAAGCAGTACGGCTGGATCGTGGGCCATGCCTTCGACGGACCGGCGGAGTTCCGGGTGCTGGTGGAGCGGGCCAAGGCGGAAAAAGCGGATTTCATCAAGCTCATGATCTCCGGCATCATGGACTTTCAGACCCCGGGCGGCCTCATGGGAGGCGGCCTGGAAAACGGGGAGATCGCCGAGCTCATCCGGATCGCCCATGGAGAGGGCTTCCGGGTCATGGCCCACGTAAACGGGGCGGAGCGGATCAAACTGGCCCTGGAGGCGGGACTGGACAGCGTGGAGCACGGCTATTTCGGGGATGAGGACTGTCTGACGTATCTTGCCCAGACCGGGGCGGTCTGGGTCCCCACCCTGGCGGCCACCGCGGGCTTTGCCGGGCGGGAAGGTTTCGGCTGCGGCGTGGCGGAGGCCAACGTCCGCATGCAGGGGGAAATGCTTCGGAAGGCTGCGGCCATGGGTTGCCTCATCGCCGCCGGGTCCGACGCGGGGGCCTTCGGCGTCCCGCCGGATACGGGCATCCACATGGAGCACGCCCTGCTGGCGGCGGCGGGGATCAGCGCCGAAACCGTCCGGGCCGGGGACGCGGCCATCCGGGAGAGATTCAAGCGGGAATGACCATGGAGACGATGAAAGAGCATCAGATCATCCGCCTGTCCCCGGAGGAGTTCGGGAAATGCGGGAATATCTGGGACATGGAACGGCACAAAGCGCAGGCCGAAGAATGGCGCAGACAGCTTATAACCGGGGACCGGATAACCTATGTCTATCTGCTGGAGGGACAGTTCATCGGGGAAATCTCCCTGGTCCATACCCACGACCCGGACTATACCATTCCCGGCTGGCGGGCGTATATCTCCCGCCTGGTGGTGAAACCGGAATACCGGCGGCGTGGCATCGGCAGGACCCTGGTCCGCTTCATCTCGGAAAAAGCGGTGGAGCTGGGATACAGGGAGCTGTCCATCGGAGTTGACCTGGATAATTACCCGGCGCTCAGACTGTACGCGGAGGAGGGCTTTGACCGCATCCTCCGGGTGGACAGAGACGAGCAGGGCGCGTATGTGAAGCTGTTGAAAACACGATAAAGACCGGATGGAAAGGCCGTCCCGGTTTTGCCGGGACGGTCGTACTATGCCGAGTCAGCACTTTGCCTTGTGCTCCGTATGCAAGGCATAGTGCCCATCGTCCCCGCGCGCGGTAAGGCTCCCCTGAAAGGGGAGCTGGCATCCGCCGTCTCCCGCAGGGCGGATGACTGAGAGGTTTTTCCGGATGACCGCCTGCGCCTGCGAGGTGCGCTGTACAATCCAGCAAAACCCGGGGATGAACCTCTCTGCCCCGGTGTGCGCACCGGGGCTTCTCCCCTTTCAGGGGAGACAGATCCCTTGCCTCTCAGCAGCGGAAGCCTCTCTCAAAATCCACGCTTGGCCAGACCGATCACGATCTCCCGGTAGACGTCGCAGATGTCGGACACGCCCTCTCCCCGTTTCCGGGATAGGGGATACCGGCGAAAGTCGATCTCGTCATAATGGGATACCCCTCTGCCGGAGCAGCCGGTGAGGAGGGTGAAGGACTCCCCCCATTTCGCGGATTCCACGCTCACCAGGCCGTCGTTGGGTCCCTCGATCATTCCGACGATGAGATTCGCCGTGGAAAGGTTCAGGTCGGAAAGGGGCGTCCGCATCACCCCGGCGAAGCTCTGGTAGTATATCCCCGGCACGTCGGGGTTTTCCCGGTTGAAGGCTTCGGCATATGCAGTGGAGAAGTCCCGGCACACCGCGTAGAAATCCGGTTTCGTATCCCCGATGAGACCGATCCAGTTGTCCACGGCAAAGGATGCGATATTGAACAAAGAGTCCGGCGCTTTCAGCAGCCGGTCAATGGTTTTCGAGCCCCGGTGGGGGGTCCCCACGGTGGTGATGCTGGCGATACACGCTCCCATGCCCAGGGAGGAGGCGGCCATGCGCGCCTCCAGCCCGCCCTTGGAATGGGCGATGATGTTCACCTTCTCCGCCCCGGTCTCCTCCAGGATCTGCCGGATCCTGGCTTTGACGGCCTTCCCATTGTCCTCTGCCCGGGCCCAGCAGTCCTGATTCCCGTAGTAGAGCTCCGCTCCCATGCCGGTCAGGACCTTGGGGATCCGGCCCCAGTACAGGGGCCATCTCAGGTCCCGGAAGCCCACGCCGTGGAGCATCAGGATCGGGTATCTTGCGGGCGCGCCTCTGCCGTCCGATCTCGTCACTCCGATACTGGTACTCATAGTTTGTCCAGAGCGGCCAGGAGTTCTTCCCACTCCGTGATCCGCAGATAGGGGAAATCCGGTTCCATCTCGTCCTGGGGCGCCCGGTAGGGGCAGGGGATATCCGAACGGTAATAGTGCACGGGGAAAAGCCCCGCCCGATGGGCGCCGAGAATATCCGCCCGGGGATTGTCCCCGCAGTACCAGACCTCATCCGGCTCCAGTCCCGCCTTGCGGAGGGCAAGCCGGAAAAAGGCGGCGGCGGGCTTGCGGGTGGCGTACTCGCAGGAACAGAGCACGAATTCAAAGCGGTTTTCCGGCAGAAGGCGGCATATGCGCTCTTCCAGGTTCGCCCCCCGGAAGTTCATGTTGCTGACCACGGCGCTGCGGATGCCTCTGCGCTCCAGCTCGGGCAGAAAGGCGCGGATCCCCGGCATGGGCTTCCCCGGTCCCGCCGCGTCCCAGAATACCCGCTCCAGGGCGACAAGGTCCAGGGAGAAGTGCAGTCCCAGCTCTTCGTAGATCAGGCGCTTGACGCACATATCCATGATGTCCGCCTCCGCAGCCCGGGAGGCGGACATGAGTTTTTCCAGAGCAGGCGCGTAGACCGCCGCCAGCCGGGCGGCGTCCGCCCCCTGCGGATTCTCCGTGCTGAAGTTCAGCACCGCCCGGAATCCGGCCTCCCCGTCGAAGGAGGGTTCGTAGACCAGGGTGTTCCCGTAGTCGAACAGGAGCATTTTTGGCTTTTTCATTATCGTTCCTCACAGATGAAGCAGGGTGGAGGCGATGGCAAAATAGATGAGCAGGCTCAGGGCATCCACGATAGTGGTGATGAAGGGGCTGGCGCACACCGCCGGGTCCAGGCCGATCTTCTTTGCCAGCAGGGGGAGGGTGCAGCCGATGAGCTTGGCCACCAGAATGGTGAGGATCATGGTGAGACAGACTACCAGGGCCACGGTGACGGTGACCTCCGGATTGTGCATCAGCATCCGGTCCACCAGGAGCACCTTGCCGAAGCAGACCACGGCCAGAGAGATGCCGCAGAGGAGGGAGACCCGGGTCTCCTTCCAGATGACCGCCAGCACGTCCGCCGGTTCCACCTCCCCCAGGGAGAGACCGCGGATGACGGTGACGGAGGCCTGGCCTCCGGAGTTGCCGCCGGTGTCCATCAGCATGGGAATGAACAGAAGCAGGGCCCCCTGGGCTGCCAGCGCATTTTCAAAAGTACTGAGGATCATGCTGGTGAAGGTGGCGGAGATCATCAGGAGCAGCAGCCAGGGAATGCGTTTGGACCAGATATCCCAGGCCGCCGTACGGAGATAGGGCTTGTCCGAGGGCAGGATGGCGGCCATTCTTTCCATGTCCTCCGTGGCCTCTTCTTTGATAACGTCGATGGCGTCGTCTACGGTGACGATGCCAACCAGGCGGTTTTCCCCGTCCACAACCGGCAGGGCGGTAAAGTCGTATTTCGCCAGGGCTTCCGCCGTGGCCTCCTGGTCCTCCAGGGTGGTGACGGAGATTACGTTGGTATTCATCAGGTCCCGCACCAGGCTGTCTTCCTCCGCCAGGATGAGGGTGCGGATGGTGATGGTGCCGATCAGGTGCCGTGCGTCGTCCGTGATATAGCAGTTGTAGACGGTCTCCTTGTCGAAGCCGACCCGACGGATGCGCTTGATGGCCTCCGCCACGGTCATCTGGGGGCGGAGGGTGACCATCTCCGTGGTCATGATGCTGCCGGCGCTGTCCTCCGGATACTTCAGCAGCTCGTTGATGGCGGCCCGCAGATCCGGATCCGCCTGCTTGAGGATCCGCTTGACCACGTTGGCGGGCATCTCCTCCACCAGGTCGGCGGCATCGTCGGCGTAAAGCTCGCTCAGCACTTCGCTCAGTTCGCTGTCCGAAAAGCCCTTGATGAGCATCTCCTGCTCCTCGGGATCCATCTCCACGAAGGTCTCCGCCGCCAGCTCCTTGGGGAGAAGGCGGAAGTAAAAAGGCAGCGTTTCAGCAGGCAGATCCTCGAATATGGATTCGATGTCCGCCGCGTTCATGGTGACCAGAACGTCCCGAATAGCCGCGTATTTTTTCTGTTCCAGCAGGGCGCTGAAGGTATCTGCGAGTGAAGTCATGCTCCGCCCTCCCTTCGGATAGAGGTGAGTATTCAGTATACCTTATCCAGGCTGACAATTCAAGCATTTGCTGGTCAGATTAAGCCAGGAAAAGACGGGCATACTAGCGCCATGAGCATTTTTCGTCGAGGAACTAAGGGAAAGACCCGGGGTTGGCATCCGCCGGTGAAGCCGCGGTATCCCGGCGCGCCGGATGCCGGAGCCCTGCTGACCCTGTTTCGGGACTGCGGGGACTTCCGCGCCATGGATCTGCGGCTGGGCGGCAAAGAGGGGAAACTCACCGGGACCCTGTGTTATCTGGATGGCCTGGTGGATGGGGACGCGGTGGGGGAGGCGGTGATCCGCCCCCTGACGGAGGAGGAACGTTTCGGTACGGCCGCGGGACCGGAGGAAGCGGCGGCCCTGGCCCGGGAAGCCCTGGCCTGGTTCTATTCCTTCCGTATCCGCAGGAGCCTGGAGGAGACGGCGTCGGACCTGACGGAGGGCTGCTGCGCCCTGGTGTTTTCCGGCCTGGCCCTGACCTTTGAAACCAAGGCCGCCCTGGGCCGGGGGGTGGAACAGCCGGAGACGGAAAAAACCGTCAAAGGCGCGAAGGAAGCGTTCACGGAGATCTACCGCCAGAACACCGCCCTGCTCCGCCGAAGACTCAGATGTCCGGAGCTGAAGCTCCGGGAACTGACGGTGGGACGGCGCAGCCGGACCCGGGTGGGCATCGTGTATCTGGACGGCCTGACCGATCCCCTGCTGGGAGAGGAGCTCCAGAGCCGGCTGGAACGGCTTGACCTGGACGGGCTGATGAATACGGGGGATCTGGAGGAATACCTGCTGGAAAAAAGCTCCCCTTTTCCCCAGATGCTGGCGACGGAGCGGCCGGACCGCTTCGCCATGGAGCTGCTCCAGGGCCGGGCGGGGCTGCTGGTGGACGGGCTGCCCCTGGGCTTTCTCCTGCCCGCCACCCTGGCGGAGACCCTGCGGGTACCGGAGGATACCGCCGCCCACTATACGGTAGCCTCCGTCCTGACCCTCCTGCGGTATCTGGCCCTGTTCCTCTCGGTGCTCCTGCCCGCCCTGTACGTGGCGGTGACCATGTATCACCAGGAGATGGTCCCCACCCGGCTCCTGCTCTCCATCATCCAGTCCAAGCAGGACGTGCCCTTTTCCACGGCGGGGGAGACCCTGGGGATGCTGGTGGCCTTTGAACTGCTCCAGGAGGCAGGCCTGCGGCTGCCCGCCACCATCGGCCAGTCCGTGAGCATCATCGGAGCCTTGATCGTCGGCCAGAGCGCCGTGGAGGCCAAGGTCATCTCCCCGGTGGTGGTGATCGCGGTGGCCATCGCCGGGATCACAGGCTATACCATGCCAAACCAGGATATGGCAGCGGCTCTGCGGCTCTGCCGCTTCGGCATGGTGATCCTCTCCGTGGGGCTGGGTCTTTTCGGCATGGTGACGGGTTCCCTGCTGCTCATCTATTACCTCTGCACGCTGGAACCCTTCGGGACGGCCTACCTCTCCCCCTTCTGCGACGGGAGCCTCCGGGAAGTGCTGGGGGTGGTGCTGCGGCTGCCCCTTCCCCGGTCAAAAAACCGTCTGCCCTGGCTGAAGCCGGCGGACAAAAGGAGACAGAAATGAAGCGGCTGCGCCTTCTCGCGGCTGCGCTGGCCCTGGTCATGCTGAACGGCTGCAGCGGCCGCTGGGTCTACAGCGACTACCGGGAGATCGACCAGATGGAACTCATCCAGGCCCTCGGGATGGATGAGGAGGGGGGAGAGATCATCGTGACCGCCTCCACAGGCGGGCCCGGAAAGCCGGTGGTGCTGCGGAGCACGTCCGCGAGCATCAGCCGGGCTATGCGCCGGATGCAGGACTATACCTCCAGGAAGTATATCTTTTTCGGACATACGGCTCATCTGCTTCTGGGAGAGTCGGCGGCGGCGCATGGGGTGGACAGATACCTGGAGCACATGGAGCGCAGCGTGGAAATGCGGCTGAATACCTTCCTCTATGTGGTGCGGGACGGGACGGCTCAGGAAGCCGTCTCCATGGCCGGGCAAGCGGGAGACGGAGCGGTGGATCTGCTCACTTCTCTGGAGAAGGATGTGCAGCTCATGAGCGAAAGCCATGTGTTCACCTGCGGGGAAACGGCGGAGATGCTGGCGGAGCGGGGCTGCTGCCTGGCGGCAGCCGTCTCCCTGGTGCGGCAGGAGGATATCCTTTCGGGGGAGGATCCGGTCACCCTGGCCGCCGAAGGCTACGCGATCCTGACGGAAGGGAAACTGACGGGCTATCTGGATCCCGACCTGGCCAGAGGAGCAAACCTCCTTATGGATCTGGGGGGAGAGGATATCCTGGAAGTGCCGGACGGGAAGGGCTCCTGGGCCGCGCTTCGGCTGATCGGCAGCCGGGTCCGGTATCTGCCGGAGTATCGGGAGGGAGAACTGGCTTCCCTTCAGATCCGGGTGGAACTGGACTGCAGCCTGGATGAACAGCGATCCCCGGGGGAAGCCGGGGATCGGGAGATCCTGGAGCAATTGAAGGCGGGGGCGGAGCAGCTGGAGCTGGAGCGCATCTGCCGGGTGCTGGAGCGGTCCCGGGCCCTTGGCGCGGATTTCTGCGGCGTCGGTCAGCGGGTGCGCGCTGTGCGGCCGCTGGCATTTGACGGAATGGCGGCGTCCTGGGAGGAACGGTTCCCGGAGCTGCCCCTGGAGACGGAGGTGTCCTGCCGGGTCATCCAGGACCGGCAGGAGGGCTGAAAAGGCAGGAGGGAAGATCGCCGTGAGAGAGGATACCGTCACCCTGCGTCAGTATATGTCCGCCGTTTTTGTCGCCTTGTTTTCCCCGGTATCCCGGCTGCTGCCCGGAGCGGCCGCAGGGATCGCCGGCTCCTCCGGATGGGTCGCGCCGTTCCTGGCCTTCCTGCCCCTTGCGGGACTGCTGGCGGCGATGCACTTCCTGCTGCGGTACGAGGACGGAAGCGTGGGCCTGGGGACGGCGCTGTGCCGGAGCCTGGGGAATTTCCCGGGAAAAGTCCTGACTCTGCTCCTGACGCTTTGGATCATGTTCTACGGCGCCTTTCTGCTCCGCAGCGGCGCAGAGCGGCTCATCTCCACCGTCTATCCCTCCGCGGGCCCCGCATTTTTCATCCCGCCCATTCTGGCGGTGTGTACCCTGGCTGCCGCCGGGAAACTGCGCTGGGCCTTCCGCAGCGGCACGGTGATCCTGCTCCTGTTTGCGGGGATGCTGCTGCTGATCTGCCTCCTTGCCCTTCCCAGCGTGAAGATCGCATGCCTTTGGCCTCTGCGGCTGCGGGAACCGGGGAAGCTGGTCCTGTCTGTCCTGCCCGCTGCGGACGTCCTGAGCCCCTGGGTGTATTTTTCCTTTCTTCGGGGCTATGTTCGGGAGGATGACCGCGCCCTGGCCCGGGGACTGAAGGGTATGTTCGCCGCCGTGTTGGGAGCGGCGCTGCTCCTGGTCTGCACCCTGGGGGTCCTGGGACCCGAGCTGACGGCGCGGCTGCCCTATCCCTTATTTGTGATGGTCAAAAACCTGAGCGTCTTTCATGTGATCCAGCGTATCGAGCCCCTGGTGGTGACCGTATGGCTGATGACGGACTTCGTCTGCGTCACTTTGAGTCTGGCGGCGGCAGGGGAGGCCCTTTGCTGCGTATTTCCCGGGAAACGGCCCCGCTATGTTCTCCTCTGCGGCGCGGCCATGCTGATACTCAGCTTCCTGATCGTGCGGGACGGGCGGGCCTTGACCCGCCTGTCGGAACAGGTCGTACCGTCGGTGAACCTGGCGATCGCCTTTCTGGGCGTGCCCCTGCTCCTTTCGACAAAGATTTGCACAAAAAAGCTGAAAATGTGGAAAAATAGGTATTGACAACGGAAGCCGGCAATGTTATATTTGTCAAGCTCGCCGCGAATCGGCGTGCGGTTGTACCTTGTAAATTAAACAATGCAGAAGCCAAGCGAACGCACCGAGTGGGCGCGGTACGGAGACGTACCGCAAACGGAAATGAATTTGAGTGAAGCCAAGAGCATCACTTAAAAAATGGTTTTAGGCGG
>JAFZVM010000155.1 GCA_017617795.1 Oscillospiraceae bacterium
ATCCTCGCCGCGGCGGCCTCCGCGTCCCGCAGGCGGCGCGCGTCACCGCAGGCCTCCTTCAGCGCGCCGTACAGAGCGGCCTTCAGGGGATGGGCCGGGGGCAGAGCGTCCAGCCAGTCGGGCAGGAAGATCCCCAGCTCCGTCAGGGGGAATTCCTGCAGGGCCGCCCGGATCACCGCCGTCACGTCCGCCTCCGAGAGCTGCAGGCAGGAGACCAGCACGCAGTCCACGTCGTATTTTTCCTCCAGCTCCCGCCGCAGGGCCTGGGCCTGGGGGCTCTCCGGCCGGGCGGAGTTCAGCACCAGGAGGAAGGGCTTTCCCAGCTCCTTCAGTTCCCGCACGGCCCGCTCCTCGGCGGGCACGTAGCTCTCCCGGGGGATCTCCGTGATGCTCCCGTCCGTGGTCATGACGATGCCGATGGTGGAGTGCTCCGCGATCACCTTCCGGGTGCCCAGCTCGGCGGCCTCCGCCATGGGGATCTCGTGGTCGAACCAGGGGGTGGTCACCATCCGGGGCTCCCCGTCCTCGTCCGTCCCTGCGGCCCCCTCCACCAGGTAGCCCACGCTGTCGATGAGGCGCACGGAGAAGCTGGCCCCGCCCGCGCTGATCTCCACCGCCTCCTCCGGCACGAATTTGGGCTCGCTGGTCATCACCGTGCGGCCGGAGCCGCTCTGGGGAAGCTCATCCCGGGCCCGCTCCCGCAGATACACGTCTTCAATGTTGGGCAGCACCAGAGTCTCCATGAAGCGCTTGATGAAGGTGGATTTTCCCGTGCGCACCGGCCCCACCACGCCGATGTAGATATTGCCGCCCGTGCGGACGGCCATGTCCTGATAGATGGTATGCGTATCCAAGAGCGATCCCTCCGTCATTTCCGCTTGGGGCGAAGGGGATCGGGCCCTTCTCCCTAAACCATGAATATGACGCCAGGCCCGGAGAAAGAACCGGAACATGAGAGGATAGACCCTCCCGAAGCCGCTTGCGCGCCCCCGGCCGCTCCGGGGATGCTGCTTTATATACCTTGACATGTAACGCAATATGCGTTACAATCGCCCCAAAAGGAGGAATTATCGATGGCGAAATCTACAACGTTGAATCTGCGGGTGAACCCCGAGGTAAAGCAGGAGGCGGAGGACGTGCTGAAGAAGCTGGGCGTCCCCATGTCCACGGCGGTGGACATGTTCCTCCGGCAGATCGCCCTGACGGGGGGCATCCCCTTTAACGTCTCCCTGCCCAAGGCGCCGCCCGCCCAGAATGCGGACGTCATGACGGCGGCCGAGCTGCACCGGGAACTGGAGTCCGGCTATGAAGACCTGCAGGCCGGAAACGTGCAGGACGCCGGGGAGGTCTTCGCCCGCTTCCGCGATAAGCAAAAATAACAAGGTCCCGCCAAAGCGGCCTGGCTTCCCCTGGGGGAAGCTGGCATCCGGCGTCTCACGCAAGCCGGATGACTGATGAGGGGCCCCCGTGCAGTTGACAACAGGAGGAAACGCAATGAAGACGTACCGGGTGAAGATCACGGCCCGCGCAGAGAAGGATGTGGAGGCGATCCACCGCTACCTGGCGGAGGAGCAGCATGCTCCGGAAACGGCCCGGCGGGTCTGCGAGCAGTTGGCGGAAGGGATCGCCTCTCTGGAGCGGTCCCCGGAGCGCTGCCCCCTGCTGGAGTCGGAGCCGGAGCGGTCCCGGGGCCTGCGGAGCTTGTCCGTGGGGGACTATGCCGTAGTCTTCGTGATCGGCGGGGAGGACGTGACGGTGCTCCGCGTCCTCTCCTCGGAAGCTAAAACGGAGGTGTTTGCTTTGCCGAATCGCGTCATGCTGAAATCGCTGGTCCGCAGCCCTCTCAAAACCATCCTGACCTTCGTGCTGCTGGGGGTCACGGCCTTCTTCTTCGTCTTCAATCTCTCCACCTACGTGGCACAGCAGAAGACGGCGAAGGAGGTGGAAGAGGGCACCATCGGCGTACTGACGGCGGAGAATACGCCGCCGAGGTTTATGGAAAACCCGCTGTATGGGTATTTCCCTAATACCGTCCTCACCAGTCCCGCAACTCCCAGAGGGCAGATCACCTATGAAAACTGCCACCAGCAGCCCTTCACCGCAGAGGAGGAAGCGGCCTTGGAAGCCCTGCCCTATATCAGCGCCGTGGACCGACGGTATATGACCGCCGGGGTCTCGGAGGACTATCTGCGGCTCTATGATTATCCCCAGTACTTCGGCTGTCAGGACCGCGTCATCCTGGAGGGCACCGTTGCCGACGTCGAAGTAGACGAATGGTGGAATAGGTTTCTTTACTCCGACACCTATGAGCCGCAGGGAGTCCGGGACGTTTGGCTGACGGACGTGAAGCTCCTCGTGGGTGATGAGGATTATCTGAAGGTTCATCAGGAGATATTTGACGGCAGAGCAAGGGTCCTGATCGCATCCCTCAAGGAAAAAAACTATGAAGGCCATGTCATGAGGAATGGCGTCCATTACCAGCAGACGGTCGGGCGAATGGACCTGCGGTTACTGGTGCAGAGCATGGATTATGAGGTGACCCTGAAGGATCTGGAGAGCATCGTGCCGGGCCGCCGGTACGTGTTCATCCTCCGGGAAGACCCCACCGTCGATCCGGAAGAAGCCGAAGGCAGGTATGTGCTCTACGCCATGGGAGATGACACCAGAAAGGGCTGGTGGCCCTACTTCACGGATATCACCGATCTGCCGGAAAACTACCTGGAAGGGGAGGACTTTGCCGAGCTGCGCAGCCTGATCCGGGTAAGCGAGGACGACCGGCACACCTTCGACGTGGTCTATACGGACAACATGGCCTCCATCCGCCGGGTCACCCAGCAGCTGATTACGCCTGTGCAGGGCAGGTTCCTCACGCCGGAGGACGAGGAGAAGCCCGTCTGCGTGGTGAGCGAGGCATTTCTGGAGCAAACCGGCCTGCATATTGGAGACAGCATCGACCTGAGGCTGGGGAACGTGTTCATGGAGCAATACGCCGCCATGGGAGCCGTGGCCATGACGAAGGGGCGCTACGCAACGGAGTGGACCCCCGCCTCCTTCACCGTCGTGGGGAGCTTTGAGGACGCGAAAGACGGGAAATGGTTGGGTCGGGATCTGTTCTGGGCCTATTCGGACAGCACGATCTTCGTGCCCGTCTCCTTCCTCCCGGAAAGCTGCGACACGGAAAACCACCTTTTCCGCCCGGGGGAGATCAGCTTTATCGTGGGGGAGGCGAAGAACATCCCCGCCTTCGAGGAGGAAGGGCTGCCCCTGCTGGAGGAGCTGAGCCTTAGCTACAAATTTGAGGACCGCAACTGGCCGGCAGTGGCCAACAAGATGGAGGTCGTGAAATCCGCGAGCCTGGTGAGGCTCCTGGCCTTCGGCGCCGCCGCGCTGCTGGCCGTGGCCCTAACGGTCTACCTCTTCCTTGTCCGGAGAAAGAAGGAATACGCTATCCTCCGGGCCCTGGGCTGTCCCAGGAAGGATGCGGCAACCGCCCTCTCCCTGCCCCTGCTGCTCCTGGCGGCGGTCTCCGTGCTGGCGGGCACGGCAGCGGCGCGGCTCCGGGCCGGTCTGTCGGGACAGGGATCCGCGGAGGCCATCACAGACGGGCTTGAAACCCTATCCCGGATGTCCGCCCTCGGTTACGCCCTGGCCTTCCTGGGCTTCCTCTGCCTCATCGGGCTGGTGGCCTTCCTC
>JAFZVM010000024.1 GCA_017617795.1 Oscillospiraceae bacterium
CACTGCTTCTATGACGGGCCCGTGGCCCGGAGCGGCAAGTTCGGCGGCCTGAACGAGCTCATGGAGCCCATGTACCGGGAGTCCCTGAAGCTGGGGAGCCGCTTTTTCTTCAATACCACCATGCTCCAGCTCATCAAGGAAAACGGCCGGGTGATCGGCGCCGCGGCAAAGACCCAGGAGGGCAAGCTCATCGCCGTGTACGCCAGCCAGGGAGTCCTGGTAGCCACCGGCGGCATCGGCGGCAACGAGGAGATGTGCGAGGACCTTTGCCCCATCGCCAACCGGGTGGCTGTGAAGGCCAACTTCCCCAAGGGCATCGACCTGGGGGAAGGGCACAAGGCCTGCCTGTGGGCCGGAGCGGCCTTTGAGGACGGCCCCTTCCCCACCATGATGCATCCCCAGGCCATCCGCCATTCCAACTACTGCTTCCTCTTCGTCACCCCCAAGGGCAAGCGGTACATGAACGAGGACAACTATCTCCAGGGCCGGAGCCTGGGCATCGTGAAGACCGGGTACAAATGGTGCTGGACCATCTTCGACTCCGACTGGGCCAAAAAGGTGCCGGAGACTCTGAAGTACGGCGGCGGCATCTACTGGGGCGAGAGCTTCAACTACGTGGGCGGCAAGGAATTCGACGAGGAGGACGTGGGCCGGAAGATCCAGGCCAGCCTGAACGCGGGTTCCTCCGTCATGGCGGACACCCCCCGGGAGCTGGCGGAGAAGATGGGCGTCGACCCGGACACCTTCGAGGAGACCTTCAACCGGTACAACGAGTTCTGCCGGAAGGGACACGACGACGAATTCGGCAAGCGGAAGGAGCTGCTGATCCCCCTGGACAAGCCCCCCTTCATCGCGAGAAAGTTCGGCGCGGCCCTCCTCTCCGTCTGCGGCGGCGTGAAGGTGGACGAGCGGTTCCGGGCCCTGGACGAGAACAACGATCCCGTCCCCGGGCTGTACGTCCTGGGGAACACCATGGCGGGGCGCTACGGGGTGGACTACCCCATGCTCATGCCCGGCAACTCCACCGGCTCCGGCATGACCTATGGGTACCTGCTGGGACGGTATTTCGGCGCGGGGGAAGGGAAATAAATACGAAACAAGCTGTTTCATAGGCAAGCGGCTCCGGCTTGATGCCGGAGCCGCCGCTTGTTCTTCTGCAGACAAGTGAGGGATCCCGCGTCTGGAGGCGCGGCCCCTGCCGGGGGCGTGACTTTCCCTGTGCGGGGAAAGTCACCAAAGGCGCACCAGGGAACCTTCCGAAAGGTTCCCTGGACCCTCCTCCCGGCCAAGGGGGGCCGATTGCCCCCCATTGGATCCCCCCGCTTATGTTCCTGGTCCGGTTGTTCTTAGGAGAACTCCCGAAAAGAAATGGGCGAAGGCGTGGAACTGCCCCCTCATCCATCAGCTGCTGAGCCGGGAAAAAGGACTCGGCTCCCTCAGGGAGCCTGAACGCAAAACCAGCGCGCCGGATCGATTCGCAAGGTCTATCTTTTGAACGTCGAAGTATTCAGACTGCTTTCCCCCGTCCTCCGTAAGCCCCCGTAAACCCCGGGGAAGATCCAATGGAGGGGCCCGCAGACCCCTCCTTGGCCGGGAGGAGAGGTCCAGGAGGACCATTCGGAAGGTCCTCCCGGCGGTTTCTTTCGTCTATTTCTTTGCCCGTCAAAGAAATGGACCCGCCGGAGGCAAACGAACGAGAATGTCGGCAGAAACATCCCCCATCTGCACCGGAAACTGTTATGCTCCCTCCGTCTTCGGCTTCCGTGAGACGCCGGAGCTACCTCCCTCGGGGAGGGAAGGCTGGATCCCCATCCCCTTTTTCCCCCTCAAACATTCCCCACGGGGAAGCAGCCGATCACCGTCACGCCGTCCTTGTCGTACAGGGGCAGCGAGTAAAGGTAATCCCGCCCCTCGTCCAGGGCCTGCCGGCGCAGTTCATCCATGACTGCGGTGTAGGCGATCGCCTCCCCCGGGTCCCGGGGATGCGGCAAGGGACCGCCGTTATACTCATCGAACACGCGGATATAGCCGAGGATCTCTTCCCCCTCCGGGGTGCGCCCGCAGGCCTGCTCCAGGTCGGGGCAGATCGTAGTCAGGCGGTCATCCTCCACCCGGATGGGACCATAGGTCTCTCCCCGTTCGTTCACGGGATATCCGTCCTCCTCCGTCGCCATGCGGTCCCCTCCGATTACCGAGACCGCGCAGTCCGTTTCCCCGTCCCCTGCGGAGGCGAGGATGACCGCGTTTCCCGGAGCCACCGCGGTGATCAGCCCCTCCGGGCTGACGACAGCCACCGCCGGATCGCTGCTGCTCCAGGTGAGCTCCTCTCCGG
The DNA here is from genome assembly GCA_017617795.1 of Oscillospiraceae bacterium. Lineage (GTDB taxonomy): Bacteria > Bacillota > Clostridia > Oscillospirales > Oscillospiraceae > UBA1774. Next base: position 2,333 of record JAFZVM010000024.1, read on the forward strand.
CCAGGGCGGGAGACAGAGCGGCGTTGAGGACACAGCGCTGCCCGGAAAGCAGGATGAGATCGGAATAGTTCAGGGTGATCCCCGCTTCCTCTCCGTTTTCGGGATCGGGCGGATACTTCTTCACCTGCACCGTACATTCCGCAGAATACTCTCCAACGGATATCCTGACCTTCGTTGTCCCCTGGGTTACGCCGGTGATCACGCCCTTGTCGTTCACCGCCGCCACGGCGGGATCCTCCGAGACCCAGGTGATCGTCTCCCCCCGGAGGGCGGAGGAAACTTCCGCGAGCTGCGGATAGCTGTCTCCTTCTCTCAGGGTCAGCTTCCCTATGGGCATCGATACAGGGGTCTCGCTCTCCTCCACCCACCGCAGCTGTCCCTCGGTGAACACATCCGGCTCGCTCTGCACGGGTTCCAGGGCTTCGCCGTGCACCCGGATGATGCACGATGCCGTGACGCCCCCTGCGGAGGCGATGATCCTCGTCGTGCCGTGATCCACGGCGGTGACGGCGCCCTCCGGGCTGACCGTCGCCACATGGGTATTCTCAGACCGCCAGGTAATCGTCTCTCCCTCCAGGGCGGAGGAGAGGGTCGCGGCTGTCAGGAAGGACTCCCCAGGCCTCAGGGTCACGTCGGAATGCTGCAGGGATATGGCCCTCACCGGCTCCTGGGCCTCCCCGGCGCTGAGCATCTCCACACTGGCGGCCAGCCAGGCGTTCCCATACTTCTCCAGCATCTCCGGGGTGCCGTAGATCTCCTCCAGCTGCCGGGTACTGGTGGTCCCCAGCCAGACCCAGAGAGGCTCTTCCGGATTTCCGGACGGGTCGCCGTCCGGGTCCTCCCAGCCGATCAGGAGGTAGGGTTGACCGTACTCCGCCCACTCCGTGATCCAGGTCTCCCCGTCGATCACCTCCGTCTGCATCCCGGAACAGAGGACGATGTTCTCCTGATCCTCCGGCAGGAGACGGTATTCCAGCCGATACAGGTCCCGACCCTCTGTGATGCCTGCGGTCCCCGCTCCCATGGGGGTGAGGCCGGTGAGCCGGGCCCGGACGATCCGGTTCACGTCCGGCGCTTCGCTTTCCGGCTCGTAATCAGCCGTGTGGGAGATCTGGGTCGGCTGCCATCCAATGGTGAACAGGCTTTCCCAAGGAAGGCCGGCATTCATGTTGTAGATCAGATTATACACGAAGCTCTGAGCGACGGAAACCGCGCCGAAGGGCGCGTCCGACGCTTCGTTCTCGACCCGGACGCCCGAATATCGGTCGGTCAGACGCACAGGAGGAGTTCCGCAGAGCGTCCAGGTCCCATCCTCCTCTTGGACACAGTTGACGGTAGCGAAGACGCCGTCCTTCGCCGTCTTAAATGACAAGTACACGGTATTGTTATAATTCCCGAAGGAGAATACGTCCCCCGTGAGGGTGAGGGAATTCTCCTCCGCGCAAGCCCGGGCCGCGGACAGGGCAAGACCCATCAGCCCGTCCAGACGGCTCTTCTCGGCCCTGGCTCTGGCTCCGGTGAAGGTGCAGCCCAGGGCCAGGGCGGCGATAAGGATCACCGCAATGAGGGTGAGCAGCGCGGTCCGGGGTTTTCCTGCAATGAGCTTGATCCTCTCCTTCAGACCCGCTTTGCTGCCGGTCATGGTGGTGGCGGCCCGGAACAGGGCGGGGCGGCTGGAGCAGGTCATGCGCAGAAGGGTCATGCCGTAGGCCGTCCGCTCCCCCTCCCCCAGGCGCCGGAGGGTCCCCTCGTCGCAGGCCAGCTCTCCGTCCCGGCGGGACAGGAAGGCCGCCCACCATACCAGGGGATCGAACCAGTGCAGGGCGACGGCCAGGCTCCGGAGCAGGGACCAGGCCTGGTCCCCGTGGCGGAAATGGGTGTACTCATGGGCCAGGATATGGTCCAGGGACGGATCCTCCGCCGCCGCGGGAGGCAGGTACACCGCCGGACGGAAAAGGCCGAAGAGACAGGGGGTCTCCGCCGCCGCGGCAACATATACGGGAAGGGGAAAGTCCTCCGCCCCGTCATAGGGCGTCCGTGTGCGCCTCAGACGCAGGGCGAAACGGAGGTTCACCCCTGCGAACCACAGGAGGCAGGCCGCCGCCCCGGCGATCCACACATACCGCAGGAGCCGCCCGGTATCCGGCAGGGACTTTGCGGTCCCCGCGGCGGTCTCCGTTCCGGGTGCTGCGGTCGTGGACTGCGTCTCCGTCCGGAGCGTTGAAGCCAGGGTCCCGGGACTGGCAGGGGCCGTGATCTCCGCCGGAAGCGGATCCGCCGTCCCGGTATCGGGCAGGGCATAAACTGCCGGCTCGGCAGGCAGCAGCTCCTTCTCCCCCGGAAGGGCGTTCATGAGGCTGAGACGGCTGCTGCCGAAGCTCACCGGCAGGAGCAGCCGCAGGAGCACCAGGCCCCACAGGGCATACTGCAGCCTCAGGCCGATCCTCCCCCGGAGCAGATACCGGAGGCCGATGACCACAGCGCACAGCGCCGCGGATGAAACGATCCATTCAAGCATGACCGTCCTCCTCCGCCTTCTTCAGAATGGCGTACAGCTCCTCCAGCTCCTCCCGGGAGAGGGCCTGCTTTTTCGTCAGGGTGCTGACCATGAGGCTCAGACTGCCGCGGTAGGCCCGGGTCAGCAGATCCTCCGTCTCCCGCAGGGCGGCCTCCTCCCGGCTCACCCGGGGAACGAAGGTCTTCACCCGCCCGTCGCTCTCCGTCCCCACGGCCCCCTTGGCCTCCAGACGGCTCAGAAGGGTGAGGGTGGTGGACCGACTCCAGCCGCAGGTCTTCCCCAGCTCCTCCGTCAGCTCCCGGCCGGTGCGGGGGGCGTGGGTCCACAGACATTCCATCACGCTCCACTCCGCGTCGGTCAGGGCGATGTTCTCCTTTTCCATGGCAGGTCCCTCCGTTTGTCTACGTTTGTAGACTCACTATAGCAGGATTGTCTACGTTTGTCAACAATAAAACGATAAAATTCCCGGCGCGCCGCAGCGCGCCGGGGAAACGGGTCGAAACACAAAGCGTTTACTCCACCTCGATACTGCCGCCGGTTTCCAGATCGCAGCCGTCCAGGAGCAGGAGCTTTTCCGCCAGGAGCCGGGCAAAACCGCCCACGATGGCGGTGGAAGCGATCAGATCCTCCGTATTGTCCACGGCGTCCTCCCCTGCGTCCGGATGCTTCAGGATGTTCGCCGAGGCGGCGCGGACCTGCCGCACGAAGAAGCGGGCGCTTTCGCTGTGCCGCCGGACATAGGCTTCATAGACGGGCCGGACCGCCTCCTCTCCCCGCCCGACAGGCAGGAGCTTCTGGAGCATGGCGATGCTCAGGCTCTGCTTCAGGGTACAGATCATCACCAGGTAGGCGATGTGCTCCCGGTAGTACTTTTTCTTCTCCGGACTGGGCATGATCCCCTTGCGCACGTAATTATTGATGGCGGCGGCGGTGACCACCTGCTCCTCCTTCAGCTCCGGGGGCATATAGTCCAGGTATCCCATGAGCAGCATCACCACCTGGTCCATATACAGCCCGATGTTGGGGATCTCCTCCCATTCCGGCAGGCGGAAACGGAGGATATATTTTTCCCATCGTCTCAGCTTGCCCGCGATCAGTTCCTCGCTGTACGCCATTGAACGCGCCTTCTTTCTTCCCGGCTGACGCCGGGGATCGGTTATTTGCGTACAGTATATCACCTTCCGCCCCGGAAAGCAAAGAGATTCTCCGTTTCTTTTGCTTGACATTGTGGTCAGAACATGTTAATCTAATTCTGTAAATCAGATGCAGTTGATGCGTTGATTATAAAAGTCTTCTTTTTATCTTTACTATTTCCTTCTCCTCTCTCCTTTATCCCGGCAAATCCAGGCCGCGGGCTCAGTCCCGCGGCCTGGTTCATTCTGCGTCTTTCTGCCTCAGAATATCTTCCGCAAAAACTCTTTACACTTCTAGCGAATCATTGTATGATGAGAGAACATTCCACCAAATGGGAAGAAAGGGAGTTATTGTAATGAAAGAACGGGAAAGACTGGGCAGCCGTCTGGGGTTCATCCTGCTCAGCGCAGGCTGCGCCATCGGCTGCGGCAACGTATGGAAATTCCCCTGGATGACCGGTCAGTTCGGCGGCGGCGGCTTCGTGCTGGTATACATCCTCTGCCTGCTGCTTCTGGGCCTGCCCTGCATGACCATGGAGTTTGCCATGGGCCGGGCCAGTCAGGCCAGCCCTCTGGGCATGTACCAGAAGCTGGAGAAGCCGGGTCAGAAATGGCAGATCCACGGCTGGCTCTGCCTGCTGGGCAACGTGGCCCTCATGGCCTTCTACACCGTGGTCACCGGCTGGATGATCTACTACTTCGTGCAGTTCCTCATCGGCAATTCCGCCGACCTGGGCTTCGTGAAGATGATCACGAACCCAGGGGTGAATATGGGCTACCTGGTGGTGGCCGTGATCCTGGGCTTCGGCATCCTCTGCTTCAATATCCAGGGAGGCCTGGAGCGGGTCACCAAATACCTGATGGTCGCGCTCTTCATCCTCATGCTGGTCCTGGCGGTGCACAGCGCCACCATGTCCGGCGCGAAAGAGGGCCTGCATTTCTACCTGGTGCCGGATTTCAGCAAGATCACCGGCAGCGTCATCGTGGGTGCCATGAACCAGGCCTTCTTCACTCTGAGCATCGGCATCGGCTCCATGGCTATCTTCGGCAGCTACATCGGCCGGGAGCGCTCCCTCCTGGGAGAGAGCGTGAACGTTATCGTGCTGGATACCCTGGTGGCGGTCATCGCAGGCTTCATCATGTTCCCCGCCTGCTTCACCTACAACATTGAGGTGAACGCCGGGCCCAGCCTGCTGTTCGACACCATGGCCACCGTGTTCAACAACATGCCCGGCGGCCGGATCTGGGGCACTCTGTTCTTCCTCTTCATGGTCTTCGCCGCCCTCTCCACGGAGCTGGCGGTGTTCGAGAACATTCTCGCCATGATCCGGGAAAAGACCGGCTGGAGCCGCCCCAAGGGCTGCCTGATCTGCGGCATCGGCATCCTGATCCTGGCCAGCACCACCGCCCTGGGCTACAGCGTCTTCCATTTCCAGCCCTTCGCGGAAGGCTCCGCCTGGCTGGACTTCTGGGATTTCATCGTCAGCACCAACCTGCTGCCCATCGGCGCGCTGGTCTTCTCCCTGTTCTGCTGCTTCAAGTTCGGCTGGGGCTGGGATCGGTTCATCGAGGAGGCCAACGCGGGCAAGGGCTGGAAGGTGAAGCCCTGGATGAAGCCCATCTTCAAGTACCTCGTCCCCGTCTGCGTGGTGGGTCTGTACATCTACGGCCTGTGCACCTTCGGCTGGAAATAAGCCGTTCCAAACGAATCAGCGGACGCCCGAAAAGGCGTCCGCTGTTTTTTATCCGATGGGGTCCGGGCCGTCGCTGCCCCGGTCTTTACCGGGACAGATACCGGTACAGCATCAGGGCCAGCTCCTGGCGGGTGGCCCCGTCTCCGGGCCGAAAAGCGCCGTTCCCGTCGCCCTGCACCACACCCAGGCCCTTGGCGATGGCCACGTAGCCTACGTCGGCGGCGGGGATGGCGTCGTCGTCCGTGAAGCCGCAGAGGAAGATGCCCCGCATCTCGGCGGCCTCCGTGAGGCCGCTGAGCCCCACGAAGCAGCGGCAGAGCTCGCTGCGGGTCACCGTGCGCCCGGGATTCTGCTCCGTCGAGCCGATGAAGCCCCGGGACACGGCCTCCCGGTAGATGGGCTTCAGGGTCTCCTCGTCCGCGTTTTCATAGTCGGGATAATTCAGCTGCCGACCGGCGGCAGAGAGCATGAAGAGGATCATATCCAGCTCCGTGACGGCGGCTTTGGGCCGGAACTCCGTCACCCCCGCGAAGCCCACTCCGTAGGCGGCCAGCTTCTCGATCTCCTTCCGGGCGTAGCTGCCGGCCAGATCCTCATAGGAAATCGTCAGCTCCTCGCTCCGGACCTGCCGGTCCGGCTCGCCGGTGATCGCGTCCACCCGGCTGACCCAGTTATCGCCGCTGTCGGGCAGGTAGACCAGGACCCGGCGGCAGGCGCTCTGCCAGTCCTCGGGATCCTCCCGCAGGAGCACGTAGGTCAGATGGGCGGTATAGCAGCCCAGGAAGGCGTCCTGCGCCGCCGTCTCCCCCACCACCGGACCGGAGGGGCCGAAGGTCAGCTCCTCGTCCCAGTCGGCGCTGAAGGAATCCACAAAGCCCGTGGCGGCGTTGACGCTCAGGGAGATGCTGTTCATGGGGCAGGGATACCCCGCCTCCATGCGGACGTAATAGTAAGAATCCACCGGCACGCTCCAGTCCGAACGGGAGGAATCCTTCAGCTCGCAGAGGGACAGCCAGTCGGGGTACTTCCGCTCCAGGAAATCCCGGGCCGCGGCGGGAAGGTCCGCGGGGACAGGATCCTGTTCCTCCTTCCAGCCGAAGCCGTTGTAGCCGGTATACAGGCTCTGCACCTCTCCGGTGCGGGCGTCGGCGGTGACATACTTCCATACCGTGGGGGTATAGCCGTCCTCCAGCAGTTCGTCGTATCTCTCCTGTGTAAGGCCGAACTCCGGTCCCTCCAGAACCTTGCTCAGCCGGAAGAAAGCGGTCACCGTATCATCCGGCGTCTCCCCCTCTCCCAGGGAAGCGGGGTCCACGCTGGGCTGAGACGCCGTGTAGGTAACGGTGCTCAGCGCAAAGTCCTCCGTGATCCCGAAGGCGGCTTCCTTCATGACGGCGGCCTTCAGGGCTTCCCCGTCCAGTACGTCCTTGAACTTTTCAGCTCCGGCCAGCTCCTGGGGCGTGAGGCCCATATCCTCCTCGGCCACCGCCTCCGGCTCGGCAGCGGCGGCGTTCTTCCCGCCGTCATAGCCCCGGAACCCCTCCTGCCGGTACAGGAGCTCTCCGGTCTGGGCATCCACATAGGCGCCCCAGCCCAGGGAGATCTCATACATCAGCCGGGCTTCGTGCTTCTCGTAATCCGTATACGCCCAGTTCAGCTCCGTGGTCAGAGCGTCCCGGAATTTCGGCAGGGCCTCTCCGGCGCTGACCGCCGGAACGGCGGAGGGCACGCCCCCCACGATGAAGGTCTCGGCGTCGCTGCGGCGGAAGGAGAGCAGCAGCCCGTCGGCGGTGCGGAAGGTGAGGCTCACGGAGACCTCCGTATCCACTCCGTTCAGGGTGAGGATCCCGCTGACGGAATACCGGGAGGAGGGACGCAGGTTGTCCTGCCGCTCCGTCAACTCCACGGCCTCGTTTTCGTCCAGCACTTTGGGCAGGAAGCTCCGGGCTGCCTTGGCAGCGTCGTCCCAGGTGTAATCCGGGAAATGGAGCTTGTCGGAATAGCGGTACTCCTCGTCGTAGAACCAGCGCTCATAGGAGAAGACCTTGCCCTGATCGTCGCAGGTGACCGAAAGGCTCTCGTTCTCCTTCCACCAGCTGAGCTGCCACCAGGTCTGCTCGCCCCAGACGTAGCTGTCCCCGTTGAACTCCGTATAGTCGTCGGAGATCCCCAGGGTCTTCTTCACCTGGAGGATCACGGCCTTCATCTGTTCGTCCGCCGGTTCCGCAGCCGCGGCGGCGGGCAGCGTCAGGCCCAGGCAAAGGACCAGGGCCAGCAGGATACATAAGATTTTTTTCATATTGAAGACTCCTTTCCCCATGGAAAACGGTTCCCGGATACCTGTATGACGCATCTTGCGCGGGAAGGTTCCGAAAAAAGCGGACCGCCGCAAACAAACAAGCTGCAGCGGTCCGATCTTTTGTTTTACGGCACCATGCCCGTGGCGCCTTCCAGTCCGTACCGGGCCATTTCGGAGGTGCCTCCGGCCTGGAGATCCGGCTCCAGCTCGAAGACGTGCTCCACGGAGGTGTAGTCCGAATAGCCCATGCGGGCCAGGGGGCGGATCTTCTCCATGTCGATCTTCCCGTCCGGCAGGATCACGTCGTCCGCGATATGGACCCCCACCACCTTGCCGATGATGATGTCCACGGTGCCGCTCTTGCTGTCCCCGGGGAGGACGATGGTCTGGACGTACTTGCACTCCAGGTTGATGGGAGAGTCCGCCACCCGGCAGGGCTTCACCAGCTCGCATTTGGCCTTTTTCAGCCCGGCCTTTTCGAATTCGTCCACCTCCGGGGGAAAGGGGGCGGCGGTGACGTTCATGGCGTTCCGCAGGGCATAGGGCACGATGTTGTACACGAATTCCCCCGTGGCTTCGATGTTTATGCAGGTGTCCTTCCTCTTCCCTGTGGGGCCCCGGTTGATGGACACCAGCACGTAGGGGGGATCGAAGGTCAGGTTGGTGAACTGGCTGTAGGGGGCCAGATTATCCACCCCGTCGGCGCTGACGGTGCTGAGCCAGCCGATGACCCGGGGCACGGCGCAGGATTTAAAGGGGGGCCGGGCCAGGCCATGGTCGTTTTTCGCGGTCTCGTAGAACATAGCAATACCTCCATCGTTTTGGTTTTTCTGTATTTATCCTACCCCACCGCCTCTTCTCCGTCAAGGGAGGTATTGAAAGCCGCCATCTCAAGGAGTATAATCCCATACAGAAAATAACGGGGAGGTCGCTTCCATGAGGATCATCACCCTTTGCCGGGAGTACGGCGCAGGCGGACATTCCGTAGGCCAGCGGGTAGCCGCCGAGCTGGGCATCGAATTCTATGACAAGGACATCATCCGGGGCAGCGCGGAGGAGCTGGGCATCGACCCCGCTCAACTGGAAGCGGAGGAGGAGGCCATCACGAAAAAGGACGCCATCCTCCGGCACATTACCCCCATCTCCTACGATCAGAAGGACGCCATGTACGGGGCGGAGAGCGACGTCATCCTCAAGCTGGCGGCCAGAGGCCCCTGCCTGATCCTGGGCCGCTGCGCGGACGCGGTGCTCCGGGCCGCCGGGGTGCCCAGCCTGGACGTGTTCCTCTTCGCGGACGAAGAACACCGGGCCGCCCGGGTGGGCGAGCTCATCGGCAACAAGGACGAGGCGGTGATCCGCCGCACCATGAAGAAGACCGACCAGGCGCGGCACGCCTATTATCACCACTACACCGGGAAGACCTGGGGGGATCTGCAGAACTTCCATCTCTCCCTGGACAGCGGCGTGCTGGGATACGATACCTGCGTCCGCCTCATCTGCCAGGCGGCACGGGATACGGAATAAAGGAACAAAAAACTGCCGGGAAGGGGCTGCGCCCCTTCCCGGCTCGCTTTATCGGGATTTACTTTTTGAGACCCAGGATCTCCCGGGCTTCGTCGCTGGTGGCGACCTCGTTGCCGAACTCCCGGACCACCCGGGCGGCCCGCTCCACGAACTGGCGGTTGGAGTCCGCCAGCTTGCCCTTGGCGTAGAGGACGTTGTCCTCCATGCCCACCCGGATGTGGCCTCCCAAGGCCA
>JAFZVM010000025.1 GCA_017617795.1 Oscillospiraceae bacterium
CTCCCGCAGGGGGCTGAACCACTGGCCGTTGTACACCAGCTCACCGTAGGTGATGCTCAGCTCTTGCTTCTTGTGCAGGGTGAGCTTGTCCAGGCACAGGGTCTCCAGCACCTCGTGGGCCTTGTAGAGGATCGTGCCGCCGGGGGTCTCATACACCCCCCGGCTCTTCATGCCCACCAGCCGGTTCTCCACCAGGTCCAGCAGGCCGATGCCGTGCTTGCCGCCCAGCTTGTTCAGGGCGGCGACCAGCTCCACGGAGCCGATCTCCTTCCCGTTGAGCTTCACGGGAACGCCCTTCACGAACCCCAGCTCGATATACTCCGGCGCATCCGGCGCCTGGAGGGGAGAGCAGCTCATCTCCAGGAAACCTTCCTTCTCATACTGGGGCTCGTTGCCCGGCTCCTCCAGATCCAGGCCCTCATGGCTCAGATGCCACAGGTTCTTATCCTTGGAATAGTTGGTCTCCCGGTTGATCCGCAGGGGCACGTTATGGGCCTCCGCGTAGTCGATCTCCTCATCCCGGGATTTGATGTCCCACATCCGCCAGGGGGCGATGATGGGCATATCCGGAGCAAAGTGCATGATGCCCAGCTCGAAACGCACCTGGTCGTTGCCCTTGCCGGTGCAGCCGTGGGCGATGGCGTCGGCTCCTTCGGCCTTGGCGATCTCCACCAGCCGCTTGGCGATCAGGGGCCTGGCCAGGCTGGTGCCCAGGAGATATCCTTCATATTTGGCGTCGGCCTGCATGGCGGGGAAGATGAAATCCTCCACCAGCTCCTTCTTCAGGTCCTCGATATACAGCTTGCTGGCCCCGGTCTTCAGCGCCTTCGCCTCCAGACCCTCCAGCTCATCGTCCTGGCCCACGTCCGCGGCGACGGCAATGACGGAGCAGCCGGGATAGGTCTCCTTCAGCCAGGGGATGATGATGCTGGTGTCCAAACCGCCGGAATAGGCGAGAACGATCTTTTTGTATGACATGACATGTTCCTCCAGATATGGTTTTCAGAATGATACCGTGAGTATACATCCGAAACCCCGAAGAGTCAAGCCTAATAATGAATAAATATACATAAATAATGAAAATAAATCCGGGAGCGGCTTGGGATAACCCACAAAGGGCGGCTGCAGAGAAGGATTGCCAATTTCTTTTCCCTGTGATAAAGTAAATTATCGTGCAGAAACAGGAGGCGGGAGCATGGAGCTGCGTCCCATTGCCCGGGTCCATACGGATTTCGGCAGCAAGTTCGGCGTTCCCCGGCAGAGCGGCCTGGTGCCGGAGCTGGCGGCGGTGCTGGAGTTTGAGCCGGAATTCCGCAGTCCGGAGGCGGTGCGGGGCCTGGAGGCGTACAGTCATATCTGGCTCATCTGGCAGTTCTCCGAAAATGCGGACCGGGGCTGGAGCCCCACCGTCCGTCCCCCTCGCCTGGGGGGCAATAAGAGAGTGGGGGTCTTTGCCAGCCGTTCTCCCTTCCGCCCCAATCCGCTGGGGCTGAGCTGCGTCCGGCTCCTGCAGGTGAAGCTGGATCCGGACCGGGGGCCCATCCTCCTGCTGGGGGGAGCGGACCTGGTGGACGGCACGCCGGTATACGATATCAAGCCCTACGTGCCCTATGCGGACAGTTACCCGGACGCCGCGGGCGGCTTTACGGACCAGGTGGCCTGGAAGCCTCTGGAGGTGGACTTTCCCCCGGAGCTCCTGGAACGGGTGCCGGAGGAGAAACGCGCCGCCCTGCGGGGCGTTCTGGCCATGGATCCCCGCCCGGCCTATCAGGAGGACCCGGAACGGATCTACGGTTTTGCCTTTGCGGGACTGGAGCTGCGCTTCTCCGTGTCGGAGGGACGGCTCCGGGTGCTGGCGGCAGAACCGGCAAAAGACAAGAATAACGAATAAACATACACGGGAGGATGAACCATGCGGGCGAAAATCTTTGCAGACCGGGCTTTTCCCATCGGGGAGATCGACCCCAGGCTGTACGGCTCCTTCATCGAGCACCTGGGCCGGGCCGTGTACGGCGGGATCTATGAGCCGGACCATCCCACGGCGGACGAGGAAGGCTTCCGGAAGGACGTGCTGGACCTGGTGAAAAAGCTGGGGGTGCCCATCGTGCGCTACCCCGGCGGCAACTTCGTCTCCGGCTATCGCTGGGAGGATGGCACCGGGGACAAGGCCAAACGCCCCAGGCGGGCAGAGCTGGCCTGGAACAGCATCGAAACGAACCAGGTGGGGATCGATGAATTCCAGTCCTGGGCGAAAAAGGCGGACAGCCAGGTGATGATGGCGGTGAACCTGGGCACCGGCACCCCCCGGGAGGCGGGGGATCTGGTGGAATACTGCAACTTCCCCGGCGGAACGGAGCTCAGCGACCGCCGGCGGAAGAACGGCTTTGAGAAGCCCTTCGGCATCCGGACCTGGTGCCTGGGCAACGAGATGGACGGCCCCTGGCAGATCGGACACAAGACCGCAGAGGAATACGGCCGGGCGGCCTGCGAGGCGGCGAAGATCATGAAGCTGGCGGACCCCTCCATCGAGGTCATCGCCTGCGGCAGCTCCCACTCCGGCATGCCCACCTTCGGCACCTGGGAGATGGAGGTGCTTGACCGCTGCTATGAGCAGGTGGATTATCTCTCCCTCCACAGCTATTACGGCAACCGCTCCAACGATACGGCGGAGTATCTGGGCTGCTGCCGGGATATGGACGAGTTCATCCGCAGCGTGGAGGCCATCTGCGACGCGATGAAGGCCGTCAAACGGTCGGATAAAACCATGTATCTGAGCTTCGACGAGTGGAACGTATGGTTCCATTCCAACGATGCGGACAAGCAGATCGCCCCCTGGCAGGTGGCTCCGCCCCTGCTGGAGGACATCTATACCTTTGAGGATGCCCTGGTGGTGGGCTGCCTGCTCATCACCCTGCTGAAGCATGCGGATCGGGTGAAGATCGCCTGCCTGGCCCAGCTGGTGAACGTCATCGCGCCCATCATGACGGAGAACGGCGGCAAAGCCTGGGCCCAGACCATCTTCTGGCCCTTCCTGCAGGCCTCCGCCCATGCCCGGGGCAAGGCCATGCTCACCCGGGTGGAATGCCCCTCTTGTCAGGCCGGGAAATATGGGGAGATGCCTTCCGTGGAGGCCATCGCCGTGGAGAACGGCGGGGAGCTCACGGTGCTGGCGGTGAACCGCAGTCTGGAGGAGGACGCGGAGCTGGAGCCGGATCTCCGGGGCTGGGGGAACCTGACCCTTCTGGAGCACAGCCGGCTGTACTGCGATGACCTGAAGGCGGTGAATACCGCCGCCGACCCGGAGCGGGTGAAGCCGGAGGCCGGAGACGGGAAGACCCTGCGACGCCATTCCTGGAACCTGCTGCGGTATCGCTTCGAGCAATAATCCCATTCATCATATTGGAGGAAAGAGCATGTCGAAGAATTACGAGGCGCTGTTCACCCCGCTGAAGGTGGGGGGCGTCACCCTGAAAAACCGGATCGTCCTCTGCGCCATGGGAGGCACCAACCCCATCGGCTTTGAAGGCAAGTTCAGCGAGGGCCATCGGGACTACTATATTGCCCGGGCCAAGGCCAACGTGGGCCTTATGATCCCCGGCGTGGCCAACGTGGGCTCCGCGGGCAAGGGGCACCGCTGGCTCTACGAGGAGCGGGATCTGTTCCTGGGCCCCATGAAGCAGCTCATGGACGATATCCACGCCTATGGCTCCAAATTCTTCTTCCAGCTGGGCACCAGCTTCGGCCGCTCCCAGATGGTGTTCCCGGGCATGGACAAGATGCCCGAGGAGGTCCGGAAGCAGATGCTGGTCGCCCCCAGCGACGGGATGCCCAACGTCTGGGAGCCGTCACTGAAGCACCGGGCCCTCACCATCGAGGAGATCCAGGAGACCATCCAGGCCTACGCCAAAGCCGCCGCCCTCTGCCAGGAGGCGGGGATCGACGGGGTGGAGATCCACGCCGTGCACGAGGGCTACCTTCTGGACCAGTTCTCCATGGCCAACATGAACCACCGGACCGACGAGTACGGCGGCAGCCTGGAGAACCGCCTGCGCTTCGCCACGGACATCATCCGGGAGATCAAGAAGCTCTGCGGCAAGGATTACCCCGTCTCCGTGCGGTACAGCGTTGCCAGCAAGATCCGGGGCTTCAACCAGGCCGCCCTGCCCGGGGAAGCCTATACGGAGTTCGGCCGCAGCATGGAGGAAAGCCCCGCCGCCGCCCGGATCCTGCAGGAGGCCGGCGCGGATATGCTGAACGCGGACAACGGCTCCTACGACTCCTGGTTCTGGGCCCATCCCCCCATGTATATGCCCATGGCCTGCAATCTGCCGGAGGTGTCCTACCTGAAGCAGTTCGTTACCATCCCCGTGATCTGCGCGGGGCGAATGAACGATCCGGATATCGCGGCGGACGCCGTCTCCAGCGGCAAGGTGGACGGCGTGGGCATCGCCCGGCAGCTTCTGTGCGATCCGGACTGGTGCGATAAGGTCCGGGCCGGGGATCTGGAGGATATCCGCCCCTGCATCGCCTGCCATAACGGCTGCTTCCCCATCACCCGGTACAAGGGCCTCTCCTGCGGTATGCCCAGGAACGGCGGCATGGGCCGCTGCGCCCTGAACCCGGTCACCTTCCGGGAGAAGGAGCTGGAGCTGAAGCCGGCGGAGAAGAAAAAGAAGGTCGCCGTCGTCGGCGGCGGTATCGGCGGCATGGAGGCCGCCCGTCTCCTGGCTATGCGCGGCCATGCCGTCACCCTGTATGAAAAGGGCGGCGAGCTTGGCGGCGTGTTCCGGGCTGCCGCGGCGCCGGATTTCAAGGAGAAGGATAAGGAACTCATCGCCTGGTACATCCGCCAGCTGAAGAAGCTGCCCGTGGAGATCCGGATGAATACTCCCGTGACCCCGGAGGACCTGAAGGCCATGGACGCGGAGGAGATCATCGTCGCCACCGGTTCCACACCCCGGAAGCTCCTCGTTCCCGGCTTCGACGGTCCCAATGCCGTGGAGGCGGTGGATTATCTCCTGGGAAATAAACCCGTGGGGGAGAAGGTCGTCATCATCGGCGGCGGCCTCACCGGCTGCGAGATCGCCTACGACCTGGCCCTGAAGGGGAAGAAGCCTGTCATCGTGGAGATGCAGGACGATATCCTGAAGGTCATGGGCCTCAGCGCCGCCAACTCCAACATGCTCCGGGAGATCATCCGGTATTATGACATCCCCGTGCACGTCTCCACCTCGCTGCAGGAGATCCGGGAAGGGGAGGTCCTGGTGAAGGACGAAGCGGGCAAGACCTTCGCCATCCCGGCGGACAGCGTCATCCTCTCCGTGGGCTACGTGCCCGCGCCTCTGGCCGGGGAGGAGGACCCGAAGATCCACGTGCTGGGGGACGCCCATAAGGTGGGGAACCTGATGAGCGTCATCTGGGAAGCCTACGATATCGCCTATAAGATCTGAGGGCTGGAGAAAAGAAGAAAAAAGCACAAATAAGCGGCGCGGGCTGAAATGCCCGCGCCGCATTCGTATATCAGGTTTTCAGGCGGATCATCGCCCTGCGGTGACGACTCGTGACGACTCGTGACGACTTGTGCCACTTTGCACGACTTGGAACAACTTGTGACCACTTGTCCCTAAAAGAGAAGAAACGAAAACAACAGAAGCAAAAAGAAAAAAAGAGAATCAAATCAAAAGGAAAGGAACGGAAAGGAAAGGAAAAAGAACAGCAGAAAAGAGGCGGACAGCCTGGGGATGAATTTGCGGAAAACCGCCGGTCACCGGTCCTCTGCCACGATATTCTGGCACCAGAAGCCCGAGCGCACCAGAATGATGCCGATGACCGCCTTGATGACGGCGGAAAGGCGGACGATGAGGAACACCGACACGATGGTGAGACCTGTGAAGTGCACCAGACAGAAGGCGATGGGGATGGTGACGACCCAGGAATAGGCGCTGTCGAACAGGAAGGTGATGAGCGTCTTGCCGCCGCTGCGGATGGTAAAGTAGCAGGTAACGGCAAAGCAGTCGATGGGCATGCTCAGGGCGGTGACCCGCAGGAGCTGGGCCGCCAGGCCGCGCACCGTATCCTCTGTCCTGTAGATCAGAGGGATGACGCCGCTCAGGGAGGCCAGGATGCCGCCCACAACCAGGCTGAGGACAAAAGAGAAGGCGATCAGCTTCCGGTCCGTGTCCTTCGCCCGCTCCAGATCCCCGGAGCCCAGCTGCTGTCCCACGATGATGGCGACGGCGTTGCCCATGGCCATCATCACCACGCTGAACAGGTTCATCACGGTACTGTTGATGTTCATGGCGGCCACCACGCTCAGGCCGCGGAGGGAGTAGCACTGGCTGAGCATGGCCATGCTGCCGGACCAGAGCAGCTCGTTGGCCAGAAGGGGAAGCCCCTTTACCAGCACGCTGCGGAGCAGGGGAGCGGGGACCAGCAGGGTGCGGTACAGCTTCTGAATAAAGGCGTATCGGTCGGAGTGCCGGTGGGCGCCGATGAGCACGATGCCCAGCTCCACGAAGCGGGAGACCACCGTGGCCGCCGCCGCGCCCAGGCCGCCCATGGCAGGGAAGCCCAGCTTGCCGAAAATCAGAACGTAGTTCAGCACCAGATTGGTGAATACCGCAGCCACCGCGGCCTTCATGGGGAGCAGGGTCTCCCCGCATTCCTTCAGGGTGCTGGCGTAGACCTGGGCCAGCATGAAGGGGATGAAGCCCAGAAGCATGATCCGGAGATAGCCCAGGGCGTGATTCGCCGTGACCTCCGTGCTCCCCACGTCCGCCTCCCCCTGGAGGAAGAGCATCACCAGGTCCCGGCCGAAGAAAAGGAACACGGCGATGGCCGCGAAACACACGAAAAGCCCGATATACAGTTTGATCCGGAAGGCGTTTCGCACCCCCTCCAGATTCCCACTGCCGAAAAACTGGGCGGCGAAGATGCCCGCCCCGGAGAGTCCGCCGAAGATGCCCAGCTCGAAGACCATGATGAGCTGATTGGCGATGGCCACGCCGGACATCTCTTCCGTGCCCACCCGGCCCACCATGACGTTGTCCAGCAGGTTCACGAAGCTGGTGATGCCGTGCTGCACCATGATGGGCACGGCAACCGCCAGGACCATGGCATAGAATGCCCGATCCCCGATCAGTCTGCGTTTTCCCTGCATCTCAGCGCAGCTCCCGGTACATGGCGGCGGCTTCGTCCTTTTTCGCGTTTTCCGCCACGCTCACCACTTCCACCCGGAGGATCCGTTCCCCGAAGCGCAGCTCCAGGATATCCCCGGGCTTCACGGCGTAGGAGGCCCGGGCGGGCTTGCCGTTCACCGTGACCCGTTCGTTGTCGCAGGCCTCGTTGGCCACGGTCCTGCGTTTGATGAGGCGGGAGACCTTCAGATATTTATCTAATCTCATTTTATCTCCTTTGTGAAATAGGGCTTACAGCCGCAGAAGTCTGGCCAGCTTATCCCCCTTGGGCACCAGCTCCAGCTCCTCCCGGGTGATGGCCCGGAAGAGGACCACGAACACCAGGTACAGCACCACGCCCACGATCACCGCCAGGACCGCCGGGGCCAGGAAGAGCAACCGCCCGCCCTGGAAGAGGCCCATGGAGCGGAAGAGGCTGCGCAGCAGCACGTATGCGCCCCAGGCGCAGCCGCCCATCAGGAGGGAGGCGAGGAGAGGCCGCAGGAACAGGGGGGCCAGCTTCGGGCAGTCCGGCGCTTTCCGGCGGATGAGGAGCAGATTCAGCAGGCTGATGACCAGATAGCAGGCCACGTTGCCCACGGCGGCTCCCACGATGTTCACCGACGGGTTCCCCAGCAGAACGTAGTTCACCGCGATCTTGCAGACGCCGCCCGCCGCGATGGTGAGGATGGGCAGGCGTTCATGGCCGTAAGCCTGGAGGATGGCGTTGGTCACCATCATGATGCAGACCCCGTAGCCTGCGGCGCTGAGCACCGAAAGGATGGCCCCCGCGGCGGGATCCGTATCGCCGTAGAGCCCGCCCATGAGGGGCGCCGCCAGTACCCCCATGCCCACGGCCATGGGCATGGCCAGCAGGTTCATGAGCTTCAGGGAGGCCCCCAGCACCTGGGCGGCGTCCCGGGTCTTCCGCTCGGCCAGATAGGCCGCGATGGCGGGGATGGCGCTGGTGACCATGGGTACCGCAAAGGCGGAGGGCAGGTTATAGAGGGTCTGGCTGTTGAAATAGGTGCCGTAAAGGGAGCGGGCCGTTTCGTAGGAATAGCCCAGGGCGTTCTGGAGGCGGCCGAAGATCATCTTCGTGTCCACCATGGCCACCAGGTTCAGCACGCAGGAGCCGATGATGATGGGCACGCCGATGAGGATGAGCTTTTTCAGGGTCTCGCCCCGGCCTTCGGGCACGTCCGGGCTGGGACTGGGCTGACGGTGCTTCCGGTCCAGGCGAAGGGTGGCGGGGACGATATACACCAGGCCCAGCACCGTGCCCACGGTGACGCCGAAAATGCCCCCCGCCGCGCCGACGCTGCCGCTCTGCCCCCGCCGGATGAGGATCCAGGCGGCGGAGAGGCCGAACACCACCTTGCACAGGGTTTCGATGATCTGGGATACGCTGGTGGGCACCATGTTTCCCAGTCCCTGGGTATAGCCCCGGTAGGCGGACATGAGGCATACGCAGACCAGAGCCGGAGCCAGGGTGGATATGGCGGCCTCCGCCTCCCGGGAACCCATGAAGTCCGCCAGATACCGGCTGAAGATCAGCATGAAGAGCGTGCTGATCATGCCCAGGACGAAGAAGGCCGCCCGGGCCACCACGAAGGTGCGCCGCACCTGATTCCGCCGCCCCAGGGCGTCCGCCTCCGAGACCATGCGGCTCAGAGCCACGGGCAGACCCGCGGTGGAAAGGGTGAGGAGCAGGGCATAGATATTGTAGGCGACGCCGAAATCCCCCATGGCAGACTTGCCGATGATGTTGGAAAGGGGGATCTTGAAGACCGCGCCCAGGATCTTGATGAGGATGGTGCTGGCGGTGAGGATGGCGGCGCCTTCCACGAAGCCCTGCTTTTTCCGCTGAGACAAGGTGATTCCTCCCGTTTAGCGCTGTCAGCGTGTCGACGGCTTGACGACACGCTGACGGCAAGTTTTTTCGTTTACAGTTTATTCCGCGGAAATGAGGTAATAGTACACCGGCTGTCCCCCGTCCACCAGGGAGAGCTCCGCCTCCGGCAGTTTTCCGCCCAGGGAGGCGGAGAAGGCCTCGGCCTGCTCCGGGGAGACGTCCTGCCCGTAGAAGAGGCTCACCAGCTCGGCCTGAGAAACGGCTTCGGCGACCTTGCCCGCCAGCTCCTCCATGCTGTCCGTGCAGCAGAGAAGCTTGCCCTCCAGCAGGGCCAGATACTGCCCGGCCCGGATCTCCAGCCCGTCGAAGGAGGAATCCCGGGCGGCATAGGTGACGGAAATGGAGGAGACCCGCTTGATGGCTTCCAGCATCTCGGCCTCGTTCACCTCGGGCGGCAGCTCCAGATCCGCCGCCAGGATGGCGGAGATCCCCTGGGGGATGGAGGCGGTGGGGATGACGATGACCTTCTTGTCCGTCAGTCCGGCGCACTGCTGGGCGGCCATGACGATATTCTTGTTGTTGGGCAGCACGATCACCGCCGCCCCGGCGGAAAGCTCCACCGCCCGGAGGATGTCCTCCGTGGAGGGGTTCATGGTCTGCCCGCCGGTGACCACCTGGTCGGCGCCCAGCTCATGGAACAGGGCGGTGAGCCCATCCCCGGCGCAGACGGATACGATGCTCAGCGGCTGGGTTGGCGCCCGCTTTTCCGGTTCCTTCTTCTGCGGCGGGGCGGAAGCTCCGGCGGTTTCCGCCTCCTGGAGCTTGCTGGTATGCTGCTCCCGCATGTTTTCCACCTTCACCGTCAGCAGGCTGCCATAGGTCAGGGCCTCCGTCAGCACGTCGCCGGGACGGTCGGTATGGACGTGGACCTTGATGAGCTCCTCGTCGTCCAGCACCACGGCGCTGTCCCCGATGGAGAAGAGAAAAACCCGGAGGCTGTCCACGGATTTCTCGTTGTCCTTCTGGACGATGAACTCGGTGCAGTAGGGGAAATGGATATCCTCCTCCGTATCGAAGCGGGCAAAGACGCTCTCTTCCCGGCGGCCGGCAGCGGGTTCTGCCTGGACGGCTTCAATGACCTCCCCTCTGGCTGCGGCCAGGAACGCCCGGAGGATGATCAGGTAGCCCATGCCCCCGGCGTCCACCACGCCGGCCTTTTTCAGCACGGGATTCTGCTCCACCGTGTTCTCCAGGGCGACGTCGCCCACACCGATGGCCTTTTCCAGCATGATCTCCAGATCCGTCGTGTCCCCTGCGGCGTCCACGGCGGCGGCGGAAGCCAGCCGGGAAACGGTGAGGATGGTTCCCTCCGTGGGCTTCATCACGGCCTTGTATGCGGCGGAGACGCCCTCGTTCATGGCGGCGGCCAGCTCCGCGCAGGTGGCGGTGTTCTTATCCTTCAGGGATTTGGACATGCCCCGGAACAGAAGGGAAAGGATCACGCCGCTGTTGCCCCGGGCGCCCCGCAGCATGGCGGAGGCGGTGACCTCCGCAGCGGCGCCCAGAGTTGCAGGGAAGCCCTTGCTCAGCTCCCGGGAGGCATTGTTGAGGGTCATGCTCATATTGGTGCCCGTATCCCCGTCGGGTACGGGAAAAACATTCAGCTCGTTGATTTCCTGGCTGCGGCTCTCCACTGCGGCAGCCGCGTTGATGACCATGCCGCAAAACAGCCGGCTATCCAGAATTTCTGTCATCTGTCTATCCTCCGTGTTCAATCGGGCAGTATGGAATCGACGAAAACATCCACGGAACGCACCTGTACGCCGGTGGCCTCGGTGATCTTGTAGCGCACGGCGCTGCTGATGGAATCGCAGATCACCGGGATATTCACACCGGTCTTGACGATGATGTGCAGCTCAATGGAAATAGCTTCCTCGCCCTCGTGGAAAGAGACCCGAACACCCTTTCCCATGGCTTCCGTCTTCAGCAGATGGACCAGACCGTCGCTGGCGGAACGCTTGGCCATGCCCCGCACGCCGAAGCAGCTGGTGGCGGCGGCGCCGACCAGGGTGGTGAACACGTCGTTGGATATGCGAATATAGCCTTTATCGGTATTCATTTTGACCATGCCGACTCTCCTTTCGGTCGATGAGAGTTGTCCGGAACCGCGGCGTCTCCGCCGACAGCTCATTACAAGCTAGTGTACCACACAAGCAGCGGAACTACAAGCCATTTTTCGCGGAGGAAAGGGAAAGAGAGCTCGAGCTTTACACCGCCCGGGATTTGGGGTATACTCTTCGTAATCAATCAGAGGACAGAAGGGGGAGAACGGGAATGGGAGAGAGCTTTCCGGCCATCCTGTGCCGTCTCAGAAAGGAGCGGCGTCTGAATCAGCGCACCGCCGCCGCCGACCTGCATATATCCCAGGCGCTCCTGAGCCATTATGAGAACGGATTGAGAGAACCGGGCCTGGCCTTCGTGTCGGAGGCCTGCGCCTATTACGGCGTCTCGGCGGACTATCTGCTGGGCAGGACCCCGGTGCGTACCGCCATGCCGGAGGGGGAGAAATGGGACCCGTCCCTTCTGCTTCTGGGGGAGACCGGGATCAAAGCCCTGTCCGAGCTGATCCGCGCCCTGGGGGAAAAGGGGGATCGGGAAAGCTGCCGGATGGCGGAGGAATGGCTCACCGTCGGCCTTTACGCCCTGCTGCGGAGCTATGACCGGGAGGAATGCTGCAAATTCCCGCCGGAGCTGAGTCAGAGCCTGTGGGAGGCCTATTCCGGCCTGACCCGGGCGAGAATGCTGCCGGGCCAGCCCGGCGCGCCGGACCTGTCTCTGCCGCCGGAGCTGGCGGAACGGGCGGAGAACGTGCTGCGGGGATTCTGGGATGAGTGGAGGGAACAGGTATGATCGAGCAGGATCGGATCCGCAATTTCTGCATCATCGCCCATATCGACCATGGCAAGAGCACCCTGGCAGACCGGATCCTGGAGAGCTGTCACGCCGTGGCCGAGCGGGATATGGAAGCCCAGATCCTGGATAACATGGACCTGGAGCGGGAACGGGGCATCACCATCAAGGCCAGGGCCGTGAGCATGGAGTATCAGGCCGAGGACGGGGAGACCTATCATTTGAACCTGATCGACACCCCGGGGCACGTGGACTTCAATTATGAGGTCTCCCGCAGCCTCGCCGCCTGCGAGGGGGCCCTGCTGGTGGTGGACGCCAGACAGGGGATCGAGGCCCAGACCCTGGGGAATACGTATCTGGCTCTGGATAACGACCTGGAGATCCTTCCGGTGCTGAACAAGATCGACCTGCCCGGGGCGGATCCCCATAAGGTGAAAACGGAGATCGAGGACGTGATCGGCATCCCCGCCATGGATGCGCCGGAGATCTCCGCAAAGCTGGGGCTGAACATCGACCAGGTGCTGAAGGAGATCGTCCGGGGGGTGCCCGCCCCGAAGGGAGACCCGGATGCGCCGCTGAAGGCGCTGGTTTTCGACAGCCAGTACGATCCCTTCGTGGGGGTCATCGTCTATCTCCGCCTGCGGGAGGGGACCCTGAAAACCGGGATGAACGTAAGGCTCATGGCCTCCGGCGCGGAATACAAGGTGGTGGAGGTGGGCCATATGGGCGCCCTGCGCCTTTCCCCCTGCGAAGAGCTGCGGGCGGGGGACGTGGGCTACTTTACCGCCAGCATCAAGAACGTGGCGGATACCCAGCCGGGGGATACGGTCACCGGAGCGGAGGATCCCACGGAGGAACCTCTTCCGGGCTACCGTCCCGCCCAGCCCATGGTCTTTTCCGGCCTGTATCCGGCGGACGGGGCCAAGTATCCGGATCTGCGGGACGCCCTGGAAAAGCTGAAGCTGAACGACGCGGCCCTCTCCTATGAACCGGAGACCTCCGCGGCCCTGGGCTTCGGCTTCCGCTGCGGCTTCCTGGGCCTGCTGCATATGGAGATCATCTCGGAGCGGCTGGAGCGGGAATACAATCTGGAGCTGATCACCACCGCCCCCAGCGTCATCTTCCGGGTGACGAAGACGGACGGGACCGTGCAGATGATCGACAATCCTCTGAACTATCCGGATCCCAGCCAGATCCTGGAGGCGGAGGAGCCCTACGTGGCGGCCAGCATCATGACGCCCCAGGTCTACGTGGGGAACATCATGGATCTGTGCCAGGACCGGCGGGGGGAGTTCAAGGATATGGTCTACCAGGGAGACGACCGGGTGGAGCTCCATTACCACCTGCCCCTGAACGAGATCATCTATGATTTCTTCGACGCTCTGAAATCCCGGACCAAGGGCTACGCCTCTCTGGACTATACCCTGGAATCTTACCGGGCCAGCGACCTGGTGAAGCTGGATATCCTTCTGAACGGGGATATGGTGGACGCCCTGAGCTTCATCGTCCACCGGGACAAGGCCTATCCCCGGGCAAGGCGCATCTGCGAGAAGCTGAAGGACAATATCCCCCGTCAGATGTTCGAGGTCCCCGTGCAGGCGGCCATCGGCGGCAAGATCATCGCCCGGGAAACCATCAAGGCCCTGCGGAAGGACGTGCTGGCCAAGTGCTACGGCGGCGACATCACCCGGAAAAAGAAGCTCCTGGAAAAGCAGAAGGAGGGCAAGAAGAAAATGCGCTCCCTGGGTACGGTGTCCGTTCCCCAGGAAGCCTTCATGGCCGTCCTCAAACTGGATGAATAAAGTAAAAATATAGCCGGAGCTCGCTTGAGCTCCGGCCAGACTATAGATAAACCCGTAAACGGCAGGATACCGGAAAGGAAGATAGTGTGAAAGAAACCCATCAGGGGTGTCTTTCGCGTTCAATCATAAGTTTTTCGAACAATC
>JAFZVM010000002.1 GCA_017617795.1 Oscillospiraceae bacterium
TAGCCCTGCTGCGGCAGGGGAGGCTGACCTCGCAGGCGCATAGGCGGGGCGGAGATCTTTCCATCTCCGCCCCGCCCCGGTTTTCTTTTTTGCCTTCGGGTTTACGGCGTCGTCACGCTGAGCCTGATATTCCCCGTGTCCGTGGTGATCTCGCAGCGGCCGCCCTCGGTGAGCTTGGGCACGTCCACCTTCCCCGTGCTCGTCTCGGCGAAGATGACCATGGGCTTGCGGAGGAAGCCCGTCACGTCCCCCGTGTCGGTCTTCACGTAGATGCTGCCCGCGTCGCTGTCCTCGAACCTCACGTCCCCCGTGTCCGTGGTCACCCGGAGGGACCCGGCGGTGCAGCTCAGGAAGGAGATATCCCCCGTGGACCTGCGGAGCTCGGCTTCCCCGTCGACCGTCAGATGCGTCAGCTTCATTTTCCCGGTGCTGCCCGCGGACCGGAGGCTCGCGCAGCGCACGTCCGTCAGCTCCGCGTGCCCGGTGCTCACGGTGACGGACGCCCCGCCGGCGCAGTCCACGGAGGTGAGGCGGATATCCCCGGTGGAGACCGTGAGGTCCAGCTCCCCGGCGGAGAGGTCCGTCAGGGTGATATCCCCCGTGCTGAGCTTCACGGCGAGGGCCCCGGAGACGGGGGAAGCGCAGCTCACGTCGGCGGTGTCGCCGGAGACGGTCAGGCTGCCGAAGGAGAAGTCCTCGGGGATGTTCACGTCCCCCGTGTCGGTCTTCACGGTGAGGGCGGCGTAGCTTTTGCCGGGGAGGGCCACCGTCACCGTGTTCTTCTCCAGGTCGACGGAGGGATCCAGGATATTCAGGCCTTTCCGGTCGTCCTCCCGGCTGACGGTGAGGACGCCGTTTTTCACTTCGGCGGTATACTTGATCTTCTCATCGTCCCGGCAGGTGACGGTGCAGACCCCGTCGGAGGCGGGGACGAAGGTCAGCTCCGCCGTGGTGAGGGTCACGTCGATCTTATCAAAGCTGCCGGTGGGCTTCAGGACGGTGGTCTTGTATTCCTTCGTGCTCAGCTTGTCGAACTTGAAGCCCGTCAGGGCCAGGGAGCCCACGGCGATCACAATGCCAACGACCACCAGGATCACCGCCACGAGGATCGCCGCTTTCATTCCGCTTTTCATTCCGTCTTTTCCTTTCTCATCAGGCGGGCCTTCAGGCCCACGAAGAATTTTCCGGTGCCCTTCACCAGGGCTTTAGAAAGCCAGAGGCAGAAGAAGAACATGAGGATCGCCAGGCCCGCGCAGAGGAGCGCCGCCCCCAGGGAGCAGCAGGCCGGGAGGAGCCTGCCCTTGATGAGGAACAGGAACCCGCCCGCGAGGCCCGCCAGGGCCCCCGCCGCCAGACTCAGGTCCACGGCCCAGAGGGAGATCAGCACGGCCCAGACCGTCACGTAAAGAGAGAACAGGATGGCAGCCGCGGCGATCAGCAGGGAGACCCAGATGGGAGAGCCCAGCACCAGCAGCACGATCTCCCAGGCCCGGAGGGCCCGCTTCGGCTTCACCCGCTCCTTCACCAGCTTCACCAGGGGGGTCTCGGCGGCGATCTGGGCCAGCACCTCCTCCACCGGCCCCAGCTGGGCCACGGCCTCCTCCTCGCTGAGGCCCTCCTCCATCCGGTCCTGGACGGCCTCCGAATAAAAGGCCAGCCGTTCCTCCAGGTCCTCCCGGGGCAGGCCGGTGAGCCCCTTCCGCAGGGCTTCCGTGAATTCCGCCGTCGTCATGTCGTTTCCTCCTCTCCCGCAATGTACCGATAGATGGCCATGATGCCCTTCCACTCTTCCTTGAATTCCTCGATGTGCCGGAGCCCCCCGGGGGTGATGCGGTAATACTTCCGCAGCCTGCCCCCGTGCTCGGCGGTGCGCACCGTCAGCAGCTCCGCCGCCTCCAGGCGCTTCAGGATGGTATACAGAGTGGATTCCGAAAGCTCCACGTATGGCTTCAGATCCTTGATGATCTGATATCCGTAGGAGTCCTCGCCCCGGATGGCCGCCAGGACGCAGACGTCCAGGATACCTCGCTTGAGTTGAACGTCCATATGATACCTCCTTTTGCGCGATACTTCCCTTTGCGTGATACATCGTATCACGCAGTATTTCGCTTGTCAAGGTATTTTTGAAAATTATTTTTGCGGTGGAATCCGGGGCCCCATGGGTGTATAGTAGATGCATAAATATAAAAGGCCGGGCAGAGCCCGGAAGGAAAGGAGCCTATCATGGTCGACGCATTCAGGGAATTCCCCCATCTGCTGGCGCCGCTGAAGATCGGCGACGTGGTGTTCCGCAACCACATGTTCTGCGCCCCCACGGGCCACACGGACGACATCGCCCCCGGCCAGCCCAGCACGGACGGGCTCATGAGCTTCGAGCGCATCGCCATCGGCGGGGCCGCCACGGTCTCCGAGGGGGAGGTCATCATCGACCACACGGAGTTCAGCAAGGACAAGTGGCCCCGGGACATCGTGAACGGGCAGAACTACAACTACCACCGCATGGCGGACACGGTGAAGCGCCACGGGGCCGTGCCCACCATGGAGCTGTGCTTCACCGGCTCCGGCCCCAGCAAGCCCAGCATCGGCATCTACCGGGCCTCCGGCAGGCCCCTGGA
>JAFZVM010000026.1 GCA_017617795.1 Oscillospiraceae bacterium
GAAGGTATGCTGGGGTTATGCGGCTGCATTGAACACTATGATCCCGACACCCGCAATCTGTTTCTTACTTATGCCAGCTCTGCGATACGAAACGCCATGCTGGATTACATCCGCGCACAGAGCACATCCTTTGAGGCGAAGAACCTGAACAACATTATCTCTCTGGACGAGCTCGCAAAGGATGAAGCGCAGAGCAGACACAGCTTCCTTGCGGATCCGACCCGGCAGACGCCGGAACAGATCTATCTGGCGAAGGAGAGGATCGATGATATCCATCATGCCTTGTCCATGATTGCGGACAGAGAAGAACAATATCTGCGATACCGATTTGGTTTCGACGACGATACGGAGCATCCGCTGACAGAGACGGCGAAGCATTTTCATCTCTCTGAAAGCAGAGCAAAAACCACGGAAGCGCTTGCCCTGGACAACGTGTGGCTTGAGCTGCCGTGGTGGTATTGAGAACGCGGAGTTACGTCGCTGCGGCGGGCTTTATATACCCTTTTGCTCCCTCGGTGATCCCGCTCCATTTCCTCTGCTGAGGAAATTTCGCCGGATCGCCTGTGACCGAACAGTGCGTTTTTGCAATTCTGACGGCATTGCAAACCCCTGTTCTGCTGCCAGCGGAAAAGCCCTGCCGAACACGGGCAGTCCCTTTCCGCCGTCAGCGGTCGCAAAAGGTATAACACACTAGACTTTGCAGGGCAAAATCGTGTGCCAAAGGCAGGCCTCCCGGCCCTCCTTTGGAAACCTCCCGGGCATCCCGGCAAGTTTTTTCGGGGCCCCGATTTGAAAAACTTGTCGTAATGCATTCCCGCCTGCATGCCGAAAAATGAAAAAGGGTTGTTATGACAGCAGGCGAAAATGGGAAAAGAGCGAACGATACGAAGAGAATGAAAATGAAAAGACTGCGGACTGGGATTGATAATACATTTTTCTGTCCATACGCTTAAAGAAATAAAGCTTACGTGACAATCGCAACCGTTGAAATACTGCGGGGTTTCATATAGAATAAACAGCAGAAGCGGTATCGCAAAACAGTCTTGAGAAACGGAAAGGGGAGGATGCTCAGTGGGCCAGGAACCGATTACGAAGCCTGCCTTCTATTTTTCGCTTCTTGTTCCGAACGATCCGTGAATGCAGCCATGCCAGAGGCTCGGGAAGGATGGTGATTCTATGACAGTGTCGATCCCTGATGTCGGTTTTGATCTAATGGGGTCCCCGTACCTTCTGCTGAACCTGTTTTTGATGGCGCTGCTGGCCGGGCTTGTGCTTGCTCTCCTTGCAGACTCTTACATCGACCGTGAGCACAAAAGGAACATTCTGGTTATCTTGCTGTTGACCTTCAGCCTGATCCTGCAGACGGTTTTGGAATACCGGATCAGTGCGGGGATGCCGCAGCCCTTCCTTCGGACCGTGGTGTCCATCTACGGGTATTGCGTGCGTCCGGTGCTGGTCGTCCTTGTCTTCTATATCATTGCCGATGGGAAAAAAACGCTGCCGGCCTGGATCCTGACAGGAATCAATGCGATCGTATATCTGACAGCCCTTTTCAGCCCTGTTGCCTTTCGGATCACGCAGAATAACGTCTTCCGTCGAGGCCCTCTCGGGTTTACCTGTCATGTGGTCACGGCCCTGCTTTTGGCGAACCTTGTCTGCCTGACGGTCCGAAAATACGGACGTGTTCGATGGCAGGACGCGGTCATCCCGATCTTCAATTCGGCGATCATCGTCGCCAGCGTTGTTTTGGATTACATCGCTGCCCAAAACCACCCGGTTTCGTGCCTGAATATCGCGATCGTGATCAGCTGCGCGCTTTACTATATATGGATCCACCTGCAATTCGTGCGGGAGCACGAGCGCTCGCTCCAGGCGGAACAGCGCATCCAAATCATGATGACGCAGATCCAGCCTCACTTTCTCTACAACACCATTGCGACCTTCAAGGCGCTTTGCCGCAAGGATCCGGAGAGGGCGGCAGAGCTTGCGGACAAATTCGGCATTTATCTGCGGCAGAATCTGGATTCCCTCGGTGTGACCGGGAACATCCCATTTCAAAAAGAACTGGAACACACCCGGCTTTACACGGAGATCGAAATGGTGCGATTTGAAAACATCCGGGTGGAATATGACATAGCGGACGACGATTTCTCTCTGCCGCCGCTGACGCTGCAGCCCATGGTGGAGAATGCGATCCGGCACGGCGTCCGCAGCCGGAGCGACGGGCTTGTCCGGGTCATTGTCCGACGCAGAGAAAACTGTCACGAGATCGTTGTCGCGGACAACGGGATCGGGTTTGACCCAAATGCGCTGGAGAGCGCGGACAGCGGACACATCGGCATCCGCAACGTTCGGGAACGCATCGAACAGATGTGTTCCGGCATGCTGATCCTTGAAAGCAAGGTCGGGGAAGGCACAACGGCAACGATACGGATCCCTGCAAAGGGGGTTACGGCATGAAAGCGATCTGTGTGGACGACGAGCGGATTTTAATGGAGGATACCGTCGCTATGTGTCTGGAACTGCCGGAGATCGATGAAGCCAGGGGCTTTCTCCGGCCGGAGGACGCTCTTGAATGGCTGGATCACAACGCCGCAGACCTGGCGCTGCTGGATATCGACATGCCGGGGATGAACGGCATCCAGTTGGCGGCGGCGATCAAAGCAAATCATCCGGATATGGCGATCCTTTTTCTCACCGGTTACGCCCAGTATGCGGTGGACGCCTTCGCAGTCCGAGCCTCCGGCTATCTGCTGAAGCCTGTGACAAAGGAGGCGCTGGCCGCCGACGTAGCCTATGCCCTGGGCGGAAAGAAGACGCAGCAGACCGGCCACGTTGTGGTACAGACCTTTGGCAGCTTCGACGTATTTGTGGACAGGAAGCCGATCAGCTTCAAAATGGCAAAGTGTAAGGAGCTTCTGGCCTATCTGGTGGACCGGCAGGGCAGCGGTGTGAGCCGTGCGGAGCTGAGCGCGGTCCTATGGGAGGACCGTCCGTATGATCGCGGGCTGCAAAAACAGCTGGACGTATATATTCGTTCCCTGCGGGAGTCGCTGCGGCAGTACGGCGTCGGCGATATGCTGGAGATAAACCGGGGCATCATTCGTGTCCGGCCGGAACAGTTCGTCTGCGACGCCTATCTATTTTTCTCAGGCGACAGCGACGCAGTGAACGCCTACCGGGGGGAGTACATGAGCAACTACTCCTGGGCGAGCATGACAGAAAACATGATGTATTGGAAGGTCATGGATAAGGCATAAGCATCAACAATCAGAGCATACAGACGGCAAAGGCAGGAGTCTTTGTCGTCTTTTTTTGCAAAACATGGGGAACCGGCAGTTTTATATTGGACATTTATTGGACAAGCCGCATTATAATCTGATTCAACGAGCAATCAAAGCAGAGGAGGAACCATCAATGCTGAACATCAACAAGACGATTGAAAACGGAAAAGCGGCCTTTTCGCTGGAGGGACGGCTGGACACGGTCACCTCACCTTCCCTTGAGGCGGAGCTGAAAGACGCACTGGACGGAGTAAGCGAGCTGACCATGGATTTTAAAAAGCTGGAGTATATCTCTTCCGCAGGCCTGCGGGTGCTGCTGGCCGCGCAGAAGGAAATGAACAAGCGGGGCAGTATGAAACTTACCCACGTGGGTGAGACCATCATGGAGATATTTGAGGTCACTGGCTTCACGGACATCCTGACCATCGAATGATGCAGCCTTGCCGAACCGACAGAAAGGAGACGGATATGAATACTGCGGAGATCAGGATCACCAGTCAGGGAGACGGTATGGAGGAAGCCCTGGCGGCTACGGAACGGTTGGGGCTGGAAAGCGGCCTGGGGCATAAGGAAAACCTGCGGCTCCGCCTGCTGGCGGAGGAATTGATCGGTATGATGCGGGGCATTGCGGGCAGCGTTGAGGCAGATTATCAGGCCGGGCAGAAAAACAAGGAGTTCACCCTGTGCCTTCGTGCCGACGTCAATATGAGCATGGAGCTGCGCAGACAGCTGCTGGCGGCCTCTTCCAGCGGGAAAAATGCGGCGGCAAAGGGCCTTATGGGCCGTATCCGGAATATGGTCGCTGCATTCATTCTGCTGGAAAAAGGAGATTCGACCCTTCCCAGCGGCTTGTCCATGGGGCTGATGAGCATGGGCAGCCCGATCGTCTACCGCTCCGGCGACACGTATGCCTGGACCCTGAAAAGGTATATGTCCGAGGTGCGCAGCAGCCAGGAGCAGAATGAAGAGGCAGCCGAGGCCTGGGACGAACTGGAGAAATCCATTGTCGCCAACCTGGCTGACGACGTCAGCGTGAAGATCGAGGGTTCAAAAGTGGAGATCGCTGTCATCAAGGCGTTTTGACCAAGACGGCTTTCAGTCTCAAAAGGTCATGTGCGGTTTTCGGAGGACGGCACAGGAGCCGCTGCATGGCATAACGACAGGGGATATCCCGTCAAGGCACATATAACGGAGGAAAAACGATGCTGAACATCAACAAGACGATCGAAAACGGAAAAGCAGCCTTTTCGCTGGAGGGACGGCTGGACACGGTCACCTCGCCTTCCCTGGAGGCGGAGCTGAAAGACGCGCTGGAGGGAGTGAGCGAGCTGACCATGGATTTTGAAAAACTGGAGTATATCTCCTCCGCAGGGCTGCGGGTGCTGCTGGCCGCGCAGAAGGAAATGAACAAACGAGGCACGATGAAGCTTACCCACGTGGGTGAGACTATCATGGAGATCTTTGAGGTCACGGGCTTTTCAGATATCCTGACCATTGAGTAAAGGATCCTGGGCTATCGACGGAAACTGTCAACAACAAAGAGGGTAATCAACTATGGAAAAACCTGAAAACGTCCGGGAGCTTCAGGCCGGTCAACTGGCACAGGTCAGCGGCGGGAGCGGGCAGCTCGGCATTTACAGGCCGGGCTTCCGATTCAAAGAAGCGTCTCTGCGATACCTACGCCAGTGCGTCGGTGATCAGGCATACAACGAGGCCATCAACAGCGATGTGGGCCGCAGGCATCATTACGTTGCGGCAAGAGTGCTGCTGAATCAGGCGGATTGGGAAAGATTCGTATGGATAGAGGAATTCGGTTCTCTGGACGGGTTCCCGGAACGGGGATGAGCAGCCATGACAGAGAATGAACCGACCGTATTCCGGAAAAAGGCCCTTGAGCGTATCTCCTCCCCGGAACAGCTTGCCGACTATCTGTGCGTGACGAATCCAGGGATCTGGGTGCTGCTGGCTGCCGTCATCCTGCTGCTCGGCGCACTTTTCGCCTGGTCCGCCATCGGAACACTTGAGACCTCGGCATCCGTCAGGGTGATCGTGGAGGAGCATGTGGCGCAGGTCGTGACCAAGGGCGGTGAGGGGCTGGCTGAGGGGATGCCCCTGCGCGTTGCGGCACAGGAGTCCGTCATCGCAGCCACCGGTGTCGATGAATTCGGCAGAGTTTTCGGCGTGGCGGAGGTGGCGCTCCCCAACGGCGTCTATGACGGGACCGTGGTCATGGAACGGACGAAGCCCGTCGACTTTTTGCTGAAAGCCGATGAGCGAAAAGCCGTCGGCAGTTAGTGGTCAGGCAGGAATGAAAATCAAACCGACTTTAATAAAAGGCGTGGCGAAAGTTCCCGTGGTCATGCAGCTGGAGGCGTTGGAATGCGGCGCCGCCGCGCTTTGTATGGTCATGGCCTATTACGGCAAATGGGTGCCGCTGGAGCAGGTGCGTCTGGATTGCGGCATTTCCCGCGACGGAAGCAATGCGAAAAACATCTATCTTGCGGCGGAGAATTACGGATTCAAGGTAACTGCCTACCGCATGGAACCGGAATCGCTCCGTGATCAGGGGCAGTTTCCCTGCATCATCCACTGGAACATGAACCACTTCGTGGTGCTTTGCGGGTTCCGGGGAAAACATGCTTACCTGAACGACCCGGCCAGAGGCATGGTCAAGGTAAGCTGGGAGGAATTTGACCGGTCTTTCACTGGTGTCATGATCAACCCCGTGCCTGGAGAAGACTTTGTACCCAGTGGAAAACGCAGGAGTATGGCGGCTTTTGCCCGGAAACGTCTTGCCGGCGCCGGCGCGGCGCTTGCCTTTGCGATGCTGACCACGGCGATCGGCTATCTGTTCGGCATAGCCAATTCCGTAACCTCCCGCATTTTTATGGACCGGCTGCTTACCGGGATCAATCGGGAATGGCTGAATCCCTTTATCACTGTGATGATCCTGCTGGCGGCCATCCAGCTCGCCGTAGCCTGGGCGCAGGCGGTCTATTCCCTTCGGATCAGCGGCAAGCTGGCAGCCATCGGCAGCACGACCTATATGTGGAAAGTGCTGCGGCTCCCCATGGAGTTCTTTTCCCAGCGGCTGGCGGGGGACATCCATGCCCGAGCTGAGATGAACGCCTCCATCGCGGGTACGCTGGTAAACACCTTTGCCCCGCTGCTGCTGAATACCGCCATGATGGTCTTCTACCTGGTGCTGATGCTGACCCAGAGCCCGATCCTGACGCTCATCGGCATCATCACGCTGGCGCTGAACGCACTCATGTCCCGCGTGATCTCCAACAGGCGCATGAACATAACGCGGGTGCAGATGCGGGACGCCGGAAAGCTGGAAGCCGCGACGGTCAGCGGAATTGAGATGATAGAGACCATAAAAGCCAGCGGAGCTGAAAACGGCTATTTCCGAAAATGGGCAGGCTATCAGGCATCCTTGAACACCCAGAACGGCAAGACTGCGAGGACCGATGCGTTCATCGGCATGATCCCGGCTGTTCTCACCTCGCTGGCCGACTATGCCGTCCTGGTGGTGGGCGTATGGCTGACCATGGAGGGCAGATTCACGCTCGGTGCGGTGCTGATGTTTCAGGGCTTTCTGAGTTCCTTCATGTCCCCGGCCATGACGTTGGTCAGCGCCGGACAAACCATCCAGGAGATGCGCGCAGGGATGGAGCAGGTAGAGGATGTGATGGAGTATCCCGCGGATGAGAACATGGCGGAGCGTGAAACCGAAAGCGGCGAGCTTCAGAAGCTGCGGGGCAATGTGGAGCTGAAAAACGTCACATTCGGCTACTCCAGGCTGGATGAACCGCTGCTGGTAAACTTTTCCCTGTCCCTCAAAACAGGGCAGCGCGTTGCTCTCGTGGGAGCCTCCGGCTGCGGCAAGTCTACGGTCTCCAAGCTGATCTCCGGGCTGTATCAGCCCTGGAGCGGCGAGATCCTCTTCGACGGGAAGCCTCGCAGCGCTTATCCCCGCGAGGTGATGACAGGGTCTCTTGCCGTTGTAGATCAGGATATCATCGTCTTTGAGGACACCATCGCGAACAACATAAAAATGTGGGACGAGTCCATCCAGGATTTTGAAATGATCCTGGCGGCGCGGGATGCACAGCTCCACGACGACATCACGGCGATGTCCGGCGGGTATCAGCACAAGCTCCTGAGCGGCGGCAAAAACCTGTCCGGCGGCCAGAGGCAGCGCATGGAGATCGCCCGTGTGCTGGCTCAGGATCCAACGATCGTCATCCTGGACGAAGCCACCAGCGCGCTGGATGCCCGGACGGAGCATGAGGTCGTAAAGGCCATCTGTGACCGGGGCATCACCTGTATCGTTATCGCCCACCGCCTCTCCACGATCCGCGACTGCGACGAGATCATCGTCCTTGACCACGGCAGGGCTGTGGAACGCGGCACACACGACGAGCTGATGGCAAAGCACGGTCTGTATGCCGAGTTGGTTGACAGCGAATGAGGAGGTGATGTGATGGGCTGGTTTGAAAACCAAATCCAGGAGCGCAGAAGCGCCGATCAGCAGCTTCTGGAGGACTCCTTCGTCAAGATCGCCGGGGTGGTGCTTGGCAAACGGACCGCTGAGAAGCTCGGCGATGCGCGGATCATTACGAAGAACGCCATCGATGAGATCTTGAAATACTACCACTGCAAACCGACGGAGATCCCGGAGGAGGTCAGGACCACTGAGGAACAGCTGGACTTCAGCTTGTATCCCCATGGGCTCATGCGCCGCACTGTGGAGCTTTCGGAAAACTGGTACAGTGATGCCTTCGGTCCGATCCTGGCCTTTTTGAAGGAGGATGGTCTTCCTGTAGCGATCCTGCCCGGCTTTCTCCAGGGCTACGTCTTCACAGACCCGTCGACGGGACAGCGTATGAAGCTGAACGCGAAGACCGCGGCGCGCTTTGACCGCACGGCCGTTTGTTTCTATCGCCCCCTGCCCGGGAAAAAGCTGGCGATCCCTGATCTGCTCCTCTATATGAAACGCTGTGTCAGCATGAACGACGTCTTCCTGTTCATCGCTGCGACGCTGGCGGTGACGCTGGTGGGGCTGATCATGCCGCGCATCACCAAGACGCTGACCGGTCCGGTGCTGGCTTCCGGGCGCGGGAGCGCGCTGATCGGCGTTGCCGTCTGTATGGTCTGCGTGACCATATCTGCCCGGCTTCTGGGCAGTGTGAAGAGTCTTTTTCAAAGCAGGCTCACTACCAAGACATCACTGAGCGTTCAGGCCTCCATGATGATGCGCTTGCTGTCTCTCCCTGCGAGCTTCTTCCGCCGGTACAGCCCCGGTGAACTGAAAAGCCGCGCCGTGTCGGTGGGACAGCTCTGCTCCCTGCTGCTGAGCCTGGTCATGGGCACCAGCCTGACTTCCCTGACCTCGCTGCTGTATATCGGGCAGATCCTGCGCTTCACCCCTGCGCTGGCGATTCCCTCTATCGTGATCGTTCTGATTACGGTGATCTTCTCCGTCATATCCACCCTGATGCAGACCAGGATCCACCACAGGTATCTGGAACACAGCGTCAGGGAAGCAGGCGTGAGCTATTCTCTCATCACCGGTGTGCAGAAAATCAAACTCTCCGGCGCGGAAAAGCGCGTTTTCGCCAAATGGCTTGAGATGTACGCCGAAGGTGCGGCGCTGAAGTACGACCCTCCTCTGTACCTCAAACTGAACACCGTCATTTCCACCGCCATCAGCCTGGTCTCCACCATCGTCCTGTATGTGATCGCGGTCCGGAGCCGGATCGACCAATCCAGCTACTATGCCTTTACGGCGGCTTACGGGATGCTCATGGGCGCGTTTATGTCCGTTTCGGGCATTGCCCTTTCCGCTGCGCAGATCCGGCCGATCCTGGATATGGCCGAGCCGTTTTTGAAGAGTGAGCCGGAAATGAGCAGCCGCAGGGAGATCGTCATGCAGCTGTCCGGCAGCATCGAACTGGATCACGTCTCTTTCCGCTATGACGATGCTTCGCCTTATGTCCTGAACGACCTGTCCCTGAAAATCGGAGCGGGAGAATACGTCGCCCTCGTGGGGCGCACCGGCTGCGGCAAATCCACGCTTGTACGGCTCCTCCTGGGCTTTGAGAAGCCGGAGAAGGGAACGATCCTGTATGACGGGAAAAACCTGGAGAGTCTGGATCTCCCATCTCTTCGTAAGAAGATCGGCACGGTGATGCAGGGCTCGGGACTGTTCCAGGGTGACATATATTCCAATATCGTCATTACCGCACCGGAACTGACGGTGGATGACGCCTGGGAAGCGGCGGAGACGGCGGACATTGCCGACGACATCCGCGCCATGCCCATGGGGATGCGCACCATCGTCGGCGAAGGGCAGGGCGGGATCTCCGGAGGCCAGCGCCAGCGGCTTATGATCGCCAGGGCCATCGCGCCGAAGCCGAAGCTGCTGATCTTTGATGAAGCCACCAGTGCGCTTGACAACAAGACGCAGAAGCAGGTCTCCGAAGCGCTGGACGCCATGGGCTGCACCCGAATTGTCATTGCCCACAGGCTTTCGACGATAAAACACTGCGACCGGATCCTTGTGCTGGACGGCGGGAAGATCGTGGAGGATGGCAGTTACGACGAGCTGATCCGGCGCACCGGCTGCTTTGCGGAGCTGGTGGCGCAGCAGAGAACGGATATCGCTGGATGACCACACTGTATTGAATATCAAATAAAACAAATTATGAAAGGAGCTTTTACCATGGAAAAAGAAAACCGCAAGCTGCCCGAAGAGGAAGCCGTAAAGCTGACAAAGGATACGCTGGATCAGGTCAGCGGCGCCGGCGATCCCTTCGCCGAAATTCCCCGCGTTCCTGAAAACCCCATCGACGACGAACTGAGAAAAGACGGCTGAGGACAGGCCCGGCCGACGGCACAACGAATGGAAACGGAGGAAACGATCATGCTGAAGAACACAAACCCCAACACGCCCGAAAAGGTCAATGAACAGATAAAAAAGCTCGACCTGAACGATCTGGATCAGGTCAGCGGTGCCGGCGATCCCTTCGCCGAAATTCCCCGCGTTCCTGAAAACCCCATCGACGACGACCTCCGGAAAGATGGCTGAGAAGCCGGGAGCCGGAAGACGCGCATCCCGGCGTGCCTTCGCCGCGCTCCTGCTGATCGCCCTCCTCTGCGCTCTGAGCCTGTCCCGGACCCAAAGCGCAGAGGAAACGGAGTACATCGTCAAGCTGCGAGAGCCCTCCGACGTTCCCTTTGCCCTGGTGGGCGAGAGGGAAATGCGCCGCCTTTTGCGGGCGGACAGACTGGAATGGGCGGAACCCGACGGTGAAGCGATCCTTCTGGAGCCCGAAGCGGAAGCGGAGCTTCTGGGAACGCTTTCTCCCTACTATGCGGACGAGCAGTGGAACCTGGATATGATCGGCGCAGACGCCGCCTTTCGGCAGGGCTTCCTGGGACAGGGAGTCCGGGTGGGCGTGCTTGATTCCGGCGTGAATCCGCATCCCGCCTTCGGGGATCGGCTTCTGGCGGGGCACAATTACGTCCAGGACGCGGAGGACCCGGAGGATACGTCCGACGGCTATGGTCACGGCACCCGCATTGCAGGCCTGATCGCAGCCCAGACGGAGGAAGGGTATATCGGCACGGCGCCCCAGGCCCTGATCGTGCCTCTCAAGGTCACGGACGGAAAAACGGTCAGGATCAGCGCCCTCTGCGAAGCGATCTACGGAGCTGTCGACGACTACGGCTGCCAGGTGCTGAACATGAGCATGGGCTTGCAGTCAGACCCTCAAGCCCTTCGGGAGGCAATAGCCTATGCGGAATCCAGGGGCGTCGTGGTGGTTTCCGCAGTGGGCAACAATGGCTCCCGTACACTGTACTACCCCGCGGGCTATGACAGTGTGATCGGCGTCGGCGCGGTGGACAGCAACAGCGTGCTGTATTACAATTCCGATCATAATGAAAGCGTGTTCCTGACCGCTCCCGGCGTGGATGTGCGCAGTACGGCCTCCGGCGGGGGCTGCACCGCCTCCACCGGCACCAGCTTTGCCGTGCCTCAGGTCACCGGGGCGGCGGCGGTGCTGCTGGGGATCGACGGGAGCCTGACTCCCGCAGCGATCAGGACACTGCTGGCAAGAACCGCCAGCGATATCGGAGACGAAGGATATGACGAATATTACGGCTATGGGCTCCTCAACCTCGGCGGCTGCGTCGCCCTCCTGACGGAGGGAGAGGACCGGACCGGGGAGATATGCAGTTTTCTCCCGGAAACGGGCCCGGCTGCCGCGATCCGAAACAATACGGACGGGGAACTCGACTGCACCTATCTGCTGGCCGAATACGACGAAACAGGCGTATGCCTGGAGGTAAAGACCTGGCGCTTTACCCTCCCCGCAGGCGGGAAGGCGGAGCTTGCCGCCCCAAATAAAGGAACGAACTATGGTCAGTTCGTCTATGAAACGAATACCCTGCGCCCCCTGACGGAGGCGCGCAAACCGAACTGAGAATCAAGACTCACGAAAAAGAGGGATCTGCCATGAGAAAACCATTCAGACGAATCCTTGCCGTGCTTCTCACCGTCCTGATGCTGTTCCAGCTTTCGGAGTATGGCATCGTTTATGCGGCGGACGCACTGGATAAGGCGCTCAATCCGGAGAAGCGGATCGAGCTCATCGTGCCCCAGTCGCTGCAGGATGGGAACAACTATTTCTTCATCCGAGAGGACAGCTTTTCCATCAGCGAAAAGAGCGAAGAGAAGCTGTATATCCCCATCCAGCGAACGGGAGACACAGAGGCGTCGGCGGACGTGACCCTCAAGATCATCGATATGTCCGCCCGCTGCGGCGTGAACTACGAGGCCAGGATCTGTGATGAAAAGATCACTCCCGTGGAGATCCTCAACGGCATCGCCGTGATCGACCTGTTCCTGTATGCCGACGAGCAGATCGAAGTCGAGCCGATGGAGGAGGATGAGCTGGGCGCCATCCTGATCGAAAACGGCGGCAGCGCGGACGTCCTGTCTCCCGACGGCGAGGTCGTGGGTTCGTTCTCCGCCGCGCCCCTGGACGAGAACGGCAATCCGATCCCCGCCGAGACGGCCGGGGAAGCTTCGGCTGCGCCTGCGGCAGCCGGCGGGGAGGAAGAGACCGTTCCTGAGGAGGCTGAGCTCGCGGCGGATGAGGAGCCGGAGGAGGAAGAGCCTCTGTCTCCCGCCCAGAGCCTGATGGCCGCCCGCAATTCTTTCACCGGGACCAATTCCGACCGGCAGAAGCTGGAAGGCGGCGCTGCCCTCGGCGCTCTGGATCCTGCCCAGCGCCTGGCTGCTGAGGAGCAGCCGCGCACTGACGCGGAGCTCGCGGAGGAAAACTACCCCGGCCGGGAATACGCGCTGCATTTCGGGGCCGGGGAGTTCGTGAAATTCCTGGAGATCACTCCCAAATATTCCGAGGCCGCCGACGGGGACGGCACCATCATGCTCATGCTGAAGGATCTGCCGGAGAACGCCAGCGTCCCGGAGGACTTCAATATGCGCTCCGTCGTCATCACCGACGAGGATGAGCACGAAGAGGTCGTCATCAGTCTGGCGGAGGAGACGATTATCGCTGAGGACGGGAAGGCGGTCATCACGGTCACCCGCACCGGCCGGATCAACGATCTGGTGGGCGTCATGCTCTCCTCCCAGGACGGCAGCGCCGTGGCCGGAGACGACTACGGCGGCGTGGGGGCCAAGCTGTGGTTCTCAATGGGCATTACCTCCCGTACGGTGGAGCTTCCCGTGGGCCACGGAGCTGAGGAGAAGGATTTCACCGTGACCATTGCCCCGCTGCCCGCCATGCCTGACGTGAAGATCGGACTGGCCGGCGCCCGGGTAGTCATCCCCGCCGCCGAAAAGGCGGAGGACGGCGAACTGATGGCGAGCACGGATATCCTGGGCGACGTGTGGAACCT
Source organism: Oscillospiraceae bacterium (assembly GCA_017617795.1). GTDB lineage: Bacteria > Bacillota > Clostridia > Oscillospirales > Oscillospiraceae > UBA1774. The sequence goes on from JAFZVM010000026.1 coordinate 13,224, forward strand.
GCGGGACAGGACCCGCAAGACCACCGGCAAAGTGCAGTACGACAGCGATACCGCCGTCAGCTACAAGACCCGGGACGACGAGCTGGAGACCCAGTACATCTCCCTCTATACGGACAGAGACTATGCCTGGGACGGCGTCCACGTTGAATACGACTACCACACCTGGTATTCCAAAGGCAAAGTCGATGTGGAAAAGAACAATGGGGACGGCAGCTGGGTCCGGATCTATCGCAAGGATTGGGGAGACTGCTCCTGGAAGCGGGATCAGAGTCTGGACGCCTATTACGGGCAGCAGGAGGGTCCCTGGATCATCAGCATCGACAACTATACCTATGAGGTCCACAACGGTTTCCGGGACAGCCATTCCGACCTCTGGGTCAAGAGCGTGCAGCCCATCAAGCGGCAGTTCACCGTCAAGATGCTCACGCCCAAGGCCCTTGCCTTCGAGGGTATGACGGAGGCGGAGGTTCTGGCCCGGTATGAGCAGGTCATGCTGAACTCCAGCCTGGATACCTCCGTGAAGCTCTACACCGGGGACAACTTCTCCATCTCCCGCCTCAGCAGCCCGGAGATGGCGCGGCTGGTGGGGATCGAGGCCGTCAGCAGCGACGGCAGCACCTATCGGATCGCGAACATCACCGGCAGCACCGGCACCGCCACCGTGGAGCTGAATCCGGACCTCATCAACCGGCTGGCCTACAACGGCTATATCGAATGGAAGGAGAACAAGGGCTCCTACTCCGGCACTATCCAGGTGCGGCCGGTATTCAGCTATGTGAAGACCATCACCGTCCAGGTTCGGGACAGCGCTTACGGCACCCTCTGCCTGGAGGACGAGCCCCTGCTCCGCTGGGAATTCGATTCCGATCAGCTGATGAACGTCCATATGGGCGCCAACAAAGTCCATAACGTCAGCTGGCAGGGGGAAAAGGACAACAAGGGCAACGAGTACTATACCTTTACCGCTACGGGAGACGACCCCTACGTCTCCATTGATATGCCCTATGCCGACGCCTCCAAGCTGGTCTGGGTCAAGATCCGGGCCAGGAACCTCTGCGGAGCGGACGCCATCGAGCTGTTTGGACAGTTCGGCGGCCAGGGCCCCACGGGCCCGGAGTGCGTCCATATCGACCTGGAGCAGGACGACGAGTGGCACACCTACCTGGTGAACATTCCGGAGGCAAACATCCGCACCGCCAACGCCTACAAGGGCGCTTCCCTCAGCGAGACCGTCTGGAAGGGCAAGGTCAACTGGCTCCGGCTGGATCCTATGTGGAAAGAGGAGTCCTCCATACGCTCCGGCGAACAGATCCAGATCGACTATGTGGCCTTCTTCTCCGACAAGGATGAAGCGGAGGCCTACCATACCGGCACAGGCGCAGGCACAGCCCTCACCCCCGGAACGCATACCTTCTGTTACGGCGACAAGCTGGTCTTTATCCCCAATCTGGATCTCACCTGGGCAGGGCAGATGCGGGCCCTGGGCGTTTCCTACGAGAGCCGCAGGAGCGGCTCCGCCGGTGTGCTCACCGGAAAAGGCGATAACTATTATGTCGGCGAGGACGGCGACGACCACTGGAGCATTACCCTGGATCAGGACTACTACGAGTTCTGGCAGTTCTATACCGATATCGACAATAAAGTGGAAGTCCGGATCCCCGTGGACGACGCGGCGTATTTTGATACCGACAAGGGCCTCTTTGCGGGGCTTACACCCACGGTCAGCGGGGGTTATCAGATCTGGACGGTGCGGTCGAGCATCCTGACCAACGAGCTGGTGGACCTGATCGCCCTGCCGAAGGACGAGAGCCACGTGCCGGTCTGGAGCCTTGCCGGAAACGGCAATACCTATTCCGGCAGCGGGTTCTGCTTCTTCGCCGGGGTGCAGCTCTCGGACAATCTGGTCACCCTCCGGATGGACCGGACGGCTTCCGACCATGCCTGGTACTCCCTCCGGGGCACCGCCTGCTATTCCACCCTGAATCTGGAAAGCGGGAACGAGGCGAACGATCTCTATCCCGCGGCCTTTGCCCGGATCACCTCCGCCATGTCCGGCGCTGAGTCGGATGAGTATGGCGATTTCACCCTGCAGCCCATGTATCTGGTGGGGGGCAGCAGCGTGCGCTACGCCGTGAACTATAATGGCACCACCCTGATCAAAGAGGTCAAAATCGCCCCGGCGAACGCCGCTACCACAGCGGTGGATTATCTGGATCTCTCGGGCGGCTATACCCGGCTTCAGGCCATCCCCGTGGACCTGGGGAACGTGAAGGTGGAGGGCTGGTCCCGAACCGGCGCGCACTTCTCCGACGTCACCGTGACCCTGACCGGCTTCAACCCCAAGGCCGTCACGACCATGGAGATGAACGGCAAGACCCTCACCGTGAAGATCACGGTGGATCCCGGGCAGCCGTACATCTGGGAAGGCGAGGAATACTGGGAAAACATCACCGAGGTCACCCTCTGGTTCCAGAGCCAGCTCACCGGCGAAGTACACGGCATCTACTCCACCACCCTGCAGGAGGGGGAGACGAACCCCGGCCTCAGCTGGAACCAGATGACGAACACCGCCACCCTGACCATCCGGAAATTCTCGCCGGACGCGCCGGAGAAATACACCTACGGCGACGTGATGATGCTCCAGCTCACCACGGATAAGAAGACCTCCGCAGGCGGAGACGCCCCCATGGTCTATCAGCCCGTGTCCACCGGCTATGCCGTCGTCACCGACCAGGACTACATGCCGGATACCTACGAGGAGGATATGGACATCGCCTCCATGCTGGACGCGGCCCTCTCTGCGGACGACGGCAATACCCGGTACAGCTTCGGCCAGTTCCCCTGGCTGGGGGACATCACCGCCGTCGTCACCACCTTCTCCTATTTTGTCAGCTCCGGGTACAGCAACACCGCCCAGATGATCCTGGACGACCTGGAGCTCATGGAGGACGAAGACGCGGAACTCATGGGCGGCGGCGTTCTCCCCCGCAAAGCAGCCATCAGCGCGGCGGTGGCCTTCAAGGATCTTCCTTACGGCGGCGTCCGCACCATGATCGCCGTGGCCATGTCCTTCGGAAACTCCACCTATTCCAACCGGGCGAACCCCTATCAGTCGGCAAAGGTCGCCGGATCCTTCCTTCAGGGCCTCGGCGACTTCTCCGGCCCGGGAAACCTGATCTATAACGGAGGCACTTTCAGCAACAGAGGAACCCTCGTTCAGAGCGAGCTGGGCGGAGGCTATATATACTTCACCATCTATGTGGGCCTTTATCTCGACTGGGGCTTCATCGAGAAAGCCGAGACCGACGAGGACGGCGAGACGGATATCAGCCACTTCGCCCTCTTCCTGGGCGCCGGCGGCTTCTACGGCATCGCCATGACCGGCGGCTATACCAAGTATGTCTTCCCAGGGGGCGTTCCGGTCTATTTCAATATCGAAGCGAACATCGACCTGACCGTATATCTCGGCGCCGCCGCGGATCCCAATAAGACGCTGGAATCCTTCTATGAGACTTCGGACCACAAGGGGCAGGATTTCTCCTTCAACATGGAGATCTATGCCGATGCGGGGTTGAAGCTCACCATCGGCGTCGGGTTCTACAAGGTGCTCGGGATCCGCGCCTCCGGCGGCGTTGGAGTCCAGGCCGGTCTGAGCCTGCGCATGGCGGACTGGTTCCCGGATCTGGATGGGACCGACACCCTCAGCGTATCCACCGACGCCACCTTCTCCGGCTCTATTGACCTGATCGTCACCAGCATCGATCTGTGGAGCGCCTCCTGGCCGCTGCCCCTGGGCTATGGCTGGCTGCAGTACTTCCAGCAGGTGAAACGGGCCAACACCCTGATCCACTTCATTAACGAGGGCATCAACGATAACAAGGGCTCCCAGGCAGCCCGGGACGAATGCCGTCGTCTGGCCGACGAGCTGGGCGCCTATGTGGACGCCTATCAGGGCTCCGGCAAGGATCTGAAAAAGCTGGTGGATTACCTCAACGATTATGCCGAAGATCATCACGTCATCCGTCCGGAGCACTGGGCCCGGGTCAACATGATCCGCCAGGGCGGCCTGCTGGGCAACATCGCGGAAACCATCTATGTATTTGGGGATGAGGATGAGGAGCAGAACACCCTCTTCCACACCCGGAACCACGTGAAATCCCGGTGGGTCGCCGGGGAGGAAGCCTCCCTCATGGCGGCATTCGGTCCGGTGAGCACCGCGAAGCTCATGGAGAACACGGTGTCCCAGCCCGCGGCGCAGATCGCGGCCCTGGGCGGTAACCGCTTCCTGGTGGTCTTCCTGGACGACGATGGGAGCCGTGACCGGCAGCAGGCCAACGTGCTGAAATGGACGGTCTACGACGCGGACGCCAACACCTGGACGGCCCCGCAGACCGTGCAGGACGACGGCACCGCGGACGGGCGGCCCAACCTCATCGACGGCGGGGACAAGCTGATCCTCACCTGGCCCTCCATTGCCCAAAGGAAATATGACGCCCTGAAGCTGGAGGCCGCCAAGGAACTGGACGTTGCGGATTACAATGAAGAAACCGAGGTATATACCATCACGGACGACACCGCCGTGCTCCGCCTCCTGGAGACGAACCCCGACCGGGTGATGAACGCCATGGACATCTTCACCGCGGAGTTCGACAAAGCGTCGGAGCGTTTCGGCCCCATCACGCAGCTCACGGACGACGCCTATTACGACGACGGACCCCAGGCGGTGTACGACAGCGAGACAGGCGACTACATCATCCTTTACTACAAGACCGCTCAGGATACGGAAGATTATGACAGCGCGGAGGAACGGCTGCTGGACCTGGTGAGCTCCAACGCGGATCCCGGCAAGACGTACGGCGTCCTGTGCTACATGCTCTTCAACAACCAGACGGAAACGCCGGATACCAACGGAGTTACCCACCCCGCCGGCTGGGCAAGGGATTACCTTTTCGCCAATGAAACGGATCAGTCGGCGGCGGAGCAGGCGAATTTCCTGGCTGCCTGGGGCGGCCAGCGCTTCCTGGCTTCCGCCATCAAGACCACCGGCCCGGACGGCAAGGTGATCCAGTCCGACGCCCCCATTGCGGACCTGACCGTCTGCAACGGATATAACGGCCTCGCAGCCTACGCCTTCACGGTGGATACAGACTACAACGTGGATACCGGGGAGGACAAGGAGCTGTATGTACAGTTCTACGACTTCGCCGAACATAAGACCTATGTGCCCGTCAAGGTGGCGGGGGAGACCGTGAAGCAAAAACTGAACTCCGCCGTGCGTGACGCCAGTAACCGGACCATCGTCCCGGCTACGGTCACCGAGTCGGTGACGCCGGTGAACGTGGGCCAGCCCAAGCTGATCCGCAACGAGGGCTCCACATGGCTCTTCTGGCGTGAGGACGAACAGGGCCTGCGCTACCTGAATATTTCCGAGCTGCTGAACAAGAAGCTGGAGACCGGCCCGGGAGACGACGACTGGGTCTACGCCCTGCAGGATAACGGCACCTTCGCCACGGATCCCGATACCGGCAAGCCCTATGAGCCGGAGGCCCAGTGGGTGGATTTCGGTTCCGTCATGACGGACGGGAAGATGACCATCACGGACTACCAGGTCATCACCGACCGGGACGACAACCTCTATGTGGTCTGGACCGATCTCCATGCCTATGAAAAAACGGACGAGATCCTGGAAACGACCGTCTCCACCCCGGCCCAGGCGATCTACGCCACAGCCAAGATCAAGCAGACGAACAGCGATGCAAAAGAGGGGGAAGTGGACGGCTTTGCCCGCTGGTCCAAGCCCTACCGTCTGACGAAGGACAACTCCTCCAACGACGGCGTGACCATCGCCCTGGACGACAACGGCGGACTGATCCTGGTGCACAACCAGTACTTCATGGAGCTGGCGGACACCCCGGACGAGGTCGCCTATATGGTCGAAAACCACCTGGCGGGGATCTACCATGACGAGGAGAGCGGCCAGGATTACCTCCTGGGCTATCCCTACTACCCCAGCGCTATGAGCCTGGTGGCGACCCGCTGCGATCCCATCGGCTCCGTGGAGGCCACGGCGTTCGCCTTTGACGACGATACCCCTGCGGCGGGACAGACCGTACAGGTCACCGCCGTGGTGGAGAACGTGGGTCTGACCAACGCCAAGGGCTGCGACGTTCGATTCTACGAGTACAAAAACGGCGTGCAGGGCAGACTGCTGAAAACCGCTTCCAGCGACGATGAATTCCAGGTCAACTCGGCCCGGCAGGTGGTCTTCGACTGGACCATCCCGGCGGACGGACCGGAGGGCTACTGCATCCGGGCCGTGGCCAGAGAAAAGAGGGCCGACAGCACCTGGTACGATCCGGCGGAGACCTTCTCCGAGCCCTTCACCCTGGCGGCGGTATATGAGCCGGAGCTGGTGAAGTGCGTACAGAACGGCGACCGCTTCGACGTGGAATACACCGTGACCAACACCGGCAACCTGGCCGCGCCCCAGGGAACGAAGGCCAACCTCGTTCTGGAGGGCCTGTACGGCGATCTGAAGGAAAAATACGGCGTGGACGACGAACTGCTGGTCACGGAGGACATCTCCGGCCTGGCCCCCGGGGAGACCCGGACCGTCAGGAAGACCATCGTCCTGCCGGTCACCGTCTTCAAATTCTGCGGCTATGACGCGGTGACGGTGGCGGTGATGAACGAGTTTGGCGAGACCCTGGCGTGCACGGACCATAACTTCATTACCCTGGATGCGCCCCTGAACCTGGAGCTCAACGGCGGCACGGCGCTGACCCTCACGAGCGGCGAGACGAAGGATACCGCCCTGACATATGATTCCACCGGGTTCATGGACGTGAGCGGAAAGACCAAGTATTCCGTGGCGGATCCCGCCATCGCCTCCGTGGATGAAAACGGCGTCGTTACCGGCCTCAGCAGCGGCACCACCATCCTGACGGCGACGCTGATGCCCAGCGGCAGGACCACGGAGATCACGGTGACGGTGAGCGGCACGGCGTCAGGATCCGATGTGCCCGTCGTTCCGACTCCCGGCGTTACGGTATACCCCGTCAACGGGGAGAAAAACCCGGATGGCGGCAGCGTGGGCTACAGCGCCTCCTCCGCCGTTCCCGGGACCTGGGTCACCATCACCCCCACGCCGAAGGCGGGGTACAAGGTGGACAGCGTGACCGTCACAGACCGGAACGGCAAGCCGGTGGAGGTCAAGGACAACGGGGACGGCACATACAGCTTCCTCATGCCGGCGAGCGGCGTGACTGTCAGCGTGAAATTCGTCCCGGATCATACCCCGGCGGAGGGACAGCAGATCAAAACCTTTGCGGACGTGCCCGCGGGAACCTGGTACACGGATGCCGTGGCCTGGGCCGTGGCAAACGGAATCACCAACGGCACTGACGAGACCCACTTCAGCCCCGACATTCCCTGCACCCGGGCCCAGATGGTCACCTTCCTCTGGCGCGCCGCCGGAGAGCCGGAACCCGCAGGGTCGGCAATGCCCTTCACAGACGTGGCGAAGGGGAGCTACTATGAAAAGGCCGTCCTGTGGGCGGTGGAACATGGGATCACGAAGGGCGTGAGCGAAACGGAGTTCGCGCCGGACGCCACCGTGACCCGGGCCCAGACCGTCACCTTCCTCTATCGGTTCGCCAAGGCAAGTGTCACAGCGAAAGCGTATTTTGCCGACGTAGCTCTGGACGCCTGGTACGCCGAAGCGGTGACCTGGGCAGCGGAGAACGACATCACCAAGGGAACCAGCGACACCACCTTCTCGCCCGACGACGACTGTGTGAGAGCGCAGATCGTCACCTTCCTCTACCGCTATATGGGCGAAGGTTAAACCAAGTCTGTACCAGCCCGGGACCCGGCGTCCCGCCGGGAACCGGGCTGGAATATCAAGGAAATTGGCAAATGAGAAAAAGACTGATTGCGGCAGTGATCTGCCTGCTTCTGCTCCTGCCCCTGTCCGGGACCGCCCTGGCCACCGAGTCTGGCGACTCCGGCTTCTATGGGATCGGTACGACCCCGGGTCTGTCCGTTGAACCGCTGACCTCCGGGGGAGACCCGGCGGCGGCGGAGATCCGGGATGCGGACGGGGACGGTCTGGAGGATGTTTTTTACCCGGGCTCCGCAGTGCTTCGCGTTGCCCTCAACGATACGGCGGCTGACAGCACCTATATGGTCCTCGTATCGGAAAGAGACGGGGACAGGGTCTTCTATGTGGATCAGCTCCGGGGCGGCGGTGTGCTGGCGTTTACCGTCAGTTTTATCCTCCCGGACAGACAGACTGCACTTTTGCTGACGGTCAGCAGCAGTCAGGCGGACTTCGCCCCCCTGACCGTCCCCATGGCCTATACTCCCGCTGCCCGGAGCGTAAAGACGCCGGGGGAGGAGTCTCCTGTGGAGAAACCTCCTGCGGAGGAGCCCCCTGTGGCGGAGACACCAGCAGCGGAGCTTCCTGTGGAGGAACCCCCTGCAGAGGAGCCTCCCGTGGAACAGCCCCCGGAGGAACAGCAGCCCCCTTCCTGGCAGACCTGCGCCGGGGATGAAGGCTGCCCCCTGTGTGCCTTTACGGACCTGAACGCCCGGGCATGGTATCATGACGGCATCCATTTTGCGCTGGAAAAAGGGGTCATGAACGGGTATGACGGCGGCATATTTGCGCCGGGCAGCGCCACCTCCCGCGCCATGCTTGTCACCATGCTCTGGCGAATGGCAGGAAATCCGACGGGCGGGAATACCGTTTTCACTGACGTTACCGACGGCGTATGGTATACTGAAGCGGTGGGCTGGGCTGCCTCTGTGCAGCTTGCAGCCGGTTATGAAGACGGGCGGTTCGGCCCCGACGATCCCGTGACCCGCGAGCAGCTCGCCACGATCTTCTATCGTTATATCCGATCGACGGGCGGCGGCTTCAGCGAAGCATGGAGCTTTGATCCGGACTTCTCAGACCTCGACCATGTGGCCGATTGGGCATATGAGGCGGTGTGCTGGATGACCATGAACGGGATCCTGCAGGGTACGGAAAACCATATGCTTATGCCGCAGGAAACCGCCACCCGCGCACAGGTCGCAACGATACTGATGAGACTTTCCGAGCAGAAGCAGCAGAGCTATCCCTGATCCCGGATCGGGCTCATGGGACGGACGCGCAGGGATAACACCCAGAGGGACAGGCATGAAACGATTGAGAGAACACGCGGCGGTCAAGAGCATCACGGGCATCGTTCTGCTTTTGCTGGTTTTTTCCGCCATCGTCAGCGTCATCGGATACCGCAGCTTCACCGACGCGCTGCTGGACCAGTATGCCGACGGAGCTTTTCTGACCGCCCGGACCGCAGCCCAGCTCCTTGACGCCGATCGGGTGGAGGCATACGCCGCCAGCGGAGGGACGACGGAGGAATACCGGGAAGTATGGACGCAGATGGATCGGCTCTGCAATTCCTCCGGTTCCACCTTCATCTACCTCATCCAGCCGGACCGCACGGACTATGCCCACATCACCTTTCTCTTTTCCACCATCAATCATGAGAGCAGCTACACGGTCTATGATTTCGGCTATGTGCGGGAGACCACCAACGACGACTACCGCGGCAAGTACCGCGCGCTCTATGAGCTCACGTCGGAACAGGAGCTGGTGATCCGGGACAAGGGCTATATCGAAACCGATCCGCATATCACGGCGATGATCAGCGTCAAGGGCGCCGACGGCCAGGTGAAGGCCATCCTTTGTGTGCAGCGGCAGATGGACGTGATGGCCCGGGTGCGGCAAAACTATATCAAAAAGATCATCATGGTCCTGATCGTCCTGGTGCTTCTCGTGATCGCGGGCCAGAGCACGTTCCTGCATCGGACGCTGCTGCAGCCTCTGCGTCAGATCTCGGAGGAGGCGACGCGCTTCTCCACAGAGAACGTGACCACCGGGAAGAAGCTGCGAGAAACGATCCGCAACCGAGATGAGATCGGCGCGCTGGCCGCCTCCATCGACACGATGGAGGAGCAGATACAAGACTATGTGGAGAATCTGACGCGGATCACCGCGGAAAAGGAGCGCATCGGTACGGAGCTGTCCTTGGCCACAAGGATCCAGGCGGCCATGATGCCGCATATCTTTCCTCCCTTCCCCGGACACAGCGAGTTTGATCTTTTCGCGAGCATGGATCCGGCCAAAGAGGTGGGCGGCGATTTCTATGACTTCTTTCTGATTGACGAAGACCATATGGGCATGGTGATGGCAGACGTTTCCGGCAAGGGCGTCCCCGCGGCGCTGTTCATGATGGCGTCCAAGATTATCCTGCAAAGCTGCGCCATGCTGGGCGGCTCTCCGGCGGAGATCCTGACAAAAACCAACGAGGCCATCTGCTCCAACAATCAGGAGGAGATGTTCGTCACGGTATGGCTGGGCATTCTGGAAATTTCCACCGGAAAACTGACGGCAGCCAATGCCGGACATGAATACCCTGTGCTGCAAAGAACGCCGTGCGGCCCGTTTGAACTGATGAAGGACAAACACGGGTTTGTGATCGGCGGGATGCAGGGGATGAAATACCAGGAATATGAGCTGCAGATGACGCCGGGCACAAAGCTGTTCCTCTACACGGACGGTGTGCCGGAAGCGACGGATGCAGATGGAAATATGTTCGGCACGGAGCGGATGCTTGCTGCGCTGAACGAGGAGCCGGATGTATCGCCCCAGGAGCTTCTGAAAACCGTCCGCCGGGCGGTGGACGGCTTCGTAAAGGATGCGGAGCAGTTTGACGACCTGACCATGCTCTGCGTCGAGTACCGCGGCACGGGAGGAAATATGTGATGGACGAGCTGCTTACCAATCTGGATCGCCTGGAGGGCATAGCCGAGGAATTTGACTACGACTACAGCGTCAACGAGGTCCATATCGATGATTACGCGCAATTTGAGGAGCGGCTCCTTGCGCCTTATCTCAGCGGCAGCCGCCTGATTTTTTATCGGGGGGAAAGGATCTCCAGTCTGAAACGCCCCCTGCTGCCCACCATGTTCCGGGAACGGGGCGCTTTGATGGAGGGCGGGAAAAACTACGCGGACATCACGGCGGAATACATCCTGCGGCATTACCGTTCCAATGGGCGCTATATCGATCTGTTCTGTTCCACCTTCGGGCAGGCGAGGAAATACTGCATGTATGATCTCTGCGCCTTTTCGCAGCATTACCTGGAGTGGTCCCCCTTCATCGATTTCACGAAATCCCTTTATGTAGCCCTGTCCTTCGGTCTCAAGGGAAAGCGGGAATTCGAGAACGATGCGCTGCTGTATACGGTCGAGATCCTGGATCCGGAAAAGTACACGCAGGATCGGGTCACGGCGGAATGCTGGCTCAACGATTATCGGGTGCGCGTGTATAACTATGATCGAAACGACGAAAACCTGCGCCGAGTGAAACGGACTTCCCCCGACGCCAAAATCATCGACATTGCCACCAACGACCGGATGAAATTCCAGCAGGGCGTATTTCTGCTTCTGGATCAGTTCAACCTCGTCAATCATCTGTATCTGACGAAGAACGTACGCAGCAGCGTCACCATCACGAAGCACATCCTGAACCGGGCCGTCTGCCCCGGTCTGACCGAACTGGTGAACCGGGCCACGCCCTGGTACAGCTTTGATAATCTGCTGGACGTAGGCGCGGGGATCCGGACAGCCATCGAAGCCCATGTGGAAATGGCGGATTTCAGGAGAACGCAGGAAACCGGACCAAACGGCCAAAACGTCTGAAGGAAAGAAGGAAGAGAACATGTCTATGAAATTGACCGGCAGGATCGATTCGAATAATGCGGCTATGCTGGAAAAGGAACTCCTGAAGGAGCTGGATGGGCAGACCGGCACACCGGTGGTCCTGGACGCCTCCGGCCTGGAATACATCTCCTCCGCCGGGCTGCGGGTGCTGCTGCGCATCCGGAAGCAGCACCCGGATATGAAGATCACGGGGGTCAGCTCCGAGGTCTATGAGATTCTGGACATGACCGGTTTTACGGAGATGATGCAGGTGGAGAAAGCCTACCGCATGGTTTCCATCGAGGGCTGCGAGGAAATCGGCCGCGGCGCAAACGGCACCATCTACCGCATCGACAGGGACAACGTGGTTAAGGTCTACAACAATGCCGACGCCTTGGCCGATATCCAGCATGAGCGGGAAGTGGCCAAGCTGGCGCTGATTCTGGGCATCCCTACGGCGATCTCCTACGACGTGGTGCGGGTGGGGGAGAGCTACGGTTCCGTATTCGAGCTGCTGAACGCCCGTTCCTTTTCCAAAATTCTGGCAGCGGAGCCGGAGAAGCTGGACTGGTGCGTGAAGGAATACGTTGCGCTGCTCAAAAAAATCCACAGCACCCTGGTCCCTCACGGCAAGCTGCCGGACATGAAGGAGACAGCTCTCTCTTGGGCACGCTTTCTGCAGGAGTATCTGCCGGAGGAGGCCGGAAGGAAGCTGCAGGCATTGGTGGAGGCAGTCCCCCACGACGATCATATGCTCCACGGGGATTATCACACGAAAAATCTGGAGCTGCAGAATGACGAGGTGCTGCTTATAGATATGGATACCCTGGCCGTGGGGCATCCGGTCTTTGAGCTGGCGAGTATTTATAATGCGTTCGTGGGCTACTCAGAGCTGGATCATGAGGTGATTAAAGCATTCCAGGGCTTCGATTATCAGACAGGCCGGGCCTTTTGGCGCAAGTCCCTTGCCGCATATTTGGGAACGACGGATGAGCGGAGACTCAACGAGATCGAAGACAAGGCACGTATCCTGGGCTACGCGCGTATGATCCGCCGCTCCATCCGAAGAAAGGGCCTGGAAACGGAAAAGGGCAGAGCGGAGATCGCTCTCTGGAAGGAACAACTGCTGGGGCTTTTGGAAAAGGTGGACACGCTGGTGTTTGCACGAAACGAGATGGAGATCGAAGCGACGGATGAAAACCTGTCGGCGGTGCAGTCGTTTGTCGAGGAACAGTTGGAAGCTGTAGGCTGTGCCCCCAGGGCACAGATGCAGATCGGCGTGGCGGTAGAGGAAATATTCATCAATATTGCGCACTATGCTTATGCGCCGGACAAGGGGAAAGCAACGGTGCGGGTGGAAGTGTCCGACGACCCGGTGACTGTGACGATCACCTTTGTGGATCATGGTGTCCCTTATGATCCGCTGGCGAAGCCGGACCCGGACGTGGCCCTTCCGGCGGGCGAACGTCCGGTCGGCGGCCTGGGTATCTTCCTGACGAAGAAGCTGATGGACGACGTGAGTTATGAATACAGAAACGGACAGAATATCCTGACGCTGAAGAAGAAGCTGTGAGCCGTTTAAATCATGAACCGGTTAAGGAAGAATGAGATGAAAAAACTGATTTCTATTGCAATTTGCACGATCATGCTGCTTGCCCTGGCCGCCTGCACAGGCGACCGACCGACGAATAACGGCGGGGAATCGACCGTACCCCCGTCTGAGCCTGCGCCGACGGCGACTGAACGGGCCGAAACCGAGCCGCCTGCGGCTGAGTGGACTCGGAACGGTTATTTCCGGGATGAAGACGAGAATATGCTTTCGATCACCTGGATGGATGACGTTGACGAACCCGGCTGGTATGTGGGCTGCATGCTGGGCGAGGACCTGATAGAAGACTCCTGGGGCGGCACGCTGCAGCAGGAGGGGAATGCGCTGCGCGGCGTTCTCTCTTCTTCCGGCAGCAAGGACGATCTGAAGGTCACCGTTTCGGGAGAAGGGGCGGATGGCGTCCTGCTCACCGTCGAGGGCGGAAGTACGTATCACTTCACGCCTTATGATATCCCGAAGGCCACCATCTTCGTCACCGTCAACACGGAGGGCTGGGGCGGCATGATCGAATATGCCGAGGGAGAAGAAGCCCCTGTGATCGATCCCGAGTGGCCCTATCAGTCTGCCCAGATCAATCTGGCGGAGCCCGCGACGTACACCTTTGCCGCTGCTGCGGAGGCGGGAAATCTGTTTGTGAAGTGGACGAAAAATGGCGAGGACTATTCCACAGAGCCGATCATCACTGTGCTGCTGGATGAGAGCGCGGACTTCATCGCCATGTTTGAGGAAGACCCCGACTGGCAGAATCCGGTTATGAACTTCATCGGCGAGTATCAGTGCGGCCGGGCACATGCCCTGGTGGAGTGCTTCGGAAACGAAGATGCCTGGATCACCATTGAGTGGGGCAGCAGCGCATGGGAACTGGCCCACTGGGATATCGTCGAACGTCTGGACACTGAGACGCTGACCATCGAGTATTCCGGCGTTACCAAGTCCATCGTCACTTATGACGACAACGGGGAAGTGGTGAGCCAGGAGCCGGAGTACGAGGACGGCACCGGAACGATCACGTTCAACGATGACGGGACCTTTACCTGGCACGAGGATCAGTCCGCGTATGGGACGGATATGGTGTTCGAGCGAGTCCCGGTGAACCCGGGCAGGCAGGCCGGCGAACGCTTCGAGGCGGTCATTATCCTCGAAGGCATGGAGGAGACGGTCAAGTACGAACATATTCGGAACGAGGCGCTTGGCTTCCAGATGGATTACGACTATGAATCCTTTGTGCGGCAAAGCGAATCCGATCGGGAGCGGATCGGTTCGGTCTGGGACGACCCAGAAAACCCTGAGAACTATCTCGAGGTGACATACACCACGGAGGACGCCGATACCGTTGCCGCAGCCGTCAGAGAAGCTCTTTCCGGGATGTATGATCTCACGGAGAGCACGCGCGAGCTCGAATGCGCGGGCGAATGCCTCTATATTGAGGCATCCGTGCTGAAGGGCACCGACACGATGGCGGACGAGCTGCAGGCGGTGTATATCATCCCGGCGTCCGACGGCTGCTTTGTTGCCTCAGCGCACTTCTCCGTCGAGGCCGCCGAAGGCTTTGGAAGGCGCTTCCATTATATGATGCAGACCTTCTCAGCCATAGATTAAGTCACAGTGACGGAAGCAATCGGCAAACGATAAATCTTGATAAAGGCGAGGAATGAGAATCCATATGAAACGGTCAGTTAGTC